>CAZPQA010000079.1:0-15364 GCA_964588535.1 uncultured Desulfobacteraceae bacterium
CCCAGGAAACGCCATCGGAAAAAACCTTGTCGTCACAGTACTGATAGGTTCGCGTGAGCTGCCAGTTATCTGCGGCAGCTCCGCCGATCAACGGTAACAGACCTTCCAGGTTCAGCGCACCTTCAAGACCGCTGAGGAACCGATCAAAGTTGAAGGTGAGGCCGTCCGCAAACAGAAAAAGCGCCAGCGCATCTGAACCCATCTCAGTCCCGATGGTCTCAGCGACATTCTGCCCTAACCCGCCCGAATCGGTTTTAAGACCCGTACCCATCCCGTTGATAAAACGCAACTGATCCGAGCTGATAGCCATCACCACCAGGGAAAAATTGGATTCATCCACTTCGCCCCGCATCATGGTCCCTTCGCCCGAGCACCCGCAAAGAGGTGCTCCGCCACTGGCTTCCCGCACGGACTTGAGCAGGGCCTGCTGGTTATAACCCACTGTGGCAAACATGAAGACAAAGTCAGGTTTTTCAATACCGCCATCCTTGAGTGCCATTTCGACGGCCTCTCCTCCGGCCATCATCGGATTGCGATGATGACTCATTCCTACGCCGGCTTTCGTATACATGACGTTCATTCCTCCGCTCTCATGATCCCGTTTTTCGGCAGCATACCAGAACTTGCAAAAGATGTTCAACAAAATTGAAGCGTAAAGTCCCCGAACGACAACTTTTAAAACAGGGCTATCAAAAAAGCCAACAAAAGTCCCTGATCGGAGACTTTTCCTTGATTCGCTCTTAAAATGATGCTAAAAGTCCTTGATCGAAAACTTTAAATTGGAGAATAAGTTGAAACCTTCAACAAGAATCAATAACCCTGAAGAACTGGGGCGATTTATTTGCGAAGAACGTAAAATTCTGAGCTTGACCCAAAAAGAAATATCAGAATTTACCGATGTTGGCAGGAAGTTCGTATTGGAACTCGAAAAGGGTAAAGCAACCGCTCAAATCGGTAAGATATTTGAAGTTTTAAACGGCCTTGGTCTTGAGCTGCATCTCATTAAACGGGGGGACAGCTGACAGTGGAAAGTTTGAATGTTTATTTCGAACAAACCCTGGTCAGCATTATTAGGTTGGATGATAAGAGATTGTTTTCATTCCAATATTCCAAAAATTGGCTTGAAGCATCTGATTCGTTCCAGTTATCCGTTTCTTTACCGATGCAGGAGGCCATCTTTCCTGATGATAAAGCAAAACCCTTTTTTGCCAATCTATTACCGGAATCTGCTGTAAGAGAGCTGGTGGCCAGACAACTTGGTATTTCTGAAAAAAACGATTTTATGCTTCTCAAACGTATCGGCGGTGAATGTGCGGGAGCAATAATAATCTTACCCGAATCAATTTTGCCTGAATCGCGTGAACAATATTCGTATCGTCAGTTATCAGGAGGACAATTATCAGAACTAATAAAAAAGATTCCTGAACGTCCTTTACTCGCAGGAGAAGATGGCATTCGCATATCCCTTGCGGGGGCACAGGAAAAGGTTGTTCTTTTTTTAAGAGATTCAATATTTCACATCCCATTAAATGGCGCCCCGAGTAATTATATTTTAAAACCTGGCATGCTTAATTTTCCTTCATCAATTGAAAATGAGTGTTTTTGCATGATGCTTGCGGATGATTTGAATTTACCTGTACCGCCAGTCAACATTCTTAAGGAAAAAGAACAAAAAGCACTGCTCATTAAACGATATGACAGACTTTATGATAATGATTCAGTGCGCCGTCTTCATCAGGAAGACTTTTGTCAGGCCATGGGGCTTTCCCATGAATTAAAATATCAGGCTGATGGCGGACCCGGCTTGAAAGAATGTTTTGGTTTTGTTCGAGAGTATTCTGCAAATCCAATTAAGGACCTTCAACAGTTATTGCAATGGGTGTTTTTTAATTATTTGATCGGAAACATGGACGCACACTCAAAAAATTTATCATTTTTATATCATTCAAGGCAGATACGTCTATCACCTTTCTATGATATGCTTTGCACAAATATCTATGAAGATTTGGCAAAAAGACTTGCCATGAAGATAGGCGGAGAGAATAGGCCGGAATGGGTCATGGCAAAGCATTGGGAACAGCTTGCAAAAGAGGTAGGAATAAGCCCTTCTGTTCTCAAAAAGCAATTATCAGCTTTCTGTCATCAATTGCCCGAGAAGGTTGAAAATACATACGTGAAGTTCATCGAGAGATATGAACGGAATAAACTTGTGGAAGATATCACAACCGCTATAAAGCAAAGAACTGTTAACACTCTTAATCAACTGAGATAAGTCTTCAACAAAGAGGGTCTAACAGGGCTTCACATGCCGGGTGGCAATGATATTGCAGTCGGTACCCGCGGGATTCTTGATGAGTGCTTCACCGATGGATATAGGGGCTTTTACGGTGATGGATTGAATCTCTTTCATGACCTGAAAGATGGTGTTTTTGGGGATGGGGGCATCGGTTCGAACGCTGACCAGCGGAAAATCTCCGTTTTTCACCTGGATATTGCCGGCAATGGTCCTCATGGGCCGGATCAATTCCTGTTCTGCCCATTCGGATCCCTTTTCGCAGGTATGGCCCTCAATTTGGGTGATCTGGATTTCGGGGGTTTCTTCAAAATCGATTTCCAGCGGGCAGCCGTTGGGACACACGATGCAGGTGAGTTCTTTTCTTTTCATTCCACGCTCACTTCCAGTTTTCTGGCGTTTTCCAGTTTATCTTTCTTGATCTTGACACGAATCATTTCGGCCGGATGCAGCCGGACCAGTTTTTTCCGGGCGACCTTCCGATCCCCGTCCCGTACCCAGACCGCACGATCCCTGGACGGTTCGGTCACACGGAGCGACAGGGTAAAATCACTGTTTCCCGATACTTGCTGCGGCAGAACATATCGGACACCGTCTTTGGGTTCGATAACAATGGCGGTATCCGTTTGCGGAATGCTGCCGCCAAGATATCGGCATGCAAATTCACCCGCCAGGGCCGCCTCCTCCGAAACGTGATCCACCAGATCATGAACGTGCAGCACATTACCGCAGGAAAAGACGCCGGGAATGCTGGTCATGAAGGTATCGTCAACGGAGGCACCGCTGGTTCTGGATTCCATTTTGATGGATGCTCCAGCGGAGAGTTCATTTTCCGGAATGAGTCCCACGGAAAGGAGCAGGGTGTCGCAGGGCACAAACCGCTCGGTGCCGGCCACCGGCTGAAAATGGTCCATTTCCGCCACAGTGACCCCGGTCAGGCGATCCTTGCCGTGTACGTTGGTGACCGATGTACCGAGATAAAGCGGAATGTCGTAATCATTGAGGCACTGTTGAATATTTCGAGGCAGTCCGCTGGCATAGGGGAGAATCTCAAAAACCGCCTCCACCTTCGCCCCTTCAAGGGTCAACCGCCTGGCCATGATAAGCCCGATATCCCCGGAACCCAGAATAACCGCACGGCGGCCCACCATAATGTTCTGCAGATTGATGAAATTCTGGGCGGCGCCCGCCGTGTAGATGCCTGATGGGCGTGTGCCCGGCAGGGATATGGCGCCGGCGGTTCGTTCCCGGCATCCCATGGCCAGAACCACGGCCCCGGCATTAATGCTGGTGTAGCCTTTCCTGGAAGAAACCGTGAGCTTACGCTCGCGGTCCATGGACAGCACGATGGTTCCCAGCAGGGTCTCAATGTCTGCATCGTTAACTTCATCAATATATCGCTGCGCGTACTCGGGACCCGTAAGGGCCTCATCAAATCGGTGCAGCCCGAAACCGTCATGGATGCACTGGTTCAAAATGCCGCCCAGTATCCGGTCCCGTTCAATCAAGAGGACATCTTCGCATCCCGCCTGCCGGGCGGCAGCCGCTGCAGCCAATCCCGCGGGCCCCCCGCCGATAATCACTAAATCACGTTTTATTTCATGCATACTTCATTTATTCCTAACGCACGCGTCCCGTAAAAAGATACGAATCCGGACTGTAAAGCCGATAGTCTTCCGGCTGATAACCGAAATCCCTCTCCAGTATCTGAACGATTCTGGGCATGCAGAATCCCCCCTGGCATCGCCCCATCATGGCCCGGGACCGATATTTGATTCCGGCCATGGTCCTGCTGCCAAGCGGGTTTTCGATGGCGTCCAGAATCTCCCGCTTGGTGATGTGCTCGCAACGGCAGACAATTTCGCCGTAGTCGGGATCCTGTGCCACCAGGTCCGCTTTCTCTTCTTCGGGCAGGTCGTGGAATGATCCCGGAAAACCGTCACGCTCCGCAATAAAGTGGTCCTTCTCCGCAAGCGGCAGCTTCTCACCCACCATGTCTCGAACCATGATTGCAATGGCCGGGGAGCAGGTCAGCCCGGGGCTCTCAATACCCACCAGGTTTATGAAACCGGGAATGTCTTTCCTGGCTTCTATAACGAATTCCTTGAAACCTTTCACCGAAGGCGGCGCCTGCTTGGGGCGCAACCCCGAAAATCCCCGAATAAAATCAGAAGTGCTGATGGCCGGAAGCAGTTCCCGGCCTTCTTTCTTGAGCTGACCAATAATGTCGGCGGTGCAGGCGTAATCGTCCGCATGATCCACGTATTCGTTGCTGGGGCCAATTAGAATGTTGCCGTCCACCGTGTTGGTCAAATGGATTCCCAGGCCCGCACTCCCTTTTCTGGGAGCCGGATAGATCAGGACCGAGAGACTTCCGTTTAAGCGTTTGTCCAGAATCAGGTATTCCCCTCGGCAGGGATAGATGACATACTCGGTCAGGCCCAGCATTTTGCAGATGGCATCGCTGTAAAGACCCGCAGCATTGATGAGCACTTTGGATTCAAATGAGCCGCCCCCGGCTGTTTTCACCTGAAAGCCGTTTTCCCGCTTCAAAATGCCGGTCACCTGGGAACCCAGGTGAAAGTCCACGCCGTTTTCACGGGCGTTGTCCGCCAGAGCGATGGTCAACCCATAGGGGCAGATAATGCCGGTGGTGGGGGAATGGAGAGCGCGAATACCGCCGACCCCGGGCTGGATCTGCTGCATCCGCTCCACATCAATGATTTCAAGGCCTGGCACACCGTTGGCGTCCCCTTGGGCTTTCAATGCCTCAAGGGTTTCAATATCCACCTGGTCCTGGGCCACCGTAAGCTTGCCGAGATATTGAATTTTGACCTTCAGGTCCCGGCAGAGCCCCTTCATGAGTTCGTTCCCTTGAACGTTCAGTTTCGCACGCAGGGTGCCGGGTTTGTAGTGGATACCGGAGTGAAGAACCCCGCTGTTTCTGGAACTGGTGCCCATACCCACATCCAGTTCCTTTTCAAGGACCCCGACGTTTAACCGGTAACGGGCCAGCTCCCTGGCAATGGCGTTTCCCACAACGCCGGCCCCAATAATCAAAACATCATAAGCATCAGTCATTAGCACCTTATCACCTGGTTTTCTGTCACAAAAAACAAGAAGTTCATTGACTGAAAAACCTGAAACTTAAAACTTTAAACTTTAAACTGCAGCTTGCCGCTTTAGTCTTCAATACCGGCCAACCGTTTCGAAGCATTTTTCTTTTGCTCCACGTTGGTTTCCCGGAAGATGGTCACTCGATGGGCTTCCGGAGAACCGCCGCCATGGATATCGGAGATGGTATCCGCGCTTTCCATGGCCAGTTTTTCCGCCAGGCGGAACATCTTGACCCGGTTTTCCACGGGAATGCCGTCGGCGCCTTTCATATATTTCTTGAGAAGATGCCCCACTTCCGGGTTTTCAAAATCCCGGTCGGAAGGCAGATCCGCTACAAATCCGCCGCAGATATCGATCATCAGGCGGGTGGCTTCGGCCATCTCTTTCCCCTCGTGAATTTTAGACGCATTGGCCAGGACCGTATCGATAAAATAGGTGCCGGAGGGCTGGGCATCGCCTTCGTAAGAGGACGCCAGGCAACACCCGTAAAGGGTCTCGGCCCGGTGGATCATTTCAATGACCTTCTGCTTCATGTGGCCCGGTTTGGTGGTCCCATTATACTCCATCATGTTCAGGGCGGTACCGATCATACAGTCGATTTTTCCGGATTTGCAACCCCCGTGACTCTGGCGATGGAAGGACGAAAATTTCACCACCATGTCCACGGCAAATTCAACCTCTCCGCACAAAAACACCCGATCCCAGGGCACGAACACATCATCAAAAATCAAGGTGGGGCAATACTTGGAATAGAATTGGTTACCCATATCGCATCCGTCCAGTTCCCTTGCGTCCAAACTGGATCTTCCCACCACATGGATCAGGCCCTTGGTATCCGCGGGAACGGCAAAGGAAACCGCATAATCCTCATCGCCTTTTCTCAAGGCCCGGGTGGGCAGCACAATAATTTCGTGGGCTGAAAGAGAGCCTGTCTGATGGGCTTTGGCGCCGCGAACCACGATGCCGTCATCTCTTTTCTCCACCACCCGCAGGTACATGTCCTGGTCATCCTGGTCCTTGGGACCTTTGGAGCGGTCACCCTTGACATCGGTGACACCGGCGTTGCAGGTCAGGTCGTTCTCCTGGACATACGTCAGAAATTTCTTGAAATTGTCGTGGTAATGGGTTCCATATTTCTGGTCGACATCATAACAGACAATGGAAAGGGTACACAGGCAGTCAAGCCCGGTACACCGCTGGTGGCAGGTGCCCACATAATTTCCCAGACTCCGGTTAACCTTCACCCGTGCCACCAGGTCTTCGGTGGAGGAAGGGGGCAGGGTGAACCGATTGACCGGTTCGTTGATCAGCGGGCTTTCGGTGACGACCATGTCCCGGTATTCATCTTTTTCGGCTATCTCGTAAGTGGCGCCGGTGGCTTCTATGCCCGCACGAAGCCGCGGGTTGTCCACCACGTTGGTGATACGCTCGCCAAACATGTAAGCCACGGGTTTCATCTGACGCAGAGATTCAATATACTCATCTTTCGTTTTAATACCCATTTGTTATCTCCTCTTTACTATAATCAAAAGTTAACTTATAAATAGACAGGATTTTTGGAAAATTGTCAATATTTTTTTCAGCCAGTCTGGCGCTGAAGAACCGACAGAAGGCATACCCTTCTGCTTGACATTCGTCAGTATCTCAATTATCTAATGGAATATTTTGGTTTTTCCGACCCGCATTTTTCCGCGATTTTAAAACGCAAGTAAATCATTTAATTATATGGATTAAGGTAAACTTTATATGGAATATTCAACCAGCCCGGAAGGGGAGAAATTCAACCTTCCAACCCAAGAAGAGAGTGCTCTGGAATTTGACAGATTAAAACAACTGGCACAGGAACACCGCGACCGGGGGCACGAAATTGTGGTGGTCATGGGCCTGGGGTTTGTGGGTGCCGTCATGGCCGGTGTCGTGGCAGACTCCGTCGACCCGGAAACGGGCAGACCCAATAAGTTTGTCATCGGCATGCAGCGGCCCAGCACCCGAAGCTTCTGGAAGATTCCGCTCTTCAACCGTGGCGTGAGCCCCATCAAGGCGGAGGACCCGGAAGTGGCGTCTCTGATCAAGCGGTGCGTCACAGAAAAAAAGACCCTTACCGCCACATTTACCCATGATGCCCTCTCCCTTGCGGACGTGCTGGTGGTGGATGTGCAGTGTGACTTCCTGAAGCAGGACCTGGGTGACCTGAAAACAGGGTTCGCGGAGATTGGCGCTCTGGAGAACAGTTTTAAAATTATCGGCAAGAAAATATCCCCCCACTGTCTCGTTTTGATCGAAACCACCGTACCGCCGGGAACCACTGAGTACGTGGCATTCCCCCTGATCAAGAAAGGGTTCAAGGCCCGAGGCATTGAAGCGGATCCGCTGCTGGCTCACAGCTATGAACGGGTCATGCCGGGGAAAGAATATGTGCGATCGGTTCGGGATTTCTGGCGGGTTTGCAGCGGCATCAACCCCGAAAGCCGGGACAGAGTCACCCGGTTTCTCTCCCAGGTGCTCAATATAAAGGATTACCCCCTCACCGTACTGGATCGGCCCATTGAAAGTGAAACCTGCAAAATCGTGGAAAACAGCTACCGGGCCACCATTCTGGCTTTTCTGAACGAATGGAGTCTTTTTTCCGAAACCAATGGGGTCGATATCGTCAAGGTCATCGACGCCATTAAAATCCGACCCACCCACAGCAATATCATTTTCCCCGGTCCCGGTATCGGGGGGTACTGCCTTCCCAAAGACGGCGGGTTGGGCATGTGGGCCTACAAACATCTCATGGGATTTGAAAACGATATTTTCAAAATCACCCCGGAAGCCATCAACATCAACGACACCCGGGCACTGCACGCGGCCCAACTGGTGCGCGATGCGCTCAGGAACATGGGCCGCATCGTGGCCGCATCTCAGATCACCCTGCTGGGCGCGTCCTACCGGGAGGATGTGGGGGATACCCGGTACAGCGGCAGCGAGATCATTGCGCGAAAGCTGACCGAAATGGGGGCCGAGATCAGGGCCCACGACCCGTATGTGCAGCACTGGTGGGAGCTGGAGAAACAGGATTCCTATCCCGCCGTGGGCGCCAGCTGGTCCCGGTTTTTCCGTAACCAGGACCATTTTTCCGACTTTCAAATGACAGAGGATCTGGCAGAGGCCCTAAAAGGGGCGGATGCGGTCATCCTGGCTGTTCGCCATCGCCCTTACCTGGACCTTTCGCCTGATGAGGTCGTAAAAATGGCCGGCGGACCCTTGGCCGTTGTGGATTGCTTCGGGATTCTGGATGATGAGAATATCCAGCGATATTTCGAACTGGGTTGCGAAGTGAAAGGGATGGGGCGCGGTCATATCAAACGGATTAAGGACCGTGTTCTCAAAAGATAGCAAACCGTTAAGGAGGATAATTATGAAAAGACTGGGCTTTTTTCTATGTTTCTGGGTGTTTTTGACTTGTCCTTCATGGGCGAATTCCATCAAAATTCCCCTGGCCGCACCATTTACGGGCCCCCTGGCCTCTTTCGGCGAAGGCATGAAAAATGGCGCCTTGCTGAAGGCCGAAGAAATCAACGCGGCAGGCGGCATCAACGGCCGAAAGGTTGAAGTTATTCTGGAAGACGAGCTGTGCGATCCCAAAGAAGCGGCCACAGTGGCCACCAAACTGGCAGGCGATCCTGAAGTATCAGTGGTCGTTGGGCATCTTTGCAGCTCGGCATCCCTGGCGGCCCTTCCCATTTACAAGGAAGCCAGGCTTCCCGCCATCTCGCCGGCCTCCACCAACATCAACCTCGGCAGAAGCAGCCCTTACTATTTTAGAAATGTCTATAAAGATGACTTTCAGGGCCTGTTCCTGGCCAAATATGCCAAGAATGTCAAAGGCTACAAAAAGGTAGCCATCTTTTATGAAATGAATGACTATTCCATGGGCCTGATGAAAGCCTTCGTGGAACAGGCCAAAAAAAGCGGGATCAGAATCTTAGGAAAAGAAGCCTACACGGCTGAAACCACGGATTTTAAACCCCAGCTCACCAAATTCAAAATGATGAAACCAGATGCCATATTCATTCCCGGGTATGCCCCCCAGGGGACCCTTATCATTTCCCAGGCCAGAAGTTTGGGAATGAAAAACGTGGATTTTCTGGGCGCCGATGGTTTAGACGACAATCTCATGCTGAATAACCCCGATGCGGAGGGTCTCTTTGTAACGACCCCCTTCATTCCCGATAAAGCCGGACCGAAAGCCGCCGGGTTCATCAAAGCTTACCAAAAAAAATTCGGGATAGATCCCAACTGGTTCGCGGCCAACACGTATGATGCTGTGGGTATTGCCGCTGCCGCCATCGCCGCGGCAGGCCGGGACAGGGAAAAAGTTCGGGAATACCTGGTTTCCATTGACACCAAGGCCAAAGCCTATGATGGGGTGGCGGGCAAAACCTATTTCGACAAGAACGGGGATTGCCTTAAAGAGGCCTTTGTGAAAGAGATCAAAAAGGGCAAATGGATCGGGGCTGAAAAACAGCTCCAATGAGGCCTAACTAACCGTTGGAAAGCCTCCTGGATCAGTCCAGTCTTTTTCTGCAGCAACTGGTGAACGGCATCACCCTGGGAGGCGTCTACGCCCTCATTGCCGTGGGCTACACCATGGTTTACGGGGTTATTCAGCTGATCAATTTCGCCCATGGTGAAGTCTATATGCTGGGCGCATTTCTCGCCTACACCCTGGTGGCTGTTCTGGGGATGCCGTTTTTTCCGGCCTTTATCCTGACCCTTTTGATCTGCGCCATCTTGGGTATTATTCTCGATTTTGTGGCCTATCGTCCCCTCAGAAAGGCGCCCCGGCTGGCGGCGTTGATAACCGCCATCGGGATGTCCATATTTCTGCAGAACATGGCGATGCTCATCTGGGGGAGCCAGATCAAATCATACCCCAGGGATATTCTGCCGGCATTTTTTTCCGAGTCTGCCATAACCTTTGGGGATGTGTCGTTAAGCTGGCTTCAACTGTTTATTCTGGCCATTACCCTTCTTTCCATGATCATCCTTCATCTCACGATCCACAAAACCAGAATCGGCATGGCCATGCGCGCCATTTCACAGGACAAAACCGCATCCGCTCTCATGGGAATCGGGGTCAATCGCGTTATCTCCTTCACCTTTGCCATCGGTTCGGCCATGGGCGGCATGGCGGGGATTCTGGTGGGACTCTATTACAATGCCATCTTTCCCACCATGGGTTACGTGGCCGGCATCAAAGCCTTTGCCGCCGCGGTACTGGGTGGCATCGGCTCTGTTCCAGGCGCCATGCTGGGGGGAGGCGTCTTGGGGATTGCCGAAGTGATGGGCGCTGGATACATTTCATCCGAATACCGGGATGGCATTTCCTACGCCGTCATGATTGCCGTCATCCTTTTTAAACCTTCGGGCCTTATCGGGAAGCAGACCGGGGAGAAAGTATGATGACTCTGTTTGCCAAAAACCCCCGGGTTCTTTATCTGGCGCTGCTGGTTCTGGCAATCATCCTGCCGTGGATTCCCATTGGGCCTTCTAGTAACTACCTGTTGCGGGTGCTGACCACCGCACTGCTGTATATGATTCTGGCATTGGGCCTGAATATCGTTCCGGGGTTCACCGGTCTTCTGGACCTGGGCTATGTGGGGTTTTACGGTATCGGCGCCTATACGTCAGGGTTGCTGGCCATCCATTACGATCTCAGCCTGTGGGTGATTCTGCCCATTGCAGCGGCAAACGGTGCGCTGTGGGGTGTTCTGCTGGGAGCGCCCACCCTTCGTCTGACGGGAGATTATTTCGCCATCGTGACATTCGGGTTTTCCGAACTGGTGGTCCTGCTCCTTCGTAATGAACTCTGGCTCACCCGCGGCCCCATGGGGTTGCCGGGCATCCCGCCGCCTGCTATTTTCGGCTATCCCTTAACCCAGGGCTGGCAGTATTTTTATCTGGCGCTGTTCCTCTTACTGGTGGTTCTGGTCGTGGTGGTGCGCCTTGAGAATTCGCGGCTCGGGAGGGCCTGGTTTGCCATCCGGGAAGATGAAATCGCAGCCCAGTGCTGCGGCATCAGCCTGATCCGCTACAAGGTGATGGCCTTTGCCGCCAGCGCCGCCATCGGCGCCATGGGCGGCGCCTTTTATGCTAAGTGGTTCCGATTTATCCACCCGGATATGTTCAAATTCTGGGAATCCATTCTGATTCTCTGCCTCATCGTATTCGGGGGCATGGGCAGTATTGCCGGCACCATGCTGGGGGCTCTGATTCTGATCCCCCTAAGTGAGATCCTGCGCGCCGTTCTGCCCC
Source organism: uncultured Desulfobacteraceae bacterium (assembly GCA_964588535.1). Taxonomy (GTDB): domain Bacteria; phylum Desulfobacterota; class DSM-4660; order Desulfatiglandales; family Desulfatiglandaceae; genus NaphS2. The sequence goes on from CAZPQA010000079.1 coordinate 11,711, forward strand.
AGGGCATGTTCAATGCCCGCTATTTGATTTACGGGTTGCTTCTGGTCCTGATGATGCGGTTGCGGCCCGAGGGGCTTATACCGTTCCAGCTCTCCAGGAGCCGTAAAGCCGAACAGTCAAAAGCCCGTTTGCTGGGCGATGTGGAGTAGATGCCAAATGGACCCTCTTCTCAAGGTTAAGAATCTATCCAAGTCCTTTGGCGGGCTGCTGGCCCTAAAAGAGGTCACCTTGAAGGTGGCGCCCGAACAGATTGTGGGTATCATCGGCCCCAACGGTGCCGGAAAAACCACCTTTTTCAATTGTCTGTCGTGCTTGTATCATCCCACCGGCGGAGAAATCGAATTTGACGGCATCCCCCTGGCAGCCCCCTTATGGCCGCCCGCGAGAACGCGGGTTCGAATTTTGGCATTGATATTTTTAATACTGGGTTTCATTCGGCTGCCCCTTTTCTGGTCCTTTTTCCTGCCCCAGACGTTTTTCAAGGTGGAGTTGTTTCTGCTGGGGTTTTTTATCCTCTCTATTCGCTTTTTGCTGGTTCGAGGCCTCATACGCCATGAAATCTGGGCATGGGGACTCATGTTTATTTTTCTCTTGAGCGACTTGTGTTTTGCCTTTATGTTTCTCACCCATCTGAACCTGCCTGGTTATATTATTTTGACACATGTGCCACTCCGGTATATTGCCATGCCATGGGGGGTGGCCGCGGGTCTTTTCAGCCTTTATTTCATAGGCGTGTTGTGCACTCAAGACGTACGCAGACTTTATGGATTCAGAACGAGCCCGGATGCGGTCTGCCGAATGGGGTTGGCCAGGACCTTTCAGAACATACGCCTCTTTTTCAACCTGAGCGTTTTGGATAATGTAAAGATCGGCCGGCATGGTCGCATGCATTCCGGATTGGGTAAAACACTGTTTAAAACCCGTTTTCAGCGAAATGAAGAGGCATCTGCCGAAAAAGAGGGGCTCCATTTTCTTCGCTTTGTGGGCCTTGAAGATAAAGCCTTTGATCTGGCTGATACCCTCGCTTACGGAGAGCAGCGCCGCCTGGAAATCGCCAGGGCCCTGTCGTCTGAACCGGAACTTCTCCTGTTAGATGAACCGGCTGCCGGCATGAACGCCAGGGAATCGGAAAACCTTATTCAACTGGTTCGAAAAATACGGGAAAGCGGTATCGCCGTACTGATTATCGAGCACGACATGAAGGTTATGATGAATCTGGCGGATTATATCTATGTCTTTGATTACGGCATACTGATCGCGGAGGGGACGTCCCATGAAGTTCGAGAGAACCAGAAGGTCATTGACGCCTACCTCGGAGGAGATCGCAGCGTATGTTGAGGCTTGAAAATGTACATAGTTATTATCGAAAAATTCATGCGCTCAAAGGCATATCCCTCAACGTCAAAGAAAAAAGCATCTGTTGCCTGATCGGGGCCAACGGGGCGGGTAAATCGACCACCCTCATGGCCATCAGTGGCATTCAGGACATCAGACAGGGGAAAATCGTACTTCAGGGAGACATGATTAACAAACTGCCGCCGGAGGAGATCGTTCGGCGGGGGGTGGTGCAGGTGCCCGAAGGACGCCGCATCTTTCCGGATCTCACGGTGAAGGAAAATCTGGCCCTGGGCGCCTACCTGCACAGGGACCGGAAAAAAAGAAAAGATCTGGTGGAAAGCGCCTTTGCCCTTTTTCCCGTCCTGAAAGAGCGGCGGGGTCAGAGCGGCGGCACCCTTTCGGGCGGGGAGCAACAGATGCTGGCCATCGCCCGGGCCCTCATGGCCTCACCCAGACTGCTGCTGCTGGATGAACCCTCACTGGGGCTTGCACCGCTGATTGTGGAACAGATTATGACCATCATCGGCCAGATCCGGGAAGACGGGTTGACCATTCTTCTGGTGGAACAAAATGCAAACGCCGCCCTGGAACTGGGGGACTACGGCTACGTCATTGAAACAGGCCAGGTGGTCCTCGAGGACCAAAGCTGTGAGTTGCTTAAAAACCCAAAGGTTAAAGAGGCTTATCTGGGGTAAGAACTTTCTTGAACCGCAGAATATCGAACAAGGAATAATGAATGCCGAAGGAAAATTTCATAATTCGACATTCCTTGTTCGATATTCGATATTCTTTTTTTAGAATTTCAAATATTTGAGGAGAGCCTTACCATTATGGAAAAGAAAAAAACCACAAACAAAGAACCGCTTCCCGGCCGAATGGAGGTATTGAGGGATCTGCCGGCGGATATTATGAGAAGTCTTACCAAGGAAGAGATCCAGGCATTTTTGTTTAAAGAGGTCTGGCCCGTTTCACTGAGCGAGAAACTTGGACAGTATCTGGCCTAAAACTCTCCATCAACGATGTTCACAAAATTAAGGCGAATCAGCTCCGCACATTTCTGACTCAGTTTGCGTGTCAACTGCTTCTGCTCCTTTTTTTCAAGTCCATTATATTCTTCGATGTGGTCTTTGAAAAACTCATTAAGTATATCTTTTGAAAAAAGCTGTATGAGTTTGCCGAACTCCTTTTGCCCGATCGGTCCGATTTTTGATAGTACATTGCGAAGCCGGTTTTCTGTGATAAGATTTCCCATCTCGCTAAATAGTGCCTTGCCTTTTGCAGACAATGTCATCGGAGGCTTTTTGGGCCTATCTCTTGCCTTTGCTTTTTCCGCCCATTTCTCATTCTTGTTTTTAAGAATTACTCTCGTTGTACCACTAATAAATTTAGGAATTACCGGTTTTATCACAACGCCTTCACATATGTTATCTTCGAGTTCGGGAAGACCCAGCCATCCGGAAATCTGAGAAGGAAAGCTGTTTGAATATTTCAAGCATTCTTCGAAGGTACCCCTGAAAATCGTTTTTGCATACAGAAAACCGGTTTTCTCCATGACTTGGTTGAACTTATCGACATCAAGCAATTGGCCGTCTATCGCCACATCAATGGCATAGAATTCGTTGTGCGGTGTGTAAAAAATGCCTTTCTGGATTCTTGTGGCAGAAGTATCTTTTTCCACATCCTTGTGAGGATATGTTCCGCCGACTAATTCGCCATATACCGCCAACTCACTAAAATCGTAGCCCTCCTTCTTTAAAATCCTATAGAGCTTTTCAACTATTTCCCTGTTTTTGCCTTCAACCGGCTTATAGTCATAAAAGTTATCCTTTATAAAACCGCTCCTCTTGGCAGATTTCAGATCCTTTCCGTCATACCAGAAAGAAAGGTTTGCGCCATGCGCCTTTTCCTGAACGATAAATTCGCCTTCATCGTATTTTTCCGCAACAACCATATCCATAAACTTCTTGCGGTAACTATTTTCAATTTCCGAATATTTTTTAAATCTCATGGTTTCTATCTTTATCGCCTTTCTTTTTGACGGCAAGTTTTCCGGCTGAACTATACTTTATTTTTGATACAAATGTCAGGAAAAAACGTTCCCTATTGACTTTGTTCATCAGATCATATAGTGCAGACCTACGAAAAATATTGGAAAATGGAAGATTATGAAAGACATACAAAATCACAGAGACGATCGGAATATTGATATTGACCAGGTGGGTGTCAAGGGTATCCGGTACCCCGTTACGGTTCTGGATAAAGACATGGGGGAGCAGCAGACCGTAGCGGAAATCAACATGTACGTAAACCTCCCCC
>CAZPQA010000080.1:0-15197 GCA_964588535.1 uncultured Desulfobacteraceae bacterium
GCTTCTTTTTCCGATACCATCAGTTCGGCGGCTGCGGAAGGGGTCGGGGCCCTGAAATCGGATGCCAGATCGCAGATGGTCACATCGATCTCATGCCCCACGGCCGACACCACCGGTATGCGGGAGCGCCTGACGGCGAGGGCCAGCGCTTCCTCATTAAAGGCCCACAAATCCTCCAGGGAGCCGCCGCCCCGGGTCAAAACGATCACATCCACATTGAGGTCGCGGTTAACCGCCTCAAGGGCTTTGATCATATCCCCACAGGCCTGCTCCCCTTGAACCCGAACGGGGAGGATGCTGATTTCCAGATTGGCGAACCGGCGTTGAATGACATTCAGGAAATCCCGCACCGCGGCACCGGTGGGCGACGTGATCAAGGCAATCCGCTTGGGCAGAAAGGGCAGGGGTTTTTTAACCTCCTGATCAAAAACGCCCTGTTTTGCCAGTTTGTTTTTGACCTGATCAAAGGCCAGGGCCAGAGCACCCACGCCTATGGGCTCCAGATAGTCCAGGATCAGCTGGTATTCTCCCCTGGGAGCATAAACACCCACCCTTCCCTGAGCAATGACCTTGGTGCCGTTCTCCGGGAGGAATTTCAAATATCGTGCCTGAACTCGAAACATGACCGCCCGGATCTGAGCGTTTTCGTCTTTGAGCACCATATAGTAATGACCGGATCTCGGTGCGCTGAAATTGGATATCTCCCCTTCAACCCACACAAAATCAAGGTTTCCCTCAAGGAGGTCTCTTATTTCTTCAGTGAGCTCCTGAACACCATATACCTTTGGCCCCTGACTTTCTGGCGAAATTGGCAATAGAAGTCCCCTTTCTGAGTGATTCTGATAGACGCTTCATGGATATCATTTATCTGGTGTGTAAGATACCATGGCAAATCGGAAAAAGACAACTTTCAAAAAAAGCTTGACTTCACCCCTAAACCATATTAGCTTCCAAAAATGAATGACAGTTCATTCATGTTTTCTCGAAGCGGCTTTTTACGGGGAACCCGTTTGAAGCGCGACTTTAATATACGAACACGTTAAGGAGGTGTCTATGGACAAAAGAATGAATAGGGCCGGCGTCATTGGTGCAGGGGTAATGGGGGCCACCATCGCCGCCCAGTTAGCCAATGTGGGCATCGAAACCGTTTTGCTCGACATTGTTCCCCCTGAATTCACGGACGACGACAAGAAAAAGGGGCTCACACCGGATGGAATGGGTTTCAGGAACAAATTCGGCAACAACGGCCTGAACATTGCGCTGAAGTCTAAACCCGCCTCCTTTTACATTCCGGAAAATGCCAAACTGATCACCATCGGTAACTTGGAAGATGACCTCGCCCTGTTAAAGGACGTGGACTGGATCATTGAAGTGGTGGTCGAACGGTTGGACATCAAACAGAAGGTCTTTGAAAAGATTGAAACCGTATTAACACCCGGAACCATTATTACTTCCAACACCTCAGGGATACCGGCGAAAGAGATGTGCGAAGGCCGCGCTGAAAACTTCCAGAAATATTTCGCCATCACCCATTTTTTTAATCCCCCGCGCTACATGAAGCTTCTGGAAATCGTGCCCGGTCCGGATACCCTCCCCGAGGTGGTGGAAAGACTGGCTGAGGTTTGTGAAAAAAAGCTGGGCAAGGGCATTGTTTATGCCAAGGATACCCCCAATTTTGTGGCCAACCGGGTCGGCACCTTCAGCATGTTCGCGGCCATCAACGCCATGATGGAAATGGGGCTCTCCGTGGAAGCCATTGACAAACTGACGGGGCCCATTGTGGGAAACCCCAAAAGCGCTTCTTTCAGGACCGCCGACCTGGTGGGTCTGGATACCCTGCTTCATGTGGCCGACAATGTGTATGACGGCTCTCCCGATGACGAAAAACGGGAAGTGTTTCAAGCCCCTGAATTCATCAAAAAGATGCTTGAAAAGGGCCTGTTGGGTGAAAAGACCCGGCAGGGATTCTACAAAAAAAGCAAGGATGCCGACGGCAAGCGGGTGATCCTGTCCCTGGATTACAATACTCTCGAACACACCCCCCAGGAAAAGGTGAAAATGGCGTCTCTAGAGGCCGCCAAAAATGTGTCCGGCGTGGGTAATAAAATCAAATCCCTCTACTACGCCAAGGACCCGGCGGGCGCATTCACTTTTAAAACCCTGAGTGAAACCCTCATCTACGCCGCCAACCGCATTCCTGAAATCGCCGACGACATCGTAAATGTGGACAACGCTCTGAAATGGGGGTTTGCCCGAAAGCTGGGTCCCTTTGAGGCCTGGGATGCCATCGGACTTGCGAAATCCGTGGCCAAAATGAAAGAAGCCGGTTATGAGATCCCCGCATGGGTGGCGGAGATGCTGGAGAGCGGAAAAGAAACCTTCTACAAGAAGGAAGCCGGGAACCTCTACTTCTATGATATTGCCGCCAAAGATTACCGGGAAGTCCCTGTGAAACCCGGCATTATTCTCCTGCCCTCACTGAAAGAAAGGAACAAGCTGGTTACGGAAAATACGGGTGCGTCGCTCATTGATCTGGGCGACGGGGTGGCCTGTCTGGAATTCCACACCAAAATGAACGCCTTGGGCGAAGACATTGTTAGCATGTTCGTCAAATCGGCCGATATCGTGGACAACGACTTTGACGGCCTGGTCATTGCCAACCACGGCACGAACTTCTCGGCCGGCGCCAACCTGCCGTTGATCCTGTTTACCGCTCAGGAAGAGGAATGGGATGATCTGGACTGGATGATCAAAGCGTTACAGGATTCCCTTATGAAGCTGAAATACCTGGATAAGCCTGTGGTGGCGGCCCCGGCGGGCCTGGCCCTTGGGGGTGGATGTGAAATCTGTCTGGCTTCCGACCGGGTGCGCTTTGCCGCAGAGACTTACATGGGCCTTGTGGAAGCGGGCGTGGGGTTGGTTCCCGCAGGTGGGGGCACCAAAGAATTGTTTATTCGGAACACAGACCACCTCTTTGAAGTGAAAAGAGGCGGCCTGTATCCCAAGCAGATTGAACTGATGCCCTTTATAGCCAGAGCCTTTGAAACCATTGCCATGGCCAAGGTGGCCACCTCCGGCCCGGAAGCCATTCAAATAGGGTATCTCAAGGATACGGACAAGATGACGGTAAATCGCGATTACCAGATCCAGGATGCCAAAAATACGGTGCTGGCCATGAACTTGGAAGGGTACACGCCTTCAAGGCCGAGGGATGATCTGCGGGTGCCTGGCGAAAATACCTATGCCATGATCAAACTGGGTCTCTGGACCATGCACGAACAGAACTATATCACGGACCACGATGTGACCGTATCCAATAAGATCGGATATATCCTTTGCGGCGGTGCTGTCCAGGAAAACACGGTGGTCACGGAACAGTACCTCCTCGACTTGGAACGGGAGGCTTTTCTGAGTCTGCTGGGCGATCCCAACACCCAGGCGAGGATTCAGCATATGCTGACCACCGGGAAACCGCTCAGGAATTAAATGGTATTTAATAAACGATATTAAATGGTAGTAGGGGCACGATGCATCGTGCCCCTACGGATCAATGTCAGGGGAGGACAATATGACGAAAGAAGCTGTAGTGGTTGCCGCCTGCAGGACGGCAGCGGGAAAGGCCCCTCGAGGAATATTGAAAAATACGCGTCCTGAAGCGATGGGCTGCGCCGTACTGGAAGATTTGATGAAACGGGCCAATGACCTGGACCCGATGGTAATTGACGACGTGGTGATCGGATGTACATTCCCCGAGTCCGTACAGGGGTTGAACCTGGGCAGGGTGCTGGTTATGAGCATGGGGTGGCCGGATCGCATTCCCGGCATGACCGTCAACCGGTTCTGTTCCTCCGGACTCCAGGCCATTGCCATTGCCGCCGAAAAAATCATGTGCGGATTTGCCGATGTGGTGGTTGCCGGCGGTGTCGAGAGCATGAGCCAGATCCCCATGGGGGGCAGCATGATGTACCCCAATCCGGCCCTGGTGGACACAAGACCGGAAGCCTTTACGGGTATGGGTTTGACTGCTGAAAATGTGGCGGAACGGTTTAATATCGGTCGGGATGAACAGGACGCGTTTGGCGCCAAAAGCCAGCAAAAGGCTGAAAAAGCCATTAAGGAAGGGCGTTTCAAAAGCCAGATCGTGCCCATAAAAGTCAAGAGACAAAAAACATTGCCCAACGGCAGGTTTGAATTTGAAGAAGTGATTTTTGATCAGGACGAAGGGATGCGCCCCGGAACCACAAAGGAGAGCATCGGCAAAATTCCAGCGGCCTTTAAACCGGGTGGAAGCGTAACCGCCGGCAATTCTTCTCAGACCAGCGATGCGGCGGCCGCAGTGTTGCTCATGAGCAAGGAAAAGGCCAAAGAACTGGGGCTTAAACCCATGGCTACCTTCAGATACCATGCGGTGGAAGGATGCGAGCCTGAAGTCATGGGGGTCGGCCCCGCAGTGGCCATTCCAAGGGTACTCAAACTGGCCGGCATGGAATTGGACCAGATAGACCTGATCGAATTGAACGAAGCCTTTGCGGCCCAGGCCATCTATTGCATTAACGAGCTGGGAATCAATGGGGATATCACCAACGTCAACGGTGGGGCCATTGCTCTGGGTCACCCTCTGGGGTGTACGGGGGCCAAACTGACGACCCAGTTGATCTATGAGATGCAGGAGCGAAAAGCCCGATGGGGACTGGTGTCCATGTGCATCGGTTTCGGAATGGGGGCTGCGGGTATCTTTGAGGTCGAAGACTACTGAGATTGTTGAACGATGATTGTCGATTGTTGATTTGAAAACGGAAAGAATTAACAACCTCACATGGTGAAAGGAGCAAAAAATGTCGGAAAAAAAGGTTTTTGTCGGCGGAGACTTCCTGATCACGGATGCGACCCCCGAAGACGTATTTACGCCTGAAGACTTCACGGAAGAACATCGCATGATTATGGACATGGCGAAGGATTTCCTGGAGAAAGAAATCAAACCAAATATCGATCAACTGGAAGAAAAAGATCATGACCTCACCCTTTCCCTTCTGTCAAAAGCCGGTGAACTGGGTTTATTGGGAACGGATGTTCCCGAGGAATACGGCGGCATGGGGCTGGACAAGGTGAGCACCACGATTGTCACCGAGGCACTGGGTGTCGCCGGTTCCTTTGCTGTGGTGTATGGCGCCCATACGGGCATCGGGAGCTTGCCCATCGTCTACTTCGGCAGTGAAGAGCAGAAGCAGAAGTACCTGCCCAAACTGGCCAGCGGCGAGTGGTGCGGGGCCTACTGCCTGACAGAACCGGGAGCCGGGTCGGACGCGCTGAACGCCAAAACCAAGGCGGTCCTATCTGAGGATGGAAAAAACTATATTCTCAACGGCGAAAAACTGTTCATCACCAACGCGGGATGGGCCAGCAGCTTCATTGTCTATGCCAAAGTGGATGGGGAAGAGTTTACCGGCTTTATCGTTGAAAAGGATTTCAAAGGGGTATCCACCGGCAAGGAAGAAAAAAAGATGGGGGCCCACGGTTCCTCCACGCGCCCCGTGATCCTGGAAGACGCGGAAGTTCCCGTGGAAAACGTCCTGTTTGAAATCGGTAAAGGCCACAAAATTGCCTTTAATATTTTAAACATCGGGCGTTGGAAACTGGGTGCTGCTTCGGTGGGCGGCTGCAAGGGCTGCGTCACAGAATCGGTCAAGTACGCCAACGGCCGCATTCAGTTTAAAGTTCCCATCAGTAGTTTCGGCCTCATCAAAACCAAACTGACCGACATGGCGATCAAGGGCTATATGAGTGACAGTGTCATGTACCGGCTGGCCGGCATGTTTGATGATAAACTGGGTACGCTGACTGCCGAGGCCAAGAAAAGCGGCGCAGAAAACGCCAAAGCCATCGAAGAGTATGCGGCGGAATGCTCCATCGCCAAGGTTTACGGTTCTGAAACCCTTGATTTCTGTGTGGATGAATATGTTCAGGTCCTTGGCGGATACGGCTTTTGCGCGGAATATCCCGCGGAACGGTATTACCGGGACTCCAGAATCAACCGCATCTGGGAAGGCACCAATGAAATCAATCGTTTACTGATCCCCGGAACGTTGATGCAGCGGGCTATGAAAGGCCGGCTAAACCTGTTCCCGGAGGCTCAGGCCATTGCGGGCTTTCTCATGGGCTACTCCCCCCTCTCCGTACAATTATCCGATACCCCCCTTGCACTTCAGGAACACATGATTAGAATGGCCAAAAAGATCGCTTTGATGGTGGCCGGCGGTGCCGCGCAGAAATTCCAGCAGAATCTGGCCAGAGAGCAGGAAGTGCTCGGCAAGGTGGCCGATATCATTATTGAGATATTCGCCATGGAAAGCGGCCTGTTAAGGACCCTCAAGATAATTGATAAAAAAGGGGAAGAAAAGGCAAAATATCAAATCGACGCTGTCAAGGTTTACGTGGACGAGGCGATTCCAAAAATTGAAAGCTGGGCCAAACAGGTGGTTGCCTACGTGGAAGAAGGCGACATGCTTCGAACACAGCTGGCAGGCATTAAGAAGCTGGCCCGTTATCAACCCATAGACGCCGTGAGTTTGAAGCGGGAGATTGCAGACCGGATCATTGATCTGGAGGCCTATCCCTTCTAAATTTTCAAACCGCAATTTGACACGGAAAAGAGGGTCTGCGGGAGCAGGTCCTCTTTTTTTGTCGGAACATAAATAGAGTAGAAACCTTATGAAAAATGAGATTATTAGCAATTTAAGAAATATCGGCATCAGTGCCCACATTGATTCGGGTAAAACCACCCTGACCGAAAGAATCCTGTTTTACACCGATCGAATCTTTGCCATACATGAAGTCAAAGGAAAAGACGGTGTGGGCGCGACCATGGACTCCATGGAACTGGAACGGGAGCGGGGCATCACCATCGCGTCTGCCGCCACCCATTGTGAATGGAAGGGGCACAAAATCAATATCATTGACACGCCCGGTCATGTGGATTTCACCATTGAGGTGGAGCGGGCTTTAAGGGTCATGGACGGCGCCATCCTCATTCTTTGTTCCGTGGGCGGGGTTCAGTCCCAATCCATCACCGTGGACCGGCAGATGAAGCGATACGAAGTCCCTCGAATCGCATTTATCAACAAGTGCGACCGATCCGGGGCAGACCCTTATAAGGTGGTGGGGCAGCTTCGGGAGAAACTGAACCAGAACGCCGTTTTGATGCAGATCCCCATCGGTTTGGAATCCGATTTCAAAGGTGTGGTGGATCTGGCTGCCATGAAGGCCCTCTACTTTGAAGGCCCGAACGGGGAAAAGATCAGGACAGATGATATTCCGGATCATCTCATGGAGGAAGCGCTGGACCGAAGAGAAGAATTGCTGGATGCCGCCTCAATGTTTTCGGACGAATTGATGGAGGCTATATTTGAAGAGGCAGTCACCGAAGAACTGATTTTTGAAGCGGTGCGGAAGGGAACCATCTCTCGACTGCTGACCCCGGTGTTCCTGGGAAGCGCTTACAAAAATATCGGGGTTCAAACAGTATTGGACGCCGTCAACCGGTATCTTCCCGATCCGGCGGACATTACCAATACGGCCCTTGATCTCGACCGGGATGAGGAAGAGATGACCCTTGAAACCGACCCTGAAATGCCCCTGGTTGCCATTGCCTTTAAACTGGAAGTGACCCCTTATGGTCAGTTGACGTATCTCAGGGTCTATCAGGGCGCCATTAAAAAAGGTGATGACCTGGTGATTACCCGGACCGGCAAGAAGATCAAGGTGGGGCGTCTGGTCCGGATGCACGCTGATCAGATGGAGGATCTCACGTCGGCCCGTGCCGGCGATATTGTGGCGCTGTTCGGTGTTAACTGCTCGTCCGGAGATACCTTTACCGACGGCAAAATGAACGTCAGTATGAGCTCCATGTTTGTGCCGGAGCCAGTCATATCCCTCACCATCACCCCTGAAGACAACAAGAGCCAGAACAACATGAGCAAGGCCCTGGGCCGCTTCACCAGAGAAGACCCCACGTTTCGGTCCCATGTGGATCCTGAATCGAAGGAAACCATTATCTCCGGAATGGGGGAACTTCACCTGGAAGTCTATGTGGAAAGGATGAAACGGGAATTTCAGGCCAGCGTGGTAACCGGCGTGCCCCAGGTGGCATACCGGGAAGCCATCACAAGCCATGCGCCCTTTGATTATATCCACAAAAAACAGACGGGTGGTTCAGGACAGTTCGGACGCGTTGCAGGATTCATGGAACCATCCGAGGGCGGTGAATACGAGTTTATAAACGCCGTCAAGGGCGGGTCCATCCCCACCGAATACATTCCCGCCGTGGATAAGGGATTACAATCCTGCTTGACCAAAGGAAAGCTCATCGGGTTTCCGGTGCTGGGAATGAAAATTACCGTCAACGACGGTAAAAGCCATAGCGTGGATTCCTCTGAGATGGCTTTTACCCAGGCTGCCAAGGGCGCTTTCAGGCAAGCTTACATGAAGGCAAAGCCCGTGGTTTTAGAGCCCATCATGAAGGTCTCAGTGGAAGGCCCTTCCGAGTTCCAGGGTAATGTCATGGGTTCCATCAACCAGCGGCGGGGGATGATTATCAGCAACACGGAAGACGGCGCTGACTCCACCATAGAAGCGGAAGTCCCCCTGGCTGAAATGTTCGGCTACGCCACAGCGCTTCGGTCCCTGACCCAGGGGAAGGCCGAATTCACCATGGAATTTTCAAAATACGCCAAACTCCCCGAATCCCTTTCAGAAGAACTCATATCCAATGAAAAGAAAAATACAAAAGGAGGTGGAAAATCGTGAAAGATTTCATATCCGTCAGCCCGCTAAAAATTCTTGAGCAATCATCACGCCGGGGCCTGGGCCCTGGGAACCTGGGGGTTTTGATTGCGCGAGCAGGTGTCGGAAAAACCGCCTGTCTGATTCATATCGCATTGGACAGAATCTTTCGGGGGGAAAAACTGATCCATGTTTCCCTAGAAGAGGGTCCGGAGAAGGTCAGCGCCTACTATAACGTCATTTATAATGATCTCTTAAAAGCTTTGAACCGATCCGATGATGATGAGTATCGTATGCGCATTGATCGAAACCGCATGATATTGGCGTACCTGAATCAGAGTTTCGATCTGGACCGTCTTGAGGCCAACCTGAAGAATCTGGCTGAACGGCTCGATTTCAGGCCCAACACCCTCATTATTGACGGCCTTGATTTTGAAAAAGCGGGAAGGGATACGCTTGAGGGCCTCAGAAAGATGGGCCGGGATTTCGGCGCTGAGATATGGTTTTCGGCCTTGAGCCACCGCCACATCACCGAAACCAATGAACGGGGAATTCCACATCCCTGCGCCGCCGTTGATGATCTGTTGAGCATTATTATCCAGCTGGTCCCCGAGCCATCGGGCGTTTTTCTGCGGCTGCTCAAAGACCATGAGAAACCCGGAGATCCGAATATCAATGTCAGGCTGGACCCCAATACTTTCCTGGCGTTGGATTAGAAAACAAGAAGTAGGGGCCGGCCTTGTGCCTGCCCGATAACAGGCCCCGTGCCTGCCGGATAAAATGGAAGTCAATTGTCAGGAACATCGAAAAAGCATGGCGCTACTGGGTTTGAAGCTGCGATTAAAAAACGCGCCAATGAACACCAAAGAACGTGAGGAGATCGAAAAGCAGATTGCCATCCTTGAGAAGGAACTCGACCTGGATTGAACGACTAAAAAGCCCTGGCGCTGTCCAGCATCAGGGTGATGGGACCGTCGTTGATCAGATGAACGTCCATCATCTCCTGAAACCTTCCCGTGGCAACGGGAAGCCCTGTTTCCTTTAGCGATTTCACAAAATATTCATAAAGTTCCCTGGCGGCTTCCGGGGGGGCGGCCTTCACAAATGAAGGTCTACGGCCTTTTCGGCAATCCCCCCAGAGGGTAAACTGGGATACCACAAGAGCTTCGCCCACTGTATCCAGAAGCGAAAGGTTCATGAAACCCTTTTCATCGGAAAAAATTCTCAGGTGGGCAATCTTGTTGGCCAGGTATTCGCAGTCTTTTAACGTATCATCCTGCCCCACGCCCAGCAGGATCAGCAACCCCGGACCGATCTGCCCCACCACGCGGTTCTTGACTTCCACCCTGGACTCTCTTACCCTCTGTACCACAGCTCTCATGGGTCATATTCTCCCTGTCACAGCTAATAGTTAAATAGGTTCACGATTCTCCATGAAACCGTCACTGATTCTCATCAACCCCTGGATTTATGATTTTGCGGCCTACGATCTCTGGAGTAAACCTCTGGGGCTTCTGTCTCTGGCAGCGGATCTCAGGCGAAAGGGGTTTGACGTCCATCTCATCGACTGCATGGATGTGGACCACCCCGCCATGATTGAACAGTCAACGCTCAAGCCGCCCAAGCGGCGGCAATACGGCACCGGGAAATTCTGGCGTCAAATCGTCCCGAAACCAAACGCCCTTAAAGGAACCGATCGGCCCTACAGCCGTTACGGGCTTTTACCGGAGATCTTTGATGAAGCCGTAAGGCGGGTCAAAAATCCTTCGGCCATCCTGGTGACGTCCCTTATGACCTACTGGTATCCCGGTGTTTTCGAGGCGATCCGGCGCGCCCGAAAAATACATCCCGGAGTTCCGGTCATTTTAGGTGGTGTATACGCCAGGCTGTGCCGGGACCACGCCATCCGATACTCGGAAGCGGATCGGGTTGTTTCAGAGCAAGGCATTCCCGCCATATATAACACCCTGAAAGATTACGGGATTTCCATTCCCGGTGAAATGCCGGACGAAACCAAACCCCATTATCCCGCCTTTGACCTGTTACGCAGGATCCATTACATCTGCCTCATGACATCCACCGGTTGTCCCTACCGGTGCCATTACTGCGCCAGCCACTTCCTTTTCCCCGAATTCATCCAGAGCGACCCGGATGAAATCCTGGCGGAAATCCTTTTCTGGCACAAGAAATGGGGCATTCGGGATTTTGCTTTTTACGACGACGCATTGCTGGTGTCATCCAATACCCACACGGAGGTGCTCCTTGAGCGTATTGCCCGCCTCAATCTTCATCTCAGATTTCATACCCCGAATGCCATTCATGTCAGGGAAATCACGAAACCCATAGCCAAACTTCTTCACCAAACCGGGTTTCAAACCATTCGACTGGGCCTGGAGGCGTCAGACAACAGCAAACGCTGGGACCTGGACAAAAAAATATCAAAAGGCGATTTTGCCCATGCCATGGATCACCTGCGAAATGCCGGTTTTCATCCCAGGCAGATCGGCGCTTACATCATGATGGGATTGCCGGGGCAATCCCCGGATGCCGTGGCCGAAACCATTCATCATGCGGATCGTTGTGGCAGCATCCCCTACCTTTCAGAATATTCACCCATTCCCCATACCCGGCTCTGGGAAAAGGCAGTGGCCACCTCATCGTATGACCTTCCATCGGAGCCCTTGTTTCATAATAATTCGCTTCTCCCTTGCTGGGACAGCACTCAGAAACGCCAGGTCCCCCGTTTAAAACGGCTGGTTTCTGAGGTTCGCGAAAAACATCGCAAAAAAACCACTAAAGCAACCCCTTCTCCCTCAAAACCGTCATGGAGCGATGACCGATACTCGTGACCTGGCTCAACGCCCGGGTAAGATGCACCACCGATTCAGGGGCCACGCCCGAGTCGATCATGACAACGGCTTTGCCGATGCTTTTTTCAATCTCATCCCATGATTCGTCTCCCGAAAGGTTTCTTGCCAAGAGGATTTCCTGCCGCATCATCTCGATATTCATCCCGATTACTTTCTGCGCTCCCTCTTTTTCGGGAAAAGGCAGCCCGGCCAGCAGTTGGAGAGACTGAGACGCGCAGATAAGGCTGGTTTTAACTTTTTCACTCTGGGAAAAGGCCATAATGGCCTGATTTGTTTCCATAAAAAAACTTCTCCTTTATATACAAAATGATCCTTGCCCGATTATATGTGTTGTTGGAATGTGCTGATGCCATTCTTTGTACAGGATAAGGGGAAATTTGTCACACCTTTCCTCGCATGCCCTGAAAAGCCAACAATTTTATTGACATGGCCATAAACCTATGCTAGTTGCTGTAATTTTTTTCATTATCATGGGGTTCAGTTATGAAAACGGGAATGATCCTGAGTAAAGAAGAGATTGCTCAACATATTCAGGAAATTGCAGGTCAAATCGTCCAAAAACATGGCTCCGGCAAAGAAATTATCCTCATAGGTATTCGTACAGGTGGCGCCTTCCTGGCAGCACGGCTTCAGAAAGCCCTGGTCGAATCAGGTGCTCGGACCCCACCCTTGGGGATTCTGGATATTACCCTTTACCGGGATGACTGGACAAAGATCGGTTCCGTTCCCATCGTGGGGAAAACTGAACTGCCCTTTTCCATTGATGATAAACGGTTGATTCTGGTGGATGATGTGCTTTACACGGGAAGAACCGTCCGTGCCGCCATGGATGCTCTGATGGATTACGGTCGCCCCAAAAAAATTGAACTGGCCATCCTGGCAGACCGGGGAGCGGACTACCGGGAGCTTCCCATTGCGCCGGACTACAAGGGCGGTACATGGACCACATCCGCGGAAGAAACCATCAACGTGTATCTGGAAGAAGAGGGCTTTGAGGACTATGTAGCCATTGAAAAGAAAAAGGCCGCATAAATTATTTCCCTTCCACCAAGCATTTTAAGGAGATTCCCATGCCCATTACGGTTTCCGTAAAAACGACTGCCCGCGTGGATATGGTGGACATCACGCACCTGGTACGGCAGGAAGTGGAAAAAGCAGGTGTCACCGACGGCCTTTGCGTGGTTTATGTCCCGCACACCACCTCCGGTGTAACCATCAATGAAGGTGCTGACCCGGCGGTCTGTTATGACATCATCAAGAAACTGAAACAATTGGTACCGCCCAATGACGGCTACCGGCATATGGAAGGAAATTCCGACAGCCACATCAAGGCATCCCTCATGGGGAGTTCGGTGACGGTGCTGGTGGAAGGGGGACGTCTGGTCCTGGGCACCTGGCAGAAAATCTTCTACTGTGAATTCGACGGCCCTCGATCCCGCAAGTTTTTCGTTAAGACGCTTGTATGAGAAAATCCCTGCAAGCAGGTTATACCTATTGAAATTCTGAGATTCATGTTCAGCCAATGTTACGATCTCCTAAACTGAAATACCTAATCCTCTTATCTGCCTTGTTTCTCTTGTTTCTGGGCACTATTTTTTCAGCCCGGGCCGAACGCCCCTTCCCAAAACCAAAGGGCCTTGTTAATGACTTCGCCAATGTGATTCCCCCGGCGTATAAGCAGAAGATCGCCGCTGTCACGAGAGCATTGCTTCAAAAGACGGGAATCCCCGTGGTGGTTGTCACCATGCCGGATATCGGGGGTGCGGAGTATAACGACTATGCCAACCGCCTTTACAAAGCCTGGGGAATCGGCAAAAAGGGAGAAGACAAGGGCATCCTGATCTTTGTAACAGTCAAAGAAAGAAAGATGCGTATTGAGACCGGGTATGGTGTGGAGGGGATACTCCCTGACGGCCTGCTTGGGGAGATTCGGGACCGCTACATGACCCCTTATCTCAAACAAAACAAGTTCGGTGAGGGGTTGCTTTCAGGCGCACTGGCTGTGGCCCAGGTCATTGCAAAGGCTTCGGGGATCGAGCTATCCGGTCAGATGCCGAAAAAAGCTGCCCAGAAACAGTCCGGGTTTTCCTTTTTGCCAATTCTCATTATATTCATCATAATTATGCTGATATCGAAAAGACGTGGCGGGTCCTGGTTCTTTTTCCTGGCCCTCCTCTTTGGCCTTGGCGGCGGGGGCGGACGTGGATCAGGATACTCCAGCGGTGGGTCCGGTGGAAGCTTTGGTGGTTTCGGGGGCGGTTTCGGTGGATTTGGGGGTGGCATGAGCGGCGGCGGGGGCGCTGGAGGAGGCTTTTAAAAGGAGCAATTATGGGAAGAAATCAAAAAGATCCAAAAGCGATATTACCGGATATCACCAACGCCTATAAGGCCCTTTTTGGGGATGACCTTGTCAGCATTATCCTTTATGGCAGTGCAACGGGGAAGGATTTCCGGCCTGGAAAATCTGATATTAATTTCATGATTGTGGTCACAGAAGATGGCATAGAACATCTTGACCGGGCCTTTGATGTGGTCAATAAATGGCGAAAAAAAGGTGTGGCGATTCCCCTCTTTTTGACAGAAGAGTACGTAAAGAGCTCCTTAGATGTTTTTCCCATCGAATATCTCAATTTCCAGAACAATTACATCCTAGAGTTCGGAAAGGACATCCTCAAAGATCTCGAATTCAGCCCCGAATTCCTCCGGCTCCAGTGTGAAAGGGAGATCAAGGGCAAACTCCTCCTGTTGAGGGAGGCATTTCTTGAGACCTCAGGCAAAGGAAAGGCCCTAAGAGGGCTTATCACACAGGCTCTCCCGGCGCTGATGGCAATCTTTGAAGCCTTATTGCACCTGAAGAAGATAGACGTGCCAAGAGAAAGACGTGAGATCGTCAGAGCCATGGCTGGCGCATTTGATTTGGAGCATGATATTTTTGAAGGCCTCCTTGATATCAAGGAAGATAAGTCCAAGTTCAGCGATGAAGAAAGCCTTAATCTGTTTAAAGGCTGTTTAAAGGAAATGAGAAAGCTTTCTAAACTAATAAACGCATGGGGAGGTTAACATGGGGAAAGGACTAAAAATCTTTCTGGTCATTCTTGGCATATTGCTGCTCATCGTTTTTGCTTCTTATTCATATCTAAAAGGGACATACAATACCCTTGTGACCATGGATGAGGGTGTCAAGGGGGCGTGGGCTCAGGTGGAAAACCAGCTCCAGCGTCGTTATGACCTGATCCCCAATTATGTAGAGACGGTTAAAGGTTATGCCAAACACGAAAAAGAGGTTTTCGTGCAGGTAACCGAGGCCCGGTCAAAGGTGGGCGGCGCCACCACCGTCAGCGATAAGATGCAGGCCAACAATCAGCTTACCTCTGCCCTTTCGCGGTTGTTGCTGGTGGTTGAACGTTATCCGGAGTTGAAGGCCAATACCAATTTTATCCGTTTGCAGGATGAATTGGCGGGAACTGAAAACCGTATTGCGGTTGAGCGCAGGCGGTTTAATGAAACGGTGAAGATTTACAATATTAAGGTACGAAGCTTCCCCACAAA
>CAZPQA010000081.1:0-15048 GCA_964588535.1 uncultured Desulfobacteraceae bacterium
AATGGAAGGAATCAAATCACACAACATAACCTAACCGGCAACATAACGTGCATTATTCTTGCGTGGTCCTTATGCTGATTTAAACCGATTTTCAAGCACTTGTAAACCAAAAAATTGTGAAGTGTTCAGCACAAGGATACATATTCCAGCCTTCAGGGCGAAGCTTTCATTTTAACGGCTCAAATTGCCATGCATTTTGCAGAGGAGTGAAGGGTTCTGCTCCAAAATTGCGATTTTCAAGAATCCACACAAGCACAAGATATGGTAGGCACAAAAACGGGCTTTGAAGCTCAGCCAACTGACTGATCTGCAAAGTACCAAATTAATTTATGACATCAAAACCTTGCAGTACGCATATCTTTTTCTCTCTACGGCGTGGCGTTTGCCATCTTTTCGCCGGGCCATTGGAAAAGGTACTTCAACCGCTCCCAGAACTCCCCTCCCAGCATAAACAGGCCTGCCATGAAAGCCGCTTCACCGCCCACCAGGGTCCAGGCCAGAAAGTTGATGTCGGATTCATGGTGTGAGAAGAAGAGCAGATAAATCAACATGGCGTAATAGGGCAGGGTGCTGGCAATCAGCAAGGTGATGCCAAAACGGTGCCTGCCCCTGCTGACGGGTTTGGGTACGTGGGTTCGCTTGAACCAGGACTTGATTCGTTTCTTGAGGGCCGTGACAAATTCCTTGCCCAAAAGCGCCGCAGCGCACCAGAAAGCCATTTCGCCCGATGCCAGAAAGACGACAGAAAAAGCGCCGGCCTGGGCCAGGGTCATGCCCATAAAAGGCAGGATGGCGACGATGCTCATGGGCAGAAAGCTGTAACCAAACAGGGTCATCCCGAGATAATACTTCCAATCTTTTTTCATGTGATCCTCTTTTGATTCAGGATTCCAGTACTTCAATTCCTTTATCTTCAAACATCTTTTTGATGCGCTCAAATCTTTCCTGATCGTAGAAATCGCGCATGGGGCTGTCTTCGGCTATATCGGTCTCTACGCCGATCTTCTCAAACTTGTTCAACCAGGTGGGGTTGTTTTTCATTAATGCGGTCCGCTTGATGCCGTGATCCTCGTAGAACCGGGCCAGGGCCTGCATCTTGTCGTCCGTATCGGTGATGCCGGGGATCAGCGGGGTTCGGAGTTTGATTTCGCACCCCCCTTGCCGCCACATCTTATTAGGAATCCAGTTCCCGGAATGCATGGGTCCTGAGTTCGCCCCACACCTGCCAACCGAACGTATATGGCTGGTTTACCAGGCCGAATATGGGATTGGGCGTGTAGGTTCCGGCCAGCAGGTCACCCTCCCGGATGAGGGCTTTTCGGTTGGCCATAAGGTGATAGAAGCTTTTTGCCTTACACAGGCACGGATCCCAGGGCCCCCCCTCACTGGTTGTCTCGTAGCCATGTTCCACAAAAAAGTCGGTCAGGAGCTTTCCGTGTTCGGCGCTCACCTCTGCTTTCGTGTCAAAGCGTTCCTTGCGAAAACGCTTGACCCGTGGAAAATCGTCCAGGGTATACTCGGACAGATAGGGGTTATCGATCCACTTGACGCCGGGATCGACCTTCTCTCCCCGGAGTGCTTCGGCCCTCCGCCGGACCTTTTCATCACGTCCGCTGGTGTCTGCGCCGTCCGCAATGCGAAGCTTTTCGATCTGGTGCTCTTTTATGATTTCCTTGGTTGCGGCTCTGGATTCATCCAGGAACAGCAGGTTCACGAGATAATCGCAGTAGTTGTACAGGGCGATGGTCCCTTCAATCCACATGCGGCCCTTGAGAATCATCAAGGAGGCGTCATCCTTGCCGGCCGTCTGAAAATCTGTGAAATCCTTTTCCGTGCGGAAAATCAGGCAAGCGTCCACGTCCTCGGGGATGTGATCCTTGACCGTCACATGCCCGTCCTTGATGACCACCGCCGACCCCATCTTGTTGTCGGAAGTCTTGAACCCGATGGTGGCGTTAATCCACCCCTGGGTGCCTTTCATTTCCTCTTGGAGGTCGGGTCTTGAATTGAGAATGTCCGTGGTGGACTTGAGAAGATTGTAGAGTTCTTCAGCGGGTTTGGGGCTCAGTGCTGATTTCATGGCATTCCCCTTGAAAATTAAGGTTGAATATGTAAATGGTTGGGCGGTTATTTCCTTGGAAAACCCAGGAACAAATTGAGTATACGGCATCTATCCACATATGAAAAGCGCAACATTCCGGAGAACAGTTGCCGGTGTTGGCCCTCAAAACTGATAAAAATGCCAAGGTGGTTGTGCCCGGAAACGGTGATCGGGTTTTGGCGGGCTGCCAAGACCATGAAATGGTGATAGCCATCCACGCGGATAAACTGGCGGAGCTGGTGGAGGGACTCGAAAAGACCCATGAGAAGGGTGTCAGATACCCGATCCCTACCTATTGCGCTACCAGCCCGAAGTAGGCTTTGCGATTCCTTTAACCGATATATGGAAATCGTAAAGAAGCGATAAAATTCGTTTTACCCCTCTTCTTTGTATCCAGGCATCCGGAAACAGGGGTCATCAATCCGGTTAGAGAGAAAAGCTTCTGCAACCTCTTCCACATCGCCGGCAATTCCGCTGATCAGTCTGATGCCGGCGGATTGAAGCATTTTGTCAAATACTTCGCTGATGCCGCAGCAGATGATGGTATCGGGGTTCAGGTTTTTTACGATCTCGAACCGTTCGGATTGGGAGTAGACGTCAAAAGGGATCTCCCGCTTTTCGACGTCAATGTTCTCCTCTGAATCGATGATTAAAAGACGGGTGCATGTATCCAGCACCGGTGAAACTCTATTGTGGAATATGGGTATGGCAATTCGAATCATTTCCCATCACCAAAACGAGTCTGTTTTGTCTATATTAAACGATTCCCCCGCAGCCCTGGGTACTCATTACTCATTGGCACCCGCAGGTTGAGGCAAGTTCGGATTTGTATTCCGTATGGGCCAGGGACCACCAGAGTTCGTTGACATGCATATCTTCATCTATTTTGGCGGATGCCATCCTATCGGATGCATGAAAATGACCACAGGGAAACGCCCGATCTAAAAGGACCTCAGCATGACCCTGTTCTGACGCCTGGTCCACCATGTCCAACTCAATCAAATTCACGCTATGATCGGGGCTGCCCTGGGGTGCAAAAAAAACGGATGCCGACAATCGATGCGTATCCGGCGTATCCACGCACTCAAATAGTTGGTTGTCCGTATGGACGTATTCGAATCCCGGGGAACGCGTTACGCGCAGCCGAACCGGTTTGGTTTTGCTGTAGAAAGCATACATGGACAAAAGCCGGTCAAAAACAGGATACCCCAGTTTCCAGCCAGGCACCGACCGACCGGTCTCACCTTTCGTGTAGCGCCGGCTTTTATTGATGAGATCAAAGTCCAGCACCGTTTCGTCGGGATAGACGCATCGCATGGCATCCAAGCTATCCAGCGTAAAACACGCCATGGTGTCATCCTCATTCACCCTGTATTCCATGGCGGCCACATTGAACAGGGAATCGGGGATTTTTTCCTTCTCTTCAAACCGGGGCGTATGGGTTTCATCGAAAAACCCGCTCTGGCTTAAGTATTGTTCCTCATAAGAGAAGGTGTCAAAAACGGTTGCGTCATGGAATGGATAGCACTTTATGGAAAAGAAACCCTGTTTGGTTGCGGGCCTGTTTTCATCAAACCCGGCGTCCACCAGTTGGAGCTGGTAGACGCCCTGAGCATCCGAAAGCCACATATACCAGGCCGGAAAGTCTCCCCAGATCTGACTGACCGCCTCCACTCCCAGCAGGTCCTTCAGGTTGTCGACCCATGATGTAGTCACCAACATGCTGTTGATTTCATTTTGAAAGAAACTCTCACACTCAGTGATTGTATCCACCATGTTTTTCAAACAGCTCCTTTACAATTTCATTTTTTTCCCGCCCTTCGGTCTCAATGCCGTGTTGCTGGGCGGTCGCCATTAAAATATCATCCGGATAGGCAAGGGTAAGGGCATAGCTGGAGTCATAAGACTCAAAAAATTCATCGAATGCCAGGTTCTCCTCTGCTTCTTTAACGCCTTCCCCAAAGCCTTCAACCACCTTCCCGATTTGCTCGAGGAAGTATCTTCTGCAGAATGTTCTTTTGCTCTTATCCACCATATCCGTTCCGCCCTATTTTTTTTTGAGAGGCCACCCTTTGAAGAAATCCGCCTGAACCATGACAACGCTCAAAAAAAGAAGTGTCCACACCAGCGGTTTGTCATCGGGCTGGGCAATGCCGGGCACCTTGGCCAGGAAAAAAGTCGACAGCGGAGAATAGTAAAACCAGTAAAACAACATGCCGCCGCCCACGGCGATAAGAGTCCGTATAACGGCACTCAGCGCGAGGCTTTTCATATTGGGAAAATTGTTGAAATAATTTTTCAGAATAAACGCCGCCAGGATAAAGAATCCGCATATTTCCCCGGCATGGATGAAACGGAAATCCGGGCCGTCGGTGTATTGTCCTCCCAGAAACGGCTCATCCCAATAATAGTTCATAATACTCATCAGGGCATAGAGAATGATGATACCCAAGCCAACGGTTACGATAAAGACCACCAGTCCTTTGGCCCAGGTCGATTCCCCGTCTTTTTCCAGACGTTTCCATGGATACCCTTCCCACAATAGATCCGAGACGATGATCCAGAACAGGACGCAAAGGACAAGGCCAAGCCCGAAAAAGGCGCTGGCGGTCCCGGCAAGATCTGCCCACCAGGATATCACGCCGGCTTTGTCCTGGGCCGGGTAGAAAAGATAACAGACATGGGGATGAAACAGGAGGGTATAGACGATGCCGGTGAAAAAGGTGACGGCAAAAAATTTGGACCATGCCGTAACGCCCCGATCCACAGTGTTCCAGGGCCATCGGCCGAAACCGGTACTCCAGAAAAGCGCTACAAACAAAAATGCGGTGCAATAATAAAGGATGGCGGTGGAGGCGTTTTCCCGGGCATTCCATATTTCAGCACCCTGCCCCCCCGAAGCAATGATCGATTGCGGGCTGAAATATGCGATGCCGAATTTGCCGATAAATCCCCAGAAAACAACGTAAACCAGGAAAAGCATCAGTAAAAAGGCAACAACGGTCATCAGTATCCCCCGTGGGACCCTTCCCAATGTTTCCGGAAATGGATAGCCGTCGGCAACGTTGTTTAAAAACACGATCGCGGCAAGAAATGCGACGACCAGAGAAAAGCCGTACATGGGGGTATACAGTTTCATGACGGTATCCGGGTTCATGAAAATATACCACAATAGCCACGTGACACAAAAAACCGCCACCAGATTGATCAATCCAAAAAGATAATTGAATTTCTGCCCTTTTTCCGCGGTGGTATCCATCTGTTCGATCCTCCATCAGTGGAATGGGAGGAGGAAGCGATTTTGAGATCCACTCCTCCCCCCATTAACACTGCTTGTTAAAAAAACGGTAAAAATGACGGTTAGAAAACAATGTGGTCGCCGTTGGTCAGGAAGGCGTTGCTCGCCGTGGCCACTGAGGACTGTTTTGCATATGTCTTATATTTATTAGTTCCTTTGACGACGGGAACACCGGCGGCGGCGGCCTTCTCAGCCCAGATCCATCCTGTGCAGTGGTTGCAGGCCAGCCTTTGGATTTTGAACGCTTTCACGCCTTTAATGATATCATCAAACTTGGGGTCCCATGTCTCAAAGAGCGTAATGTGTAAACCGCCGTAGCATCCGTAAGGCTTATATCCCTTGAAATTTTTCCGTGCGTAAGAGAACAGCGAAAGAATCCCAGGATGACAACAGCCGGTCACCGTGACGATCCCCTTGTCCTTAACGTTGAAATAAAGGATATTTTCCCCCCGTACCCGCAGCAGAATGGGAACATCGAATTCTTTTATGGCCACGCCCGGCATGGGGTTGTAGATACCATCTTTCTCGCCTTTCGGACTGCACAAAACCAGTTTTCCGGCATGGGGAACATCATTCTTGCAGATTTGGATATCCTTGCCCTCTTTGTTTTTAGCCGTCAGACGGCCCCCCTTCAGCAGTTTCATATCTTCCGGATAATAAGTTTCCGGCGCATAAATGGTAATATTGGGGTTGTGTTTCAGGGTCGATTCAATCCCCCAGTAGTGGTCCAGATGCCAGTGGGAAAGGACCATGAACTCGATTTCACCGCTCTTCAACATGTCGGGAATGCCGTTCATTTCGTAGATATAGTCGACCCAGTCATTGTTCCATCCGGAGTCCATGAGAATTTTTCTCTTTTTACCATCCAGTTGGGTCACCGTTATGAGCGCCATATAGCCACCGGCATTGTCCCAGTCCCACGGAATGGTGTACTGATTGGTCATGGCGCCACCGTAATCCACGATATTCTTTTTAAATTTGTCATTGTTGAACCAACTGGTTTCACTGAGCACATCAATGCGCACGTCTTTTACCTGGCCGAAATCAACTTTTTTCCGTGCATGGGCCTCACGGGTCAGTGCCCCCGGGCCGGTCAATGAAGCCGCAACGCCCGTGGCCGCCAAGGATTTTAAAAATGTTCTTCTTTCCATTGTTTTCCCTCCGTTTTCTTTGATAAAAAGTTGTTCACTAACCCGCTTCTTTTACCGCGCCCTTCTATGCCCCCCTTTTTTAGTATTGTTATTCGAAATGGTTGATGGCAGTATGCCCCGAAGCCGAAAAAGATGACGCCCTTCGGAATGGGTATCAAATTGCGTCAAACTTGCCTGGCGTTCATAATGAATAAAAGAATACTTTCCAGCAGGATGTGAGCAAAAAACATACCGAGATGATGTTATGGAAAATTTAGATCACTATCTAGTTGGAATTAAAGAAGTTAAAGTAATAACTTGATCTTGTATTATAAATAAAATATAATTTAGGGAACATTCTGAGCCGTTAATCTCCTTAGCGAGGGAACAAAGTGAACCCGAATAACCCGCAATCCCGCCAACACGTTAAAAAATCCATCCCGACATCAAAGGTTCATAAGCAAGATGTTAAGGTAGGAACATCGACTGATAAACGTCTCGACGATCAGTATCAGATCATACTGGACAACATCACGGATGGTATGTACGCGTTGGATCTGAGCTGGCGCATTACCTACTTTAATCGCGCAGCAGAAAAAATTACCGGAATTCCCATGAATGAGGCTGTTGGCCGGCCATGCTTTGAAGTTTTTCGCAGTAGTGTTTGCGAAAGGAATTGTGTTCTCCGCGAAACCATGGACACCGGTTCCCCAATACTGAACAGACCCATCTATATTCTTCGTGCCGACAAAAAACGTATCCCCGTCAGTATCACAACAACCCTTTTGAGAGACCGCAATAAAAAAACCATCGGGGGTGTGGTGACCTTCAGAGACTTGAGCGATATCAGCGAACTGAGAAGAGCGCTGATCAAGCAACACTCCTATGAGGACATCGTGAGTAAGAGTGCCGAGATGCACAAGATTTTTTCAATCCTGCCTCAGATCTCCCAAAGTCACAGCACGGTATTGATAGAAGGGGCCAGCGGCACGGGGAAGGAACTCGTCGCTCGTGCGATTCACAACGACAGTCCACATAAAAAAGGACCTTTCGTGGCCGTCAACTGCGGGGCGTTGCCGGATAGCCTGGTGGAATCCGAGCTTTTTGGTTACAAGGCGGGCGCTTTCACCGATGCTAAAACGGACAAGCCCGGAAGGTTCGAACAAGCCCGGAACGGCACCCTTCTGCTGGACGAGATCGGAGACATATCGTCAGCCATGCAGGTCCGTCTTCTGCGGGTTCTCGAAAATAAAACCTATGAACCCCTGGGATCCAACGAACCGATCGATACCAACGCCAGAATCATTGCCGCTACCCATAGCAATCTGGAAGAGCTCGTTGGAAACGGGGCATTCAGGAAGGATTTATACTACCGGATTAACGTTGTGAAGCTTTCCCTGCCGTCATTGGCGGATCGAAAAGAAGACATCCCTCTTCTGGCAGATCATTTCATTGAACACTTTAATCATCTGACGGGAAAGAACATTGTAGGGATGTCCCAGAGAGCCATGGCTGTGCTGATGCTGCACGAATGGCCCGGTAACATACGCGAACTGGAAAATGCCATAGAGCATGCCTTTGTTCTCTGTAGGGGAGATATCATTCGCGTTGCCTGCCTTCCGGATCATATTCTTCCATCAACAGCACTGAACTCGATTTTGCCGGGATTGACGCTTAAGGAAATAGAGAAGCGCGCCATCCGCCAGGCCCTTGAAAGAAATCAGGGGAAAAAGGTCGCTACGGCCAAAGAACTTGGCATTAACAAAAATACCCTCCGCCGTAAGATACTTCGGTTGGGCATTTGAACTTGTTTTTGAGCGAGCCCTCAGTCCAGATCCAGTTTCGCTTTGCATTGATTACATTTTACAACGCCGCGGAAAACTTTATTGCCGCATTCAGGACAGAAATAGCGGGCTTCTTCATCCATGACCCATTTTTCCGTGCCGAATTTTCGTCTATAGGGGACAGACCGCAAAATGACCTTTTTTCCAACAGTCATGGGAAAATTGTCAATATGCCGGCAAGGAAATTCATCGCATTCATGGCATCCGGTGTACCCTTTTTCTATGGTGCATTCTCTGATCTCACACTGCCTGCAATGCATAAACAATTCATCAGAAAAGCAGCCGCTGCATCGAATATCCGCTGGTGAAAGATCTTTACTGTTGGGAAGCGTGCCTTTACCGGAAACCCCTCCCTTGTATAGACCCGCCAGCCTTTCCTTGAATTTCTCGTTATTATCACGATCTGCCATATAAACGGCACAAACGCCGCAATATAGCCCGCAAGGAGAGATGAATTTCGGATTTATTTTCATAATTCTACTCCCTATTACAGCATTTACTGTTTGTTCTGAACCGCCATGGCCTGTAAATCCTCATTGATGAATTTCCGGGGCACCAGGGTTACCCGCTGGCAATTCCCTAGTGGGCTTTCATCCACCAGAAGAGGACACTCGTAAGCTTCTTCCAGGGTTTTGAAGGTGAGTACCTCCGCGGGCAGACCCATTTTAACAATCCGTCCTTTTTTGAGCAGCATGAGGCGGTTACCGTACATGGCCGCCAGGTTGATATCGTGGGATACCATTACAATGGTGAGGCCTTTTTCCGCCCGCAGCTTTTCCATCAGATCCATGATCCGCACCTGATGGGCCAGATCCAGGGCCGCCGTAGGTTCATCAAGCAGGATGATCTGCGGTTCCTGACAGATGGCCCTGGCAATAAATACCCTTTGACGCTCCCCACCGCTCAACTGATCCATTTTTCGCTCGGCCAGGGGTTCCACGCCTGTAAAGGACATGGCTTCTTCAGCTATTCTGATATCCTGGTCCCCTTCAAGGCCTAAAAGACCCATACGGGGTGTTCGGGCCATGAGGATTAATTCTCTGACAGTAAATGGAAGATCTTCGGGAACGGTTTGAGGGACCAGAGCCATGATCCTTGCCAGAGAACGCCGAGAGTATTTTGCCATGGGGATCCCTGCAATTTCAAGGTTTCCCCCCTGAAATGGCGTGATGGCGGACAGGATTTTCAGCAGAGTGGTTTTTCCCGAACCGTTGGGACCGATAACGATGAAAAACTCCCCTTTGGACACGGAAAAGGAAACATCCTGAAGTACCGGCAGGGGTCCATAGGCGGCATGCAGGGCGGTGGCTT
This sequence comes from uncultured Desulfobacteraceae bacterium, assembly GCA_964588535.1. Lineage (GTDB taxonomy): Bacteria > Desulfobacterota > DSM-4660 > Desulfatiglandales > Desulfatiglandaceae > NaphS2. The sequence continues at coordinate 9,685 of CAZPQA010000081.1, forward strand.
GGATAGGTGGTTTCATGATGATTTTTTTAACAATATGATGAAAAGGGGTGCACCGATCATGGCGGTGATGACGCCGGCGGGCATTTCCCCCTGTTCCGGCAGTGTCCTGGCCAGTATATCACAAAGCACCACGTAGGCGCCCCCTCCCAGCAGACAGGCGGGAACCAGCACCCGGTGGTCCGGTCCCACAATAAGCCTCAGCAGGTGGGGAATCACCAGCCCCACAAAGCCGATGGGCCCGCAGGCAGCTACCGTAGCGCTGACCATGATGGAGGTCGCCACCAGAAGGATTGCGGTGATGACTTTAATGTTGACCCCCATGGTCTGGGCCAGTTCTTTGCCCATGAGAAAGAGGTTCATGGTATTGGAAAGACAGAAAATCAAAACGGTACAGGGCACCACCACCGCAGCCAGCAGCCAGACCTGTGGAAGGTCCGCCATGGACAGATCCCCCATGAGCCAGAAGATGATGTTGTGAAGGCGGTCGTCCTGGGTGATGGATATGAGAAACATGATAAACGCCCCACAGAACGCATTGACCATGACCCCCGATAGAAGAAGGATGTTTTTTTTCAGCATGGTTTTGCCCGACGTCATAAACAGGAGAAGCAACAGGGTGGCCATGCTCCCTGCAAAAGCGGCGAGGCTTACGCCGGGGAAAGGGGACAGGCCCGTCAGGATGCCGAGAATGGCCCCGATGCCCGATCCGCTTGAAATGCCCAGGATATAGGGTTCGGCAAGGGGATTCCGAAGCAGGGCCTGAAAAACCAGTCCTCCCAGCGAAAGGGCCGCACCCACCAGCGTCGCCAGAAATACCCGGGGCAGGCGGATGCGCCAGACAATGGTTTCAAGCATGGCGTCTGCCTTCTCTATGCCCATAAGAGAGAATAACGTCTCTTTAAAGTTGCTGCCGGTAGACCCCACGGAGATGCCCATAACCATGGTTACGGCGAGAACAAAGAGAAGCAGAATGGATATGATCCACATGCGTTTTAAAACGCGCGGCCTTTGGGTCTTCACGGTTTTTTCCTGTAGAGATCCGGGTGAATCGCTTCAGCAACCTGTTCCAGGCCATCAATGAGCCGGGGTGTGGGGCGGTCGCAGAGATTGGAATCCAGAAGCAGGATGCGATTGTCCCGAACAGCGGGCATGAATGGCCATTGGGACCATTGTTTTTTGACATGCTCAAAACTGGCGCCCCTGGCCATGGAGGTGATAATCATGACGTCGGGGGAAAGGCCCAGTACCTGTTCACGGCTGTACCTTGGGTAGGGCACAGGGCCTTCCGCAAGATTTCTGCCCCCGGCCATGACGATCAATTCGTGAATATAGGTCTGGGTGCCCGCGGAAACAATGGGTGAGACGCCGATTTGAAAAAACACACGGGGTTTGTCAGGTGATGTGGCCACCAGGGATTTTACCCGTTCCATACGGGTGCGCATATCGGAAACAATGGCTTGTGCCTTTTGATCGGCGTCCAGGAGATGGCCCAGTTGGATGATGGTTTCAAGGACGGCGTTTAAGTCTCTGGGGTCTACGGCATAGACGGGTATGCCCAAGTGTTCCAGTTTCCTGACCACTGCTATGGGGTTTCCGTCCTTTATGCCGATACAGAGATCTGGCTTCAAAGCCACGATTTTTTCAAGATCCAGGTGAACATAAGAACCCACACTAGGCAGCTTTTCAGCCGCAGCCGGAAAATCACTGAACCGCGAGACACCCTTTAGAAGATCCTCCTTCCCCAGGGCGAAAATGATTTCAGTAATGCTTGGGGCCAGGGAAACAACCCGCTTGAGGTCGTCCGGCACGGTCATTTTCCGGCTCAGTTCGTCCATCACCACCCGGGCGCTCGGCTGTTGTCCATGAAGCGCAAAAAGGCCCGCAAGGAAGAAGAAAACACTCAGGAGAACTGTCTTTTTTGCGGTAGCCACAAGCTGTGAAGCGCATCGAAGCATTTTACCCTCTCGTTATTCTCATCTTAAAAAGTCAGAATATACCGGCAGCCCGGCATTTTTGAAAGAACTTTTTCATGAACAAGAAAAATGATTTTTCTGAAGTGATTTCTTCCGGTCCTGGTTCGTGCACCTTCCGGATCTGAACGGGAATTCACATGGGAGCATTTTTAACTTGCATTTCATCATGTTATTGTTTATAAAACCCGGATATTTTTTGGCTTGGATTTTCTGGAAGCGTTCTTAGGTTGTTTTGTGAAGATCATTTAGACGTCGATGTTGACATGTATGAGGCATCTTGGGAAGTGATCGTTTCACTTCAGATGCCTTATTTTCTTTGATGGTTATCCTCATGGAAGTATTTTCTGTCGGTATAAAAGGCAAGGATGTTCACCAGGTGGAGGCGGAAACCCTTTCGGCTGCCGAGGCGCTGGAGCATCTGAAAGTGGGTGGACTGGACCGTGTGGTTGCGGTGAAGGTGGACGGGATCCCAAGTGATCTTTCGACTAAGCTAGGTACAAACACGGAACTGGAACCCATTTACCTCCATTCTGATGAGGGTTTGGAAATCCTTCGACACAGCACTTCACATGTGATGGCCATGGCTGTTAGAGAACGCTTTCCCGGCGTGAAAGTGACCATCGGACCCGCTGTTAAAAATGGCTTCTACTACGATTTTGATTACGAACGGCCTTTCAGGGAAGATGATCTTCCGCATGTGGAAGAAAAGATGAATGAGATCATTGCGGCTGATCTTCCCTTTGCCAGAGAAGAGATGGCCCTTTCGGAAGCAGTGGCATTCTTCAAAGCGCAGGGTGAGGATTATAAGGTTGAACTCATCGAAGACCTTGGGGCGGAGACGGTCTCCCTTTACACCCAGGGGAGTTTTACGGACCTGTGTCTTGGGCCGCATATTCCTTCCACCGGCATGATTAAGGCGTTTCATTTGATCAAGGTGGCCGGCGCATACTGGCGGGGCGATGAACATCGGCCCATGTTGAGCCGCATATACGGTGTGGGTTTCTCAGACCGGAAGCAGTTGAAAAAGCATCTTCATATGCTGGAGGAGGCCCGAAAACGGAACCATGTGAAGCTCGGGACCCAGCTGGAGCTTTTCAGTACCTATGAAGAAGTGGGTGCGGGAATGGTTGTCTGGCATCCCAACGGCGCCATGTTGCGTTACCTTCTGGAGGATTTTGAGATTTCGGAGCATCTCAAAAGAGGCTATGAGCTGGCGAGAGGCCCGGAGATCCTGAAGACGGACTTGTGGAAAAAATCCGGGCATTTTGACAACTATCGCGAAAACATGTATTTCACCGAAATTGATGGGCAGTCCTATGGCATAAAACCCATGAATTGCCTTTCCCACATGCTGATTTTCGGCTCTAAAATCAGAAGTTATCGTGACCTGCCCAAGCGGTATTTTGAATTGGGAACGGTCCACAGGCACGAGCGATCAGGGGTTTTGCACGGTCTTTTCCGGGTCCGGGAGTTTACCCAGGATGACGCTCACATCCTCTGTACGCCTGAGCAGCTCAATGGTGAGATCAAAGGTGTCCTTGATTTTGTTAAAGAAGTGATGGGGATTTTTCAGTTCGATTATGAATTGGAGATCAGTACACGCCCCGAAAAATCCATCGGTTCCCATGAGGACTGGGAACTGGCCACCGAGGCGCTTATCAAAGCCATGGATGAGCTTCAACTGAACTATGAGATTAATGAGGGTGATGGTGCTTTTTATGGTCCCAAGATCGATGTCAAGCTTGAAGATGCTCTCGGCCGAAAATGGCAGTGCGCAACAATCCAGTGTGACTTTACACTTCCTGAAAAATTTGACCTGACCTTTATTGGAAAAGATGGAGAAAAACACCGGCCCGTTATGATTCACCGGGTGATACTCGGCGCTATTGAGCGATTTATCGGTGTTCTGATAGAGCATTATGCCGGCGCGTTTCCCACCTGGCTGGCTCCGGTACAGGTCGCCATCCTTACGGTGACAGACCGAAATATTCCGTTTGGTGAAAAGGTGGTTGAAGCGCTTCTGGCGGCGGGTATTCGGGTTGTGTCCGATTTCAGAAATGAAAAGTTGGGTCTCAAGGTGAGGGAGGCTCAGTTAAAAAAGATCCCTTATATGTTGATTATTGGGGACAAAGAATGCGATAATGACGGGGTGACCCCAAGAAAAAGGAATGGTCAAAATCTCTCTTTGATGGGGGCAAATGAGTTTATTGACCTGATTACCAAGGAGTGCAGACAGAGGAGGGAATGGCAATAAGAAAAAAATCTGATGACGTAAGGATCAATGAGAAGATCCGCTCCGGGCAAGTGAGACTGATCTCCGCTGAAGGAGAGCAGTTGGGAATTCTGTCTCTTCAAGACGCTCTGAACGAGGCCACGGACGTAGGGTTGGACCTGGTTGAGGTCGCGCCGAATTCAGATCCACCGGTCTGCCGCGTAATGGATTATGGTAAGTTTCGGTATGAGGCCAGCAAAAAAGTTCAGGAGGCGCGCAGGAAAACCCGGGGCGGCCAGATGAAGGAAATTAAACTTCGGCCTCACACTGAAGATCACGATCTTGGGTTCAAGATTAAGAACCTTAAGAAATTCCTGGATAAAAAACACCGGGTGAAAGTCAGTGTCTTTTTCCGTGGTCGGGAGATGGCGTTTATGAAAACCGGCGAGGATCTTCTAAAACGGGTAGCTGAAGATGTCTCAGATGCCGGAACCGTAGACCAGCCTCCTTCCAGGGAGGCCCGGAACCGAATGACCATGGTCATTGTTCCGAAATAACGAAAAACGACAACAAGGTTCTCAGGGTTCAACACCGTAGAGACAAGGCATGCCTTGTCTCTACCTTGTCTCTACGGTCTTTCGCCTCTGGCGGAGATCGCAAGGGGTGTTTTTCCTTGAGGGCCGTATGGTGCAGTGGAGGACAATAATGCCGAAAATGAAGACCAACCGCGGGGCAGCCAAACGCTTTAAAACCAGCGGTTCTGGAAAAATTGTGAGGAACAAGGCTTTTTCAAGCCATATTCTTACCAAGAAAAGCACCAAAAGAAAACGGAATCTTCGAAAATCAACCGTGGTGGATCCCGCTAATCTGAAAGGTGTCAAGCGGATGATTCCATATGGCTAGTTTTGTGGTTTCCCTAACAAATTTATAATCAGCAAGTGTCCGTCCACAAATGAGAAAATTTGTTCGAGTTCAAGGGAGACAAAAATTGTAACCGCAGGAATACATAGAAGTATTTCGAGGATTACAATTTTAGTCTGACGCCGAAATCGGGCAAATTGGCCATTTGTGGATGGGCACTAGCAACAAAGAGGGTTTGTCATGTCAAGGGTTAAAAGAGGCTTTAAAGCCAGAAGAAGACGGAAAAAAGTATTAAAGGCAGCAAAAGGATACCGGGGG
>CAZPQA010000082.1:0-14886 GCA_964588535.1 uncultured Desulfobacteraceae bacterium
AGCATGTGGTGATCGTGGGCGGTGGTTTCGCTTTCACCACCCTGCGCTCCAGCATTATCTATATGCTGGACCCTGAAAACAGATCCAAATTCGCGGACATTTCCGTGGTGTACGGCGCCAGAAGTCCCGGCATGCTGCTCTACAAAGACGAACTGGCTGAATGGGAACAACGGGATGACATCAACATGCACATCACCGTGGACGGGACCGATGATCCCGACTGGAAATACAATGTGGGATTTGTCCCCACCGTTACGGAGCAGAAGATCACCAGTGCGGACAATGCCATCGCCATCGTCTGTGGACCGCCCATTATGATCAAATTTACCCAGCCGGTTCTGGAAAAGCTGGGATTTTCCCCGGATCGGATTATCCTTTCCCTTGAAATGCGCATGAAATGCGGCATCGGCATCTGCGGCAGATGCAACATCGGCGACCAGTACGTGTGTAAAGACGGTCCGGTTTTTCCACTGGCCCAACTCAAAAACATGCCGGGGGAGTATTAGGCCTGAAAATAAAGTATTTTCTTCAACAAGCGCCCGTGTGGACATTTGGTCCCTCGGGCGCTCACATTTCATCAAAGAGATCCTTGAAGAACGCTATGCGGATGCCGAGAAAGTAGTTTTGGTTATGGACAACCTCAATACCCATAATATATTTGAGGAGGAAACAAACTTGACCATTTTGTGACTAACTGTTATCTCAGAAATTGTCACGGAGAGGGGTCGTCTCAATTTTCTGAAACTGGGGTTTTTTAACAGATGAGTTCAAAATACGTGCAAAAGATCGCCAATGAAATGGATCTCCACCCTAAACAGGTAGGGGCCGTACTGGACCTTCTGTCGCAAGGGGCGACCATCCCCTTTATTGCCCGGTACCGGAAGGAAGCAACAAATTCCCTGGATGAGGTGGCCATCTCCCATATCCGTGACCGATCCGCCAGTATGGAAGAATTGGATCGAAGGCGCGACGTCATTTTAAAATCCTTGCGCGACCAGGAAAAACTGACGGATGATCTGGCCACTAAAATTGAAGGGGCCGAAACCCTTGCAGTTCTTGAAGACATTTACCTTCCTTTTAAACCCAAACGGCGAACCCGAGCAAGTATCGCCAGGGAACGGGGTCTTGACCCCTTGGCCCAGAGCCTGTTTCAGCAGGAAGATTTTGATCCTTCCGTCGTTGCCGCCCCCTTTGTAGACCCGGAAAAAGAGATTGATACGATTGAAGATGCGCTGTCAGGCGCAAGGGACATCATCGCGGAATGGATTACTGAAAATCAGGAAGCACGGGCGTTGATGCGGTCTCTTTTTTTAGAAAAAGGTATTCTTGTTTCAACGGTCGATTCCGGAAAAGAGGAAGAAGGGGCCAAATACAAAGATTATTTTGATTGGGAAGAACCCCTTAATAAAGCGCCTTCACACCGGATACTGGCCATGCGAAGGGGTGAAAATGAAGGCATCCTGACCCTTCGTATTGCACCTGAAGAGAGCCGGGCCCTTGGCCTGATTGAATCCCTTTTTATCACCGGCCATTTTGGCACTTCCGAACAGGTGCGCATGGCGATTCACGACAGTTATAAAAGACTCCTGAGCCATTCCATGGAAACCGAGGTTCGGATGACCTCAAAAAAGGAGGCTGATGAAGAGGCCATTCGAATATTTGCCGGCAACCTTCGTCAACTTCTTCTTTCGCCACCTCTTGGACAAAAAAACATCCTGGCCATTGACCCCGGGTTCCGTACCGGATGTAAAGTGGTCTGTCTCGATTCCCAGGGAAAACTTCTGCACTCGGATACCATCTTTCCACATTTTGGCGATTCAAAAGCCATTCAAGCGGGACAAAAGATAGGGGAACTCTGCAATCGTTTTCATGTGGATGCCATTGCCATTGGAAACGGCACTGCCGGGAGGGAAACCGAAACCTTTATAAAAGGACTGTCTCTTGAAAAAAAGATTCAAACCATTATGGTCAATGAAAGCGGCGCTTCCGTTTACTCCGCCTCGGACGCGGGCCGTGAAGAATTCCCGGACCAGGACATTACCGTGAGAGGCGCTGTTTCAATTGGACGCAGGCTCATGGATCCCCTTGCCGAACTGGTCAAAATAGACCCTAAATCCATAGGGGTTGGGCAATATCAGCACGACGTTGACCAGAAAGCGCTAAGAAAAAGTCTCGACGACGTGGTCACAAGCTGCGTCAACAGGGTTGGCGTGGAGGCCAACACCGCGAGCCGACAACTGCTCACTTATGTATCGGGGTTGGGGCCCCAACTGGCGAAAAACATTGTGCGCCACCGCGAGGAGAATGGGCCCTTTGCCTCTCGAAAAGCACTCATGAAAGTTCACCGCCTTGGCGCCAAAGCCTTTGAACAAGCCGCCGGCTTCCTGCGCATCAGCGGCACTTCAAACCCGCTGGACAGCAGCGCCGTTCACCCCGAAAGTTATCCCATCGTGGAAGCCATGGCCAATGACCTTGGGTGCTCCATCCAGGATCTCATGGAAAATGAAGGCATCCGTAAGAAAATTTATAAGGAAAAATATGTCACCGAAACGGTTGGTCTCCCCACCTTGGACGATATCTTAAAGGAGTTGGCCAAACCCGGGCGTGACCCAAGAGATCAATTTGAAAATATCGCTTTTAAAGATGGTATTGAAAAAATTGAAGACCTCGAACCGGGGATGACCCTGCCCGGCATCATCACCAATATCGTCGCTTTCGGCGCCTTTGTGGATATGGGCGTTCACCAGGATGGCCTTGTTCATATAAGCCAGATGGCGGACCGGTTTGTAAAAGATCCCAACGATGTGGTCAAAGTATACCAGAAGGTCAACGTCAAGGTGTTGAATGTGGACCTCAAAAGAAAGAGAATTTCCCTTTCACTAAAAGGAAAAATCCATGCCAATTAATACCGATTATCTCGTCATAGGCAGCGGAATTGCCGGCCTGCGTTTTGCTCTTGATGCAGCCAAGGCAGGGACAGTCGCCATCGTGACCAAAAAGGAAAAGAGCGAAGGCTCAACCAACTATGCCCAAGGGGGCATTGCCTCGGTTCTGGATCCCGATGACAGTTTTGAACTTCATATCAAGGATACCCTTACCTCGGGAGACGGCATCTGCCATGAAGATATTGTAAAAATTGTCGTAGAGGAGGGCCCCCCGCGAATTCACGAACTCATATCTCTGGGAGTACGGTTTTCTCAGCAGGAAGGTCAGAAGAAAATGTTCGATCTTGGCCGCGAAGGCGGTCATTCCAAAAGACGAATCGTCCATACCAAGGATTTGACCGGCCGCGAGGTTGAAAAACGGTTGCTTGCACGGGCGGAAGAGGATCCGAATATTCAGATTTATGAAAACCACATGGCCATTGATCTCATCAGCAAATCCACCCTGGTTCGCCGAGGCATCGTTGCCAAAAAAGCAGATCAGAGCTGCTGGGGCGCTTACGTTCTGGATGCGGAAACAGGCACCATCCTGACGATCCTTGCAAGAATCACGGTCCTTTGTTCCGGCGGCGCCGGGAAGGTGTATCGCTATACCAGTAACCCTGACATTGCCACCGGGGACGGGGTCGCCATGGGTTTCCGGGCCGGGGTAAAAGTGGCCAACATGGAATTTGTCCAGTTCCACCCCACTTCCCTGCACCATCCGCTGGCCAGAAACTTTCTGATCTCCGAAGCGGTGAGGGGCGAAGGGGGAATCCTCCTGGACAAAAAAGGGAATCGGTTCATGGAATCGTATCATCCCCTGAAGGATCTGGCCTTCAGGGACATTGTGGCAAGATCCATCGACATGGAACTGAAAAAAAGCGGTGACACATGCGTTTATCTTGATATCAGCCACAAAGGTGAAGACTTTATTACCCATCGCTTTCCCCACATCTATGAAACCTGCCTCTCCTTCCACATCGACATCACCAGGGAACCCATTCCCGTGGTCCCTGCCGCCCATTATATGTGCGGCGGTCTCTTGACTGATGAACATGGTCATACCAATCTTAAAAACCTCTTTGCCATCGGTGAAGTGGCCTGCACAGGGTTGCACGGCGCAAACCGTCTGGCCAGCAATTCACTGTTAGAGGCGCTTGTCTTTGCCAGGCGTACCGCCATTAAAGCAGCCCAGGAGCTGTCCTCCGGGAAGCAGGAGGCTTTTCCCCGGGCACCGGAGTGGGACCCCGGCAGTGCAACGGACAGCGAAGAGCTGGTGGTTGTATCTCACAACTGGGATGAAATTCGGCGTTTTATGTGGAATTACGTGGGCATTGTGAGGACCAACAAACGTCTGGCCCGTGCAAAAAGACGCGTGGAGATCATTCAGGAGGAAATCAAGGAGTACTATTGGGACTTCCTGGTCAGTCAGGACCTTCTTGAACTCCGAAATCTTGCCCTTGTTGCGGAACTCATCATCACCTGCGCATCGCTTAGAAAAGAGAGCCGCGGTCTTCATTTCAACCTTGATTATCCCTCCAAGGACAACAAATTCTGGCGGCAGGATACGGTTATCTGGAAATAGGGCAGAGAGAAAAATTTACCTAATATGATATGATATGATGCGTTGCTGAGGGCAGGATACGGTACAAGGACTCACGCTGGAGCCCTTGTGGATAAGCAAAAAATCAGAAACGGTTAATCGTGAAAATCCCTCTCACGCATAAATCCGAATACCTGTAGTGCCGTTTTAATGGCCACAAAGGTGATCCCGCCGCCGATGAGCCCCAGCGCAACGTACAGCAGTCCGAAAAAAATCACATACTCAATGTTCCATTGCCATTCAAAAGAAAATGGTGTCATGGTGTTCTCCTTACCTAAGGGCTATTCAACCGGCAGCGGGTTCAATTCAGTCTCTTTCGGGAACATTGGCAAATACCGATAGGCCAATGAAAATACCAGGAATCCATAGCCGACCACCGCCATTCCGATGCCCCATTCCTGCCATGTGGGAAGATAGCCCCAGAACCGGTCAAAGGGCATCACCGGAACCGCCAGGGTAACAATAATAAAAAGGAATCGGTTCAACACAATTCCGGTGCAGTTCAACAGACTGGCCAAAATGAGCCACCCCTGGTTTTTTCTACCGGCCGGTGTCAGCAGTATAATGGCGGGGAGCAATCCGCAAAATATCATCTCCGCCACTATCAGCCAAACACCATAGGGCCCTTCGTTGAAAAAATCCATAAATGTCAAACCAGATCTGGGAACAATCCCATATATCCAGCCCAGGTAATCAAAGGTTTTCAAAACGATGTACAGGGCGAGAAGCCAGCCGGACAATTTGGCCAGAAACTGAATTGCATCGTCCGGAACCAGCTTTTTTCGCGAAAGAAACTCAGTCAACTTGGTGCAAAGGATGGTAAAGCAGGGACCACAGGCGATGGCGGAGAGTACAAAGAGGAAAAAAGTCCATGGCCAGATATAAAAGCCTTCCCGGGCCGCAAAGGGCCTTGCATACATGACGCCGAACATCCCACCCAGGGACCCCTGGTGAAAAAATGACAGAAACGTACCGGTTGCCGCAAAAACCGCCATGATTTCGTGGAGATTATGGCCCACCAGCCTCAGTTCCTTGACTTTTTTAATTTGTCTGTTTTCAAGGATAAGCGGAATAAATTCAATGGCCAGAACAATCAGATAACAGGTGATACAGAAGGACACCTCCACCAGCATGGAGTGGATATTGGCGTGCCAGAAAATGAACCAGCCCCTGATGGGCTGACCGATATCGATACCCAGCATGGCCATGGCACCGGAATAGCAGATAAACCCTATGACAACAGCCGTATTAATAATGCTTTTAAGTTCTTTGCGGCCGACAATATAGGTCAGAAACCCCGTAAAAAACGCACCAGCTCCCAAAGCAATCACCGCCAGATCAAAAACGATCCACAGGGCAAAAGCAAAAATGTTGCTCATATTGGTCTGGTTTAAACCCTTCCAGAGACACAGAACGGCCGAAAGGCCGCCCCACGCCAGCAGCGCCAGCCAAGGCAGGGTCCATAAAAGAAAGACCCCCGGGGTACATCTTTTAACGCCTTTCGGTAACAATGGGGAATCCAAATCCATCACTCATCCTCCTGACATTTTATGGCATGTCATTTTTTTGATCCTTACGTTGCTAGAACTGGTCGCGACCCGGCTTGGTGGACCATTCATCTTCCGCCCATGTCCTGTTGATGACGGGCTCATATTCGCCGGGCAGGAAGTTATCAGCCAGCCTGCGCACCCAGTCCCTGCTGGAAAGGTAGTATACCTTGGGTCCCGTCCCAATGCGTTCAAGAATCCTGAAGGCATAAGGGTGCTTGATCAATTGCGATACTTCATGTTTCGAATTGTTTAAATCCCCAAAGGTGATGGCTTCAGCCGGACAGGCTTCCGTACAGGCCGTATTATATTCTCCCTCTTGCAGTTCCCTGCGGTTTTCTGCATAGGCCTGATTTTTGGCCCGCATCAGCCGATGATGGCAGAAGGTGCATTTTTCAACAACACCCCTCATTCTGGGAGATACCTCGGGCGTCAGATAGCGATCCATGCCTTTATCCTGGGGAAATGAGTCCCACCAGTTAAAGTAACGCGCACCGTAGGGACACGCCGCCTGGCAATACCGGCAGCCGATACACCGGGTATAAATCTGGCTGACAATACCGGTATTGAAGTCCAATTTCGTTGCAGTGGCCACACACACGGAAACGCACGGTGGGTGATGGTCGCAGTGCATGCAGGGCCGGGGAAAATAACTCACCTCCGTATGGGGGAATTTTTTCCCATTGGTGATTTTATAGAGGTTCATCCAGGTAATGGCACGCTCTTTGTCAGTCTGGTCGGCCCTCACAGAAACATTGTTTTCCGCTGCGCAGGCGACCATGCACGTGCCACACCCTGTACATTTGTCAAGATCGATGACCATGCCATATTTTTGACCGGACTGATGCGCGGTTTCATGACCGGCGTCAGATTTCCCGTGGTCATTTTCTTTTTTCATGAGCTACCTCACCTAAGCCTTTATTAACTTAACTGGCGTATTCCACCAGAGCGGATATCCGCTGACCGGATCGTTTAAGGCCTTGACAATGTTGTTCGGGTTAACGCCTTTACCCTTCTGGTATTCATCGTAGGCCGTGTGACCAAAGCCGAGCGGCATGTAGACCCTTCCCGGCATTGCGCCCTCAAACAGGTCTATCCGCACCTGCAGCTGCCCCAAAGGTGACTTGACAACTGCCCGGTCTCCCTGGCGCAGCTTGTATTTGGCGGCTGTTGCGGGATTCACGGCAGCGAAAGATTCATTTTTCAAAAGCTGCGTCGCAAAAATGGTCTTGTAGAGAAAAGGTGGTGTGGGAATCCATCCGCCCGTGAGATTGATCATCCCGTAGGGAACCATGAACAGGGGATATTTGGAGCGATCCACCCCCAGTTTCGGTGCCTCGTAATGCCCCATGAGGGCTTCAACGCCGGCAACACGAATACCCATCTGATCGAGCGCTGCTTTTTCAGATGTCTGCTGTGAATTTTCCGAAATAATCTGCTGCAGTTTCTGACTGACAAATTCAAATTTTCCGCTGGGGGTCTCAAAAAGGCCTTTCCAGGATTTAGTAGGAAGTTTAACCGGTCGATACCACATGCCGCCGGATTTCATCTCCTCCCACATCTCATCAAAAGTGCCATAGGTGGGTTTGGGAGGTTCATCAAAGTACTTAAATTTCCAAGCCGGCGTTGAAGGATCATATCGAACAAGCCCACCGCCCGCATCAAAGAGGCCCTTTGCACGAACCTGAAGCGCTTCTTCAAAATTTTCCCAGGGGAACGCACTGCCGGTTGCATCGCCCACAGCCTTGGACAGGGAAATAATCACATCACCCACATTCCGAGTGTTGTTAACGGGTTCGACCACCGGTCTGGAAAGCCCATAAAGGGGATACTGCAGTCCCACAGGCCAGACAGTGTCCTCCATCTTTTCAAGATAGTTATGATCCGGCAAAATCAGATCCGCCATGTTGGCCGTTTCATCGCGGTATGGCGAAAAACTCACAATGAAGGGGATCTTCTCCAGGGCATTCTTGAAGCCGCCCCCATCGGGAACGGTAAAAAACGGATTTGCTGAAAACACGAGAAGTGTATCGATCGGAGATTTGGCACTTTTGTTAATGGCATCGGCAAAATGGTTGATAAGGCTCTGAGCGAAAGGATATGCAGGCGTACCCGCGCCATCGATACGCGGCTTTTTAAGACCATTTACCGCTACTTCATCAGGTTCAAAAGCGGGAAGGGGCGACAGGGGGAGCGGGTCTTGAAGCAAAACGCCTCCCGGTTTGTTGATCCTCCCGGCGACAGCATTGAGACTTTGAACCGCCATAAATTCATAAAGGCTGCCGTTCAGGTTGTTTTTTCCTTTTCCGTAGACGGCGACAGGCGCCTTTGCTTTGCTGAAACCATCCGCCAGGGCGATAATGGTTTTTGCATCAACCCCGGTGATTCTTTCCACCTGGGCGGGGGAATATTTCTTTAAAACGACGGATTTAAAGCCAGGCTGATTCTGACCCCCTGAAGACGTCAGATCATTAAACCCATAGGTGAACCCGTTCACAAACGGCTCATCGATACGTCCCTTCCCGATGAGAACATGCACAATTCCCAAAGCCAGGGCCCCGTCGGTTCCGGGCTTAGGCGCCACCCAGAAGTCCGCTTTGGATGCCGTATTGGATGCCCGGGATTCAATCTGGACAATCTTGGTTTTACGTTTGGCCGGATTGGCGTCATGCCACAGCCCCCAGGCATTCATAACCCGGCCGGGGGCACCCCAGCCTTCCAGCAGGCCGCATCCGAAGCTCAACACATAATCGGAGTTCTCCAGATCGTAGGCCATGGGGCTTGATTTTCCCTGCATCAGAAGGTTACCCACGTTATAGGTATCTGTAATCGACTCAGGTTTTACATAATTGGGACTTCCAACCGCTTGCATGAATCTTTCGATCAGCAGCGATGTTGTTGTACCTGCAACATTTCCGTCAACAGCGGCGATCGCCTCAGGCTTTCCGGCTTTTCGCAGGTCTGCGATGCGACCCGCTAAAATATCATAGGCCTCACCCCAGGTGATGTTGACAAACTCGCCTGCACCCCTGGCCCCAACCCGTTTCATGGGCCCGGGAAACCGCATATCGTTGTCATAGAGCAGCTGAAGACCTCCCATGCCAACCGGACAGATGCCCCCGGGATTGATGGGATAATCGGTGCGGCCTTCAATCTTTACAGCCCGCTGGTCGACCTTTCTGACAGAAATACCGCACCCGCCCGGACAAAGGTTGCAAACGGTTTTTTCTTCCGTAACTTCACCGGTGGACGGGACAGGCACCCACGGCCAGTTCTGGGTCCATATGGCGACATCATCCGTAATCTTCCAGGGTAGCGGCGTGACCTGAATTCCAGCGACCCCGCCGACGACAGATGCGATGAAATTTCTTCTGGTTATTTTCATGGTCATCTTCCCCTTATTTGTGACACACGAAACAGGCGTTATTCTGTTCCTGGCCCTTTTCTGTGTGGCATCGGGCACAGTCATCCATCTTCATGCGATCAGCATACGTTTTGTTCAGATAAAATCCGGAAATATTTTTCCCCCAGATGTTGATGCTGTAGCCTGTTAACCGGTTTTCAACATACAACGGCAGTTTTTCGTTGCCTGCAAAATCCCCATGGCATGTGGCACATTCCATTTTTCCCATTTTCACATGCGCGATATGGGAAAAATAGACACAGTCCGGCTGTTTTGAATAAACAAACCAGGGAACTTCCTTTTCAGGCTCAACGTATTCCACCAGAAACGCCTTTTCTTCCGGCGTTTCCCCCAGAGGAGACTCAGGATCATCATGGCATTCTGTGCAACTTTCCAGTTTGGGAATACCCGTAAAGCTGCCGTCCTCTCGAAAGCCGTGACAGCTTTGGCATTTTTCCTCGGGGGTATCCCCCTCAATGCCATCCACTATTTCCGAATCGAGGTGCAGTGCGTGATTGAAATTGATGGGCTGCGGTTGTTTGGAATACAGTAATGCGGGAAATACGGCCCAACCCACAATCAGCGCGCCGATCAGGCCTAAAACAAAAAAGCTGGCGTCCTGAACTATAAGACTGAGGTTTATCCACTTTGGGACCAGGCCGCCATTGGATGATTGGGTTCCGTTTTCAGCGGAATTCGATTGGTTTTTCATGGTTGTAAGCCTCTTGCATCCGGTTATGGGTTGAATAAAGAAGGGGCAAACAGTTTCGAGTATTTACCTAATTGGTCTTCATTTTGTCAAGTGAAAAACTGCACAAAAAAAACGGGTTCCCCTGCGGCAAGCTTTCCCTGCATACGCCTCAGGGGAACACCCGAGGAAACACTAAAATCTTCTTACTTTTTTTCTCCGCCTTTTCGCGGCCTTGGCCTGTTTTTTCTTTTTCTGAACACTCGGTTTATCATAAAAACGTCGCTCTTTGATTTCCGAAAAAAAGCCTTCTTTGGTTAACTTCCTTTTTAAATCTTTGATTGCCTTTTCAATCTGATTATCACGAACAATTACTTTCATAGAGACATAACCTCGTCTTTTAAAAAATTCTCTGGTTCAAAAAAAAACACCTCACAACCAACAGAGATGCTTTTCCTCGCTTTCAACAGCGAACGAATTCTAATTTTTCATCATTTATATATGGGGCACTGTCACATCAATATCGGGTCCACCTGTTGGATACGCGATGAAAGTTCAAAAGCTCTCTTATGTTGGGGGGGCATATGGCATCTGCCGGGACCGTAGGGCCTCGCAACAAACAATTCCACTAATAAACCTACGGCCATGATAAATCACCCCCTTCGCGCGAATTACATCTTTCATTTACTTAGCTGGGCAGTGTAATTTTAAAAAAGCCTTTTGTCAATCTTTTTCAATCTCTGGATGTTTTTTTCGAAGGGAGAGCTTGGCAACCGCCTCAATATGGAACGTATGGGGGAACATGTCAACGGGCTGTATTTCATTTAATTCGTAATCTTCCACCATGGTTTCCAGATCCCTGGCTAGCGTTGTGGGATTGCACGAAATATAAATGATTCGTTGAGGCCCAAGGGCCATTGTTTCAGCCAGTACATCCTTGTGCATTCCCGCACGCGGCGGATCAATGATCATTAGATCCGGTTTAAACCCTATGTCCCCTAGTTTTTCACGAATATCGCCACATATAAACTGACAGTTTCGAACGCCGTTTTCCAAAGCATTCCTGTTAGCGTCCGCTGTAGCACTTTGGCTGATCTCTATGCCGGTCACGGAGCGAACCCGGTCTGCCAGGAAAATCGGAATGGTCCCCGTACCACTGTACAAATCGAGCACCTTTTCCGACCCTTTTGGATCTGCATAACGGAGCACCTGTTCATACAGTTTCAGGGCAGAGGATGTGTTGGTTTGAAAAAACGAATTTGCCGAAACCCGGAAGCTGAAGGGACCGATTTTGTCATAGATGAATCCATCTCCCCTGAGTACCTTCTCTTTTTCTCCAACGGCAATGGAAGCCTTTCGTCCGTTAATATTATTAACAACCGTTTTGATACTTGCAAATTTTCGGCAAAGGCGGTCAGCCAGGGGCTGAACAATGGATGCATTTTCTTCCGAGGTCACCAGATTGACCATCCACTGGTCAAACGCTGCCGAATGCCGAATGGTCAAATAACGCCAGAAGCCCTTATGACTTTTCAAACCGTAGACCGGAACGTCCGACTCCTTTACATATTGACCCACTTCCCTCAAAATGTCGTTTCCCGTTTGCCGCTGCAGCAGGCATGCCGACATATCAATGACCTTATGATATGTTCCGGGCACATGGAGACCCAGGGCAAAACCCTCGTTTTTCTCTTTAAGATGCAGTTCACGGGGAAGATACCATCGCCTGTCAGAGAAGGAAAACTCCATTTTGTTTCGGTATCCAAAAATATTTTCCGAAGGGAACAGTGGTCGAACCATCACATCTTTCAACCCTGCAATACGCTCAAGGGGTTCCTTTATGTGTTCCCTTTTAAAGACCAATTGCTTTTCATAGACCACATGCTGCCACTGGCACCCACCACAGTAACCCGCATATGGACAGGCAGTTTCAATTCGTTCAGATGATGCATCCAGTAATTCTACAAGCGCTGCCTCCGCATAATCCTTCTTTTTCTTGAATATCCTGGCCAGAATTCTGTCACCGGGCACAGTGCCCCGCACGAAGATCACAAATCCATCCAGACGGGCGATGCCACGTCCCCCATAGGCCATCTTTTCAATGTTCAGTTCAACCGTATGCCCTTTTTGCAATTTCATTGTCATACACTCAATATTTCGAAGCGTTTATGCACTTCCTAATTTAACGAAATCATCAAATTTTTTGGTCGACGAGCGCTGACTTTAATGATATCTATGACCAAAGTCAATGGCGCTACAGATCCACAAACCGTTCTATAATGGTTAAGATAGGAATTTGATATGGCTGAAAAATCTGTAAAAACGATTCTGGATAGACATTTGGGCCCTTTGCTGTTTCTGCTGATAGTTTTCGGTTCGCCGGCACTGGCCCTCTGTATGGATGACAATACCGAAGACAAAGGTGAAACGATTGAATCCGCGCTCATCAAAAATAAAGGCGACTACGGCATTCTCATCGACGGTCGGCAATACCGGATTAACGAAGCAACCATTATTCTTGATCTGATGGGGAAAGAGATCCCATTGTGCGACCTGCCCGTTCCATGTGTGGCCCTGGTGGAATACAAAAGGATCAAAGAACTGGACCCTGTCTGCCTTCGAATAGAGATGCGGCGACTTCTGGAAGACTCAAAGGATAAAGAGTGATAGACCTAAATTGAGGGCGCAGGTTTGCGTCCAGAAAATATTCTTTGAAAGACCATTTTAACGTTTTAGTGGCTTCTACATGACATGCTCGCCAATCTGAAAATCCATAATTTCGCCATTATCGACAACCTGTCACTCGCCCTCAAAAATGGCCTTAACACACTTTCCGGCGAAACGGGTGCCGGTAAATCCGTCATAATCAATGCCATCAATCTTATTCTGGGAACAAGATCTTCCGCAGACCTGATCCGCACAGGTTGCGGGGAAGCATCGGTTGAGGCACATTTCGTTTTTCCCGGCAACCCGGAATTAAAGCAGCTGCTGCAGGAATTGAAAATTAGATTCAACGGTGAATTGAACATCAAAAGAATCATTTTCCGTGAAGGGCGAAACAAGGTACTCATGAATGATTCCCCGGCCACGCTTCAGATGCTGGCCCTTTTGGCCCCGCATATGGTCAGTGTTTCCGGCCAACATGCTCATCAGCACCTTTTGAAACCGGAACATTACCTTTACCTGCTCGATGAGTTCAGCGGACTGGAAAAGGACCGAAATCATTTCAGCGACCGGTTTGAAAAATATCAGACATTAAGAGATAGAATCAGGGGCAGTAAAAAACAAATTGCCGAACACCGGGAACGCCAGGAGCTGAGCGGTTTTCAGCTGCATGAAATTGAACGTATAGAACCCAAACCCGGTGAAGACGACGCGCTGAAAGAGGAAAGGGTTCGGCTTCAGCATGCCGAGGACCTTCTGGAAATCGCTCGAAATGGATATCAGACCCTCTATGAAAACAATGATGCCGTTCTCTCTGTCCTTTCCCGCTGTGGCAAGCGCGTCTCAAAAGGCGCCCAATTGGACAAACACCTTTTGCCCATGGCGGATGCACTCGCCGAAATTGAAATCAACATTGAGGACGTATCCTTTGCATTAAGGGATTTCCAGGAAACGGTTCAGATTGATCCCAAACGGTTGGCGGCCGTATCCGACAGGCTTGAAGCATTAAACGGGCTCAAACGAAAATATGGCGGCACCATTGAAGACGTCTTGCGTTTCAAGCAAAAACTGGCCTCCGGGTTTGATGATCTGACTGAAAGAAAAGAAGCGTTGGCGACACTCATCAAACAACGCAAGGCCCTGGAAGCCAATCTGATTGAACAGGCTGACCACCTTTCCCGGAAAAGACGGAAGGGTGCATTAGGGCTTAAGGCGGCAATGGAAAGGGAACTTCAACAACTGCATATGAAAAACACCCGATTTGAGGCCATATTTGAGGAGGACCCGCCGGCATCGGGTGATTCGGAAGACGATCGCATTAACGCTTTGGGCCCGCACGGCTTTGATCGCGTGGCTTTCATGCTTTCCACCAACCCCGGTGAAGCCTTAAAACCCATGTCAACCATCGTATCAGGTGGCGAACTTTCCAGAATCATGCTGGTCATCAAAACCATCCTCGCCAAAAACGCATCGGTTGAGACCATTGTTTTCGACGAAGTCGACGCCGGCATCAGCGGCGCCACAGCTGAGGTGGTGGGCGAAAAGCTTTTTTCACTGGCCGAATTTCATCAAATTTTGTGTATCACACACCTGCCTCAGATTGCCTGCCAGGGCGAAAACCATTTTCTCGTCAAAAAGGAGGTCACCGATGGCCGAACCCGCGCAACCATCACGGAGCTCACATTTGAGGAGAGGGTCAAGGAAATTGCAAGACTTCTCGGCGGCCGGATCACCACGAGCCACGCCATGGCGCACGCCAAAGACATGCTGAGGAAACCACCATCTGTCCAATAAATGAATTAAACAAGAAACTGAGTGACCGGACCATCATCAACGAGAAAAACGACCGTCTTTTTTTCTTTGACTTGGTGAAGGGTTACTCAATATATTAGCAGGATACATTTTTGACCAGTGATCCTCAAACTTCAATTAATGGAACAGAACCATGTCTACAGATTTCTACAAAATCCTTGGTGTTTCCAAGGACGCTTCTGAAGAAAAGATCAAAAAGGCCTATCGCAAGCTGGCCCGAAAATGGCACCCTGACATCAACCCGG
>CAZPQA010000083.1:0-12162 GCA_964588535.1 uncultured Desulfobacteraceae bacterium
GCACTTCGTTACAGAGCTCCAGGAATTCAGGCGGTTGGGCCAGATTGATGTCCTTGGTGCCACGAACAACAATCGCCTTTACCCCTTTGTCTCCCATGACAGCACCGATGCCACCTCTGCTGGCGCTGGACCTGCCCTGTTCAATGGAAGCAAAAAAGATCCTGTTTTCACCGGCCAGGCCGATGGCCGCCACCTGGGCTTTCGGCTCATTCAATTCCTGCCTGAGAAGTTCTGCCGTCTCTACAGATCCCTTACCATGCAGGTGGGAGGCATCCCGTATCTCCACTTTGTCATCCTTTATCCACAGATAAACCAGATCGGGGGATTTTCCGCTAAGGACTATTTTGTCATAACCGGCGTATTTCAATTCCGGAGCGAAAAAGCCTCCCATCATGGAAAAAGCCATGAGTTTCGTCTGAGGAGAGATGGTGGAAACAATGGTACGATTACAGCCCGTGGCCGGTGTGCCACACAAAAGGCCGGCGCCGAATATCAGTACATTATCGGGAGAAAAAGGGTCAACCTCAGGCGGAACCCTGTCCCATAGTATCTTGGCGTTCGTCCCCAGACCCCCCAGATAAAGCTCAGTCTCCTTGGGGTCGGTTGCTACCCTCTCAATGCTTCCTCGGGATAGATCAATTTCTAAATTAAACCCAGTTTCTGCGTACCTCATTTTCTTCCCCTTTTTAGATTACCCCGAACCCACGTCATGGGCTCGTAAGCTATTAATGCTGAACCAGAAAATGCCCTTAAATATAAATGGGTTTTCAAGATGCTCGATTCGAAGTGGTTACAATATAGCTGTATCGTAACTACGCGTCAAGGAAAAAAAAGAGTTATTTGATGGTTTTCAAAAGCGCTTTAAATTCTGCTGTGCCGGCCTTTTTGAGGATTTGAAAGATGATGGTCTCGGTGGAGGTGATGGTGGCGCCGGCTTCCTGCATGAGGGAGAGGCCGATCTGCCAGTTGTCTTTGGTTCTGGAATCGACGGCATGATGGGGAACATGAACCCTGAATCCCCTCTCCAGGAGGGAGACGCATGTCTGGAATACGCAGATGTGGGTTTCAACGCCTGTTAAAATGATGTTTCGAAGCCCCTTTTCTTCAATTACGTCATTAAAGGCATCTACCGCACAACAGTCGAAATGAATCTTTTCAATGGGTTCATAAGCGGGCATGGATTCCTGGACGGCCGGCAGGGTGGCTCCCAGAAACTGGGGGTTCTGCTCCGTTAAGATGACGGGCAGTTGAAAGACCCGGGCGAGGTCAAGGAGTTTTGATACCCTGTCGATCACCCGTTCCTTCTGGCCCATGACCCCCATGAGCTTTTCCTGCACGTCTACGATGACAAGACCTGTATTCTCTTTATCCAATGGTGAAATAGTCATAATACGCCGCATTATATGCGGGCGTTGATTTGGCTGTCAAGGCGAATAAAATTCCGGGGACACAATACTCTAAATTATTGACAACTGGTTTCAGTCACCACATTATGCATCTGAGGAAATGAATAATTTAGTATTGTGTCCCCGGAATTAATTGTGTCCCCGGAATTATTTTAATGTATGGGGGCTACCGCGAAAGCGAGGCAGGTCCAGACGGCGTGGGAAATGACCACAGGCCAGAGGGTCCCCAACCGCCAGTACATGAACCCCCAGAACAGGCCGGCAATGCCTGCCGCACCCACGAGCATGAAATTCAGGGAAGAGATATGCACGGCCGCGTAAAGAACGGAGCCGATAATCCACCCTTTGAAATCTCCCAGACGAAGGCCCAGCCGGCGTTGAAGAAATCCCCGCCAGAAAATCTCCTCTGATGGGCTGGTAACAAAAAGCAACAACAGGCAGATGGCCCATCCGGGGGTGTTGTCTCCTTTGGCATAGATGGCATCCACCTGGTCATCGGCAAAAGGGAAAAGGGCGTTTGAAATGGCGTTTCCCGCCAGGAAAATACCATAAAGGCAGACTGCCGACAAAATTCCCCACAGGATTGCGCGACCCGTCAAGTCCTTTAACGGCAGTGGCCATCCCCCAAAGACCACCGCAAGAACGGCCAGGCACAGGGCCGACAGGCTGATTTTGATCCAGAAGTTGCCATAGGGCACAAAAAAGGCGAAAAACCAGCAGACGGCAGCCACAACCATACACAACATCAGCGGGCGCAGATCCATCCCTTTTTTGTTTATTTGAAACATCTTTCCAGAAGAATGGAAATCAGGAGAAGGACCCCGAATGCCGTATCCAGCTTGGCGGTTCGGGCGTCCGCGTCCGGCGGGCAGTCCCCGGATACAATTTGAAACACAGGCCTTACCAATGGAAGGGCCAGAAGAACCAGTAGCGACCACGGGGTCAAAGGGCCCAGCAGGCTCATGATCACCACGCCGAAAAACGCCAGGAAAATGAGGGCCCCATAAACCAGCCGTCCCTTATAACTTCCCAGTAGAATGGGCAGGGTTTTGATGCCCTGTTTTTTGTCAAATGCCATGTCCCGAATGTTGTTGGCCAACAGCACCAGCCCCACCAGGATTCCAAAGGGAAGTGATACCAGCACAATGGCGGGATTAAAAGTCTGGGTCTGAACGTAATGGGCCCCCAGCATGGCCAGAGGGCCCCACAACAGAAACACCGTGGGTTCCCCCAGGGCGTGGTACTTGAGGTTGAGGGGGGGCGCAGTGTAAGAGATGGCTGTCAGGACCCCGATCACCCCGATCACCAGGATTGGCCAGCCGCGTGTGGCGGTCAGATACCACCCCACAGCAATGCCCAGTGTGTAAAGGACCAGTGAAAAAACCAGCACCTGGCGCAAGCCCAGGGCCTTTTCCACCAGGGGATGGGGCCGGTATTTGACCGTCGGGGCCGACGGTGTATCCACCTGGTTTTTCACATCATAATAGTCGTTCAGCAGGTTAGTGGCGCCATGCAGGGCTACCATTCCCAAGAGGGCCAGGAAATACCCGCCAAAGGAAAACAGACCATCGGTGCCCCATACGGAACCGATGGTGACGGAAATGGCCGACATGGAAAATGACCATGGCCTCGCGGCAAGGAACCAGGTTTTTATGGGCGTCATGTTAATGCTAACAGCCGTTTTAAATCGGCTTACTAAAGGTTATTTTCAATGGCCCAATCAGCCACCGCAACGGGGCTTTCGAGCACTGTCACCCCTGCGGCCTGAAGGGCTTCGCATTTGCCTTCAACCGTCCCGGCTGAACCGCGAACAATGGCACCCGCGTGCCCCATGCGCTTTCCCTGGGGAGAAAAACGACCCGCAACGTAGGCGGCAACCGGCTTTTCCATGCGTGTGGAGATGAATTCGGCCGCCTGTTCCTCCTGGTCTCCGCCCACTTCTCCAACGATAATCACCCCTTTGGTATCCTCGTCTTTTTCAAATCGCCTGAGGATATCGGACAGGTTGGTCAGCACAACCGGATCAGCCCCCATGCCCACCACCGTACTCTGCCCAACGTTTTTTTCAGACAGGATACCTGCGAACTCGTAGGAAAGGGTGCCGCTCCGCGAAATGATGCCGGCCCCTCCGGGGGCGAAGAGCGATGCGGGCATGATGCCCATTTTCCCTTTTCCGGGAGCAAGAATACCCGGCGTGGTGGGTCCCAGGGCAACAAGATTCTTGCCTTCTGAATAGGCCCGCATTCTCATGACGTCGTGCACCGGTACGTGTTCCGGCACAATGACGATAAGTTCGACCCCCGCATCCACGGTTTCATAAAAGGCATCCAGCACAAAGGGGGCCGGAACAAAAAACACGGACGCGTTGGCCCCGGTTTCTTTTACAGCTTCCTCCACACTGTCAAAAACCGGCAAGCCCTCAACGGTCTTGCCGCCTTTGCCAGGGGTTACACCGCCCACCACGTTCGTTCCATATTCCAACATCCAGCGTGTCTGTACACTGCCGATTTTTCCCGTAATTCCCTGGACAATCACCCGGGTATGGTCGTCTATAAATATACTCATTTTAAATCCTCTTCATATCTATCGGTTTAGATCTATTGGCCTTTGAACAATTGCCCACCTCTACGGGGCGACCAGTTCCACCAGTCGTGCAACAGCCACCTCGGTAGCCGCATCGGTCACCACATGAACGCCACCTGAGCGCAGGATCTCCCATGTCTCCTCCTGGTGGTTCCCCAGGGCTTTGGCCACGACGGGGATTTCGAGATTGTTATCCTTGATGAACTGAACCACCCCTTTGGCGCCCTCATGAATGGGATTGATGCCACCGTAGATGTTGATGAAAACGGCTTTGATGCGCTTTTTGGTGGTAACCAGATCCATGCATTTATACAACAGTTCTGCGGTGATGCCCCCACCGGTCTCCAGGAAATTGGCCGGTTTAAGGGTCTTTCCGATAATGTCCATGCTGGCCATGCCCAAGCCCGCCCCCGAACTGATCAAACCGATATCCCCGTCCAGGTCCACATAGGTCACGCCAATTTCCTTGCCTTTACGTTCCAGAGAGTTTTCAATGCGTTGCCAGTAATCGGGAAGGGGGTGCTTGATTCTCGAAAGGGCGGAATTGTCAATTTCCAGGACGGAGTCCACGGCCAATACGCCGCCGTTGGCCAGCACGGCCAGAGGGTTGATTTCCACTTGAAGGGCTTCAAGCCGGCTGAAAATTTTGTATAGCTGCACCGTCACATCCGCACATGCAATCAGGGTACGCTGGGAAAGACCCAGCTTCCTGAAAAGATTTCGCGCATGATAAGGGTAAACGCCAAATTCGGTATCCACGTGAAATGAGGCGATCTTATCCGGGGCTTTTTCCGCCACCGCTTCGATATGAACGCCCCCTTCGGTACTGGCCACCACCACCGGTCTTCCGGAATATCCGTCAATGGTGATACCGATATACAGCTCCTGCGCAATGTCAGCCTTTTCACTCACCAGAATCTTGCGAACTTTAAGCCCTTTGATCTCATTTCCAAAAAGATCGCCCGCCAGATCTTCAAGGTCTTCCGGGGTTTCGGCGGTTTTAATGCCCCCGGCCAGACCTCGCCCCCCCACCAGCACCTGGGCTTTCAGAATGACCGGGTATCCGATCTCTCCCGCAATTCGCGCAGCATCTTCCACCGATTCCGCAACATCTCGTCTCGGCACCGGGATTTTCATGCTTTCAAAAATATCCGCCCCTTCATATTCATGGAGTCTCATAGCAATTATGTACCTTTCAAGGATTTACCAGGTTCACATTTTATTAATAATTCTGGAGGAAATTACACCAGGCTGGATGACATGGGCTTCCTGATATTATCATATTTTCTAAGATGTTAGAATACGGAAAATGGAAGGCAATGTCAACAACGATTGTCTTTCCGGTTGCCGGTTCCCGAGCGATATGCTAAATCGTACCCTGACCTTGTTTAAACACGGGCTTTGAAACGTCGAGGAAACGGATGGAAGATTTTGAAACATTGCTGGACCGTTCCGTTCAACACCATGGCCACCTCTGTCCCGGCCAGGCCATTGGTGTCCGCATGGCAATGCTGGGCTGCCGGCTGATCGACATCGAGGAACCCCTGAAAGAGATCAAAAAGCTCATCGTCTTTGTGGAGATCGATCGATGCGCCAGTGATGCCATTTCAGTGGTCACCGGAGCTAAACTGGGACGTCGGTCACTTAAATTTGTGGATAACGGCATTATGGCCGCATCCTTTCTTAACCTTGAAACCGGCCGGGCCTACCGCATCAGCGCCACCGAACGCTCCCGGGATCTGGCGAAAAAGTATGCCCCTCATGTTCAGAACATTCGGGAACGTCAGCTTCATGCTTATCGTAAGATGCCCGCATCAGAACTGTTCAAGATTGAGGAGGTTAAAATCGACCTTCAAGATCTGGATCTTCCGGGGCCCACCCAGCGAAAGATCCTTTGCGAAAAATGTGGTGAAACGGTTCGTGACGGAAAAGAAGTCCTATCCGACGGCCGGGTGTATTGCCGGCCTTGTGCGGGGGATACCTATTTCCTGCCATTGGAGATCCGTAAACTTGTTTTCGACCCATTGGAGAAAAAAGAGTAAGAATATGGTCAGAAAATCTGTTTTTTTGTTTTTGACGGCTTTGGTATTGTGGATGGCCGGGCCTCTGAGCAGTTCGGCGGCCGACAGCCTGATGCTGGCCACGACGACCAGTACCGATAACACCGGTCTCATGGACATTCTGGCCCCTGAACTCAAGAAGGACACAGGGATTGAATTGAAATGGACCGCTATCGGGACGGGGAAGGCCCTGGAAATGGGCAAGAACTGTGACGTGGATGTGCTGCTGGTGCATGCACCGGCGGCGGAAAAAAAATATGTGGCCGACGGCTTCGGAAAAGACCGAACCCAGGTGATGTATAACGACTTTGTCATCATCGGCCCTGAAAATGACCCGGCTGGACTCAAAGGCGCGTCCGTTCTGAAGGCCATCCGGAAACTGGGAGCTGGAAAAGCGGCCTTTGTGAGCCGTGGTGACAATTCCGGTACTAACAAAAAGGAGATTTTCCTGTGGAAGGAAGCCGGCCTGGCGGTGCCGGACAAAGAAAAATGGTACGTGCAGACGGGGCAGGGCATGATCGCAACCATCAACGTGGCCACCGAGAAGGGTGGCTACACCATGACCGACCGGGGTACTTTCATGAAATTCGCCGACAATCACGGTGGCAATCCACCTCTGGTGGTTCTGATGGAAGGCGATCCCGAACTGTTTAATCAGTACAGCATTATTGCCGTCGATCCGACCAATTGTAAAAATGCGAAATATGAACTGGCCAGGAAGTTCACCGACTGGATGACCTCGAAGAAAATTCAAAATCTCATCGGAAACTTCAAATTGTTGAACCAAAAACTGTATATTCCCAACGCCAGGCAGTGAAACATTCAACTTTTTTGACAAGCATTTTTTGATCCATGGACTATATCCTAAGTGGGCTGATTCACGCTTTTGAGCTTCTCTTTCAAGGAGATCCGGAAACCTATTCCGCGGTGAAAACCACTGTTCTTGCTTCCAGCCTTTCCGTGGTGGCCAGCATGGCCATTGGCGCACCCCTTGGATTTTGCCTGGGTTACGCCCATTTCCCCGGACGGCGACTTATTCGGGTTGTTGTTGATACGCTGTTGTCCCTCCCCACAGTGGTTATCGGACTTCTTTGTTACGCCTTCATGAGTCACCGGGGGCCATTGGGAGGTTTAGAATTATTGTTTACCATCCCAGGGATGGCCGTCGGCCAGACCATTCTGGGTCTTCCTATCGTGGTGGCCATGACGGCAACGGCTGTAGAAAACCTTGATTATCGCCTCAAACAAACTTTACTCACCCTGGGGGCTGACCCGCGTCAACTATTGTTGACGTCGCTTTGGGAAGCCCGGTTCGCGCTGGCCTTGGCGGGCGCGGCCGCATACGGCCGGATTGTATCCGAAGTGGGTATTTCCATGATGGTCGGCGGCAACATTAAATGGCACACCCGGACCATCACAACAGCCATTGCCCTGGAGACGGGCAAGGGGCAGTTTGCCATGGGGATCGCGCTGGGTTTGATTCTGATTACCCTGGCATTGCTGGTTAATCTGGCCATGTCCGGTTTGAAACGGTTATCAGGACAATGAACAAATCACTTTATCATTTGGAAAATCTGACCCAGGTTTATCGAGATCGAACAGTTCTGGATGTGGATCGCCTGGACATCGAAGTGCAGACCATTACCGGCTTGATTGGACCCAACGGTTCGGGCAAAAGCACTTTGATGAGGATTTTAGCCTTTCTGGAGGAACCGGCTGCAGGCCGAGTGACTTTTCAGGGGCAGCCCTTGTCCCAGGTTCCGCTGGACCTGCGCCGTGAGGTGACCATGTTGAGCCAGGAACCGTATCTGCTCAAAAGATCCGTACAGGCCAACGTGTCTTATGGGCTCAAGATTCGGGGGGTGTCCGGCATCCGACATCCGGTGCGCCAGGCTCTTGAAAAAGTCGGCCTGGACCCGGCCCGGTTTTCGCAGCGTTCCTGGCGGGAACTGTCTGGTGGTGAAGCGCAGCGGGTTGCCCTAGCCGCCCGGCTGGTCCTTAAGCCAAAGGTCCTGTTGCTGGATGAGCCAACGGCCAATGTGGACCGCGAAAGCTCTGAGCTCATTCTACGCGCTGCGCTGGATGCACGAAACCGGTGGGGTACGACGTTGATCATTATCAGCCATCAACTGACCTGGCTCCGACAAATAGCCGATCATATTCTTGACTTGGATTACGGACGGTTAACGCGCGTGCGGTAGCTTCCAATACCGGCCAAAGAGGCCGCTTTTCTCTCATCTCGAGTTTGGGTTTGACAGACAAGACCTGGATTTCGCACTATCCATCTTTGAAAAAAACGAGGACGTAAAAAATGGGGAAAGACAAAAAGCGTTATGAAGACCTTAACCAACTCGTGAAAGACCTGGCATTGAACGCCGGCGCCATCGATGTGGGCATTGCCACGACCGAGACATTGGAGGGCGGGCCGCCGTCCACGGATCTGTCGTATGTGTTGCCTGGTGCCAGGTCGGCCGTGGTTTTTGCCCTCCCGCTGGACCAGGGAAAAATAGAGCAATTTTTAAAAAAGGAGGACTTTTCCGGACACTGCCTGGACAACGTCCGCACCAACACCCATGCCAGCGGCATTGCCCTGGAATTGGCCCGTTTTTTGGAAATGAAGGGGCATGCTGCGGTTCCGGTGGAATCTAATTTCGTCTACCGAAAAGACACGCCGCGGGGGTTGCTTGACGAAAAACCGTCGATCTCTCATCGTTACCTGGCCGTTCGCGCCGGCATCGCCTATTTCGGGCTGTCAGGCAACGTCATCCGGAAAAAAGAAGGCGGCGCCATCATCCTGGGGTCCGTGGTTACGGACGCCCGGCTGATGCCTACAGACCCCCTGCCCGCCGGGGAAAACTATTGCGACGCGTGCAAATTGTGCCAGTCCGCTTGTGCCTCGGGCCTCATGCACTCGGACGAAAAAACCACCATCACCCTGGGCGGGGTTGATTTCTCTTATGCTAAACGGAAAAGCTATAACCGTTGTGACTACGTTTGCGGCGGGTTTACCGGACTGTCCAAATCGGGTAAGTGGTCTACCTGGTCGCCGGCCAGGTTCCCCATACCTGAAAAGGACGAAGAGTTCCTGGTCGCACTGGTGAGTACCGTCAAACCATACGCCTTTCGGCCCAGACCGGGCATAGGCTTTTATCATGCGCTCCTGCCGGGCAACAAGGGGCAGCTCACCTGTGGCCATTGCCAGATCATCTGTCATCCGGACAAAGACATTCGGAAAAAGCGTTTTAAAATGCTGATCGACGCCGGTGTGGTCATTCAGTTGGAAGATGGCTCCCTGAAAGCCGTTTCGCCGGAAGAAGCGCTGGAATACCTGGCTGCCATGAGTCCGGAAAAACGGATGCTGTATGAAAACATAGCTTGATTTCCACTGTGGATGTCCCCTTTGAAACCACAGAGATTCTTAGCGACGGAATAGATCTGCATGAGAGCCTGTTCGTTCAAAGACAATACGGTCACTTTCTGATTTATAGATGAGGAGCCAATCGAATTCGATATGGCATTCCCGCCTTCCCTGCCAGTTACCGATCAGCTTGTGGTCCCTATGGATAAGATCCAATGGTTCTTTAGAGATAAGGGACCGGATGATGATCTTAAGCTTGTCGGGGTTTTTCCCCCTCCGTTTCATCCGCTTAATATCTCTTTCAAATTGCCGTGTGTAAACCGGATTGAGCATTAAATGCCCAACTTTTCAAACATATCGTCAGCGTCCTCGCACAAGACCAGGTTCCTTCCTGAATCAGTATTCGCCAACGTCCGACGAGTGGTTTCATTTGGAATGGCAACGTCAAAAGGCAGGCCTTTTCGAAGCGCGACCTGTTTATAAAAAAGTGTAAGCGCCTGGGTTGTAGTAAGCCCAAGCTTTCGGAATATGTGCTCTGCATTGTCCTTCAAATCAGGCTCAATGCGAGCGCGTATGGTTGATGACTTATTCATTGTTCGCCGCCCCCTCATAAACATGTAGCACAAATGGGGCACATCATCAAGGAATATTCCTGAGAGAGGGGAATTACCACTTCGCGTCCCTCCGGATCCAACTCGACAACCCCTGAGTTAAATAAGAGATTCATCCATTTTTTCCGTACCTTTCTTATCCTCATACCAACGGGTCATCCACTCCCTCACATCTTTAGGGGGATCGCAAGTCTCTTCCTTACGCGCTAGGATCAGGGACTGTGTGGGGCACTTGTAGACGCATACACCGCAGCCGATGCATTTGTCGGGGTCCAACACAGCCACTTTTCCCATCTTGTTGGTCGCTTTTAAGGAATTCTCCAGCCTGAGCGCATCCATGGGGCAGCGCTCCACACACAAACCGCAGGCTTTGCAGGTTTCGGGCGTTGTGCGCACCCGGTAGTTGTTTAAATCATGGCTTTTGTGGTGTTTCAGAACGTGATAGGCCTCAAAAAAAAGACAGCAGCACGTGCAGCAGTTGCAGATGGTGTCCGCCCCTTCTTGCCAGTTGCTGATGGCATGAACCAGGCCTGATTCAGCCGACTGCTTGAGGATTTCCTTGGTCTCTTCCCGGCTGATTTCCCGGCCCAGGCCGTTTTCAACAATGTAGTGCCCGAGCCGGCCGAAGTGGAGACAGACCTCCATGGGGTGATCGCAGACCTTGGAGTCGGGATCGAGAAGTTTCCGCTGACGGCATGGACAGAAGGAGACCGTGCAGTAGTCCTGGGAATCCACGAATTTGACCACGTCTTCGTATGGCAGAATCCGGCGGGGATCTTCAATGGTCTTATCTATGGGTATGGTTCGAAGTCCTTTGGCGTGGACCTCTCTGAACTGGTCCATGAAGCCATCATAAAAGTACTTGTTGAGTGGCTTGGCTGTCTTTTTTGAGGCTTCATCGGGGTGTTCGGCCCAGTACGGCCCCCGCATAAAGAAGAAAAATGAATCATTCAAGCTGTAGCGTATGGATTCGCCCTTTTGGCTCCGCCAGACCGCTGCCCTCTGCGCCAGGGCATCCAGCCTGGGGGCCAGATCCTGGGGCGCCATCCCCTTTATCTCGGCCAGATCCTCAAGGCTTCGACCCGAAAAGGGAATGCCCGTCAGAAGGGCCGCCTCTTCAGGAGTATAAAAGGACTCGATTGTGGGCATAAGGTGCTCGGAGTCGGGAAGTCCCCACCAGGCTTTTCCAAGCCAGTCGATTAACTGTTGGTAGATGTCTTTGTCTATTCCGTCAGGCATGGTCCCTCCATATTCCTCTATTGAATCGGGTTGCATACGATTTACTTTTGGTATTTTTTTATTTCATTCTCAAAATCTTCCCGCCAATCCGTTAATCCATATTTGGCCACAATTTCCTCCAACTTTCCCGATAATCGCATCTGCTCAATTCCAGCGGAAATTATAAAGTGTTTTGGAGATAACATAACAATCCTTTTGAAAGACAACATCTCAGAAGGTCTGCCTCTTGTCAAGAGCGAGAGACCTTAAGAAAATCAAATATTTGATGACCCCATTATATACTCTGACCGAGCAAAATAAAATAATAATGCTTTTGTGAAAGGTTTTTTGTGACCGAAATCCGTTTCCCGGTGTATTACATTGCGCTGAACGTTTTTCCCGCGCCTGGCCGAGATGTTTGCCGGATCATCACGAGGGGCAGCGAATTTTTACTGGAAAGAAAAGAAAGGTCACATCACCCTACCTAAAATTTAAAGGAGGTAACGAAATGGTCAACAAACTCAAGTCGTTCGGAGCAAAATGGAAAATTGCATTTTTTATGGCATTTTTCTTAAGTCTATTCAGCAGTACACTCTTAGCCGCTGAATGGGATGCGGCAACTATTTACGCTACACCCGGTTCGATAGTGGCGCATAACGGGCAAACATATAAGAATTATTGGTGGACCCAGGGAGATAATCCTGATGGTTTCGCCGATGATCCCTGGTATGTCTGGCGGCCTGTGGAAGGTGTTGAGCCTACGCCTGAGCCAGAGCCGGAACCAACACCTACGGACGCTGAACAATGGGATGCCTCAACGATCTACTTAGGGGGTGAGCAGGTTGCTTATAATGGTAAAATATACCAAGCGTATTGGTGGACCCAGGGAGATAATCCTGATGGTTACGCCGATAATCCCTGGTATG
>CAZPQA010000083.1:12262-14686 GCA_964588535.1 uncultured Desulfobacteraceae bacterium
TATTGGTGGACCCAGGGAGATAATCCTGATGGTTACGCCGATAATCCCTGGTATGTCTGGCGGCCTGTGGAAGGTGTTGAGCCCACGCCTACGCCGGAGCCGGAACCCACCCCGGACCCGGAACCTGACCCAACACCTGTACCGGACCCGGTCCCCAATCCGGTTAATTTTGAAAAGAAGATAAATGGATATTTTGCTGAGTGGAGTATATATGCCAGGGAATATCAGGTTACTGATTTGCCGGTAGCGCATATAACCCATATTAATTATGCATTCCTGCAATTAAATGACGGCAAAATACAAATATGGGATAAATGGGCCGCAGTAGATAAGAGATTTCCTGAAGTCGTAACTGAGTATGGTGTTTATCCGGCAGGAGATTGGAATGGTGAAAAAGCATATTATGGCAACTTTGAAAGATTAAATAGATTGGATGAGCTGGTAAACGAATATTATAATAAGGATATAAAAATAATGGCTTCAGTGGGGGGTTGGACCGGAAGTGATGAATTTCCAGAAATGACCCGGACGCCGGAGTCAAGAAAAGTGTTTATTGATTCGCTGGTAGACTTTTTAAAGACGTATAAATTTGAAGGTGTCAGTTATGATTGGGAATACCCGGTATTAGGACCCCAGTTCTCTTATGCTGCGCCAAAACCCGAAGAAAGTGCGCAATTGGTAGCATTAACCAGAGAAACGAGAGAAGCGTTAGATATATTATCAGAACAAACCGGCATAGATTATGAAATAGCCGTAGCGTTTAATTGTGCTGAAAAAAATATTAAAGATATCGATATTAAAGCTGTTTCCGATTATGCGGATTACTTGGATATCATGACATATGATGTGGTGGCTGTCGCATGGGGTAATGCCGCAGGTCATCAAAGTCCCATATATCATAATCCTGATAACCCGGATAGTTTTAATGATCCTACATTCCAGCAAGGTACCGTAAATGCATCGGTGCAATATATTATTTCTCAAGGTGTTCCCAGAGAAAAGATAATGATAGGCAGTCCATTATATGGCAGAAGCGGTTCCGGCATACAATACCTGTTTCAACAGGGAGGCACACCAGGTGGCGGTACTTGGGAACCGGCAGCATATGATTATGACAGCATTGTTGGTAAAAGCGGCAAAATGAACCTGCCGGCATCCCCTTCTTTCTATTACTGGGATGATATTGCAAAAGCGAGTTACTACATAAACACGGATGGTGAATTTGTGAGTTATGATAGCTTACAGGCGGTAGAAGAAAAATGTAACTACATAAAAGAACAGGACCTTGGCGGATGGTTTATTTGGGAATTCAGTGGTAACAGGGATGCTGAATTAATAAGGGCGGCGTTTAATTCATTAAATACGGATTGATCTGTAAAAGATTAATCCGTGATTCTCGAGAAACTGCCGGCTGCCGCAAGGCAGCCGGCAGTAGTTGGGTTTATTCGGCTGATTGATTTTATCTTCGTGGAAGTTTACAGCGTTCGATGAACGCCTCCACCATCATTTGAAGGTCGTAACATAGTGTTTCACGACACCATCTCATCAATAATGTCTTTGACCGATTTTATCTCCGTAATTGCGGCACTGACCTGACCCCCGCCGGCCGGAAAGAGATCAAAATTCCCGGATCGCCAAGCCTTACCCATGTTCATCATGTTGTATGCCTGGGAAAGGTCGATGTTGGGGTCGTTCATCTTCTCGGCCAGGCTGGGATTATTGATAACCCGGACCTTCATACCACCCAGAGGAAGCAGAGTGGTCCCCCCGTCGGGGCAGTTTACAATCTCTTCCTTCCACGCCTCCGAGGCCGGGCTTTCCGCGGCGGACAGAAAGCGGGTGCCGATCTGAACTCCCTGTGCGCCCAGGGCCAGGGCGGCGCCATAACCGCGGGAATCGGCAATGCCTCCCGCTGCCGCCACGGGCACTGTTACATGGTCGCAGACCAATGGAATAAGGACCATGTTGGACGATTCAGGACTCATGGTCCGAAGACCGCCCGACTCGCACC
The DNA here is from genome assembly GCA_964588535.1 of uncultured Desulfobacteraceae bacterium. Classification (GTDB taxonomy): domain Bacteria; phylum Desulfobacterota; class DSM-4660; order Desulfatiglandales; family Desulfatiglandaceae; genus NaphS2. The sequence goes on from CAZPQA010000083.1 coordinate 14,274, forward strand.
CGGAAACCACCAGAGCATCTGCTCCGGCATCAGCCGCCTTGAGGGCAAAGGAGAAATCCAAAACAACGTGCAGGCCTTTCATGCCCAATTCATGAATTTTGGGGTAGATTTTTTTGGGGGAACCGGCCGATGTGGTGACGGTCTTCACACCGGCCTCGGCCAGAACCTCAAGGATCTGCTCGTTTTGGGGGTTCATGGCGATCATCAGATTGGCCCCAAAGGGCTTGTCCGTCAGTTCGCGGATCTCAGCGATCATTTTTTTGATGGCTTCGATATCTCTGGCAAACCCCAGCGCCAGTACACCAAAACCACCCGCCTCGCACACAGCGGCCACCATTTCAGGGCTGTTAAGTTCGCCGATGGGACCCTGAATAACGGGGTACCTGCTTCCGAGAATTTTCAATAGTTCCGAC
>CAZPQA010000084.1:0-14424 GCA_964588535.1 uncultured Desulfobacteraceae bacterium
ATCCTACCTCTTCATGCCGGTGACATAACTACAGATTCAAAACGGCCCTGACAGAGATATTAAGGGTTTACGATTTGTGATGACTGAGAGAGTATTTAAATGGAGTTCAGGGGGTCATCCGTACGTCTTCTCCGTGTACTAATCGTGTACTAATTTGGTTTCAAAATCGTGAAAAAATGGAAAAAATAGTACACTATAAGTACACGCTAAAATCGCTGAAAACCCCTAAATACTTGACCTTACCGGGTTTTTAGAGTTTTCCCTCTACCCGTGTTATTGTCCTCTCACGCCGGCGACACGGGTTCGAGTCCCGTTGGGACTACCAGCAATGATTTAAAGGGGTTACGTTAAAACGTAGCCCCTTTTTCTTTGGGTGAAAACTTCATACCCCACACTATACCCCACGCTCCACAAGGAAAAAGGCCATTTGAAGGACATACCGCAAGGTTTTAGATGCTGCTGATACTTTGTGTTTTTTACTGGAAACCCAACATATTTGAAGGGCACTTTCGGACAACAGATTCTCGATCATCAACCCACCACGACCCAAAAATATCACAGGGATTTTAACCCGTCAATATCATGGAGCTTTGTCAAGTTATGTTGCGACCCTGGTTATGTTGTGAGAATTTCATTCCCTCCATATGATTCCAAAAGATTTCATTAAACCCTTATCATTCTTCTGATTCTTTCATTTCATATCATTTCTTTCCTGATTTTCTCCCGGTTTTCTTGAACCCTAACCTGTTTAAATATTCATCGGGAATTAGCCCCGGATCCTTATAAAAATGCCAATAGCACGGTTCAAATGCATCGTCTGAGTAGCCTGTGACCCAAAGCGGATATCCGCCCCATTCAATTGTTAGTATCTCATTGACGGCGCAATGGATGCAGTAGTATGGCACGTTCTTCCGGTTCCAACTCCACGGATAAACCTTCTTGGTCACCCCAAAATTATAAGGGGGGCTTAGCCTGGATCTGGTACCATCAACCGGATCCCCTCTTCTCATCCTTCCGCCACTCCCGCACGGATCAATCTTAATGCTATAGCGTTCTTTTTCTTCGAGAATCTCAATATCGCCATCCTGTTTTGGTCCGGAACGATGGGCCCTCATAGCCTCGGCATTTAAGTAAACACGCTCCTCAACCGACATTTTCAGCATCGCCTTCCACGTCCGTTTCATCATCCAGGTCTGCTGAGTTTTCCGACACAAATGATAAACCGCCTCTTCACCGTGTTGATCTGCTGTTTTGGTCAAAATATCCCAAATCCAGTCACAAAATGTATCGTGTATTGCTTTGCCCTCTGAAAAAGAATAGCGAACAAGGGCCTTTGCTTCTTCAAGTCGACCCTCGTCGATGGCCTTTACGATCATGTTTTCAGTTGCATCACCAAGATCGGGCCAATCATCTTGACGAATAATCCGCCCCAGTTTTTCAAATTTTACCAATTTAGCCATGTGGCCGCCTCCAAACTCGCATCAAGAATACGAAAAAATACCCGGCACAATATCCTGATTCATCTGCTTTCCAGCCAGATTGCACGGGTCTAATATCGTGCCGGGTAAAGAAACATCTTGGTAATGAAATCTTCAGATGTTCTCACAAAACCGCATCCGCAGCCTTCACACCATCCAGTTCATGTCCTTTCTCTCGATAGTCGCCGCAATAACGTCCATATAACGGCGTTAATGAAACCGCGTTATTTCTTTAACAATATGACGGAAGCTGAGCATACGTCCGCATGCCGGAAAGCCCCCAGACAATGGGCCAAACCCACCTTCGGGTTTTTGACTTGACGGGCACCGGACCGGCCTCGCAACTGTTCAACGAGCTCCACAATTTGCGCGACCCCGGTAGCACCGATGGGATGACCTTTGGATAGTAAGCCGCCACTGGGATTGACAGGAATCCTTCCGGTAATTTGTGTATCGCCATTTTCGGCCATTGGTCCTCCATCGCCCTTTTTGCAGAAACCCAAATCTTCGTAATGCATTATTTCGGCAACGGTAAAACAATCGTGTACTTCGGCCAGGCTTACATCTTCAGGACCGATCCCGGCCTGTTCGTATGCCTGCCGTGCCGCCCGAATGGTCGGCTCGAACTTCGTGATGTCCAAATCATGCCGATAAGTTCCAGTGGTTTGAGCCGAGACGGCAACGGTTATCGCTTCCGTGCTGTATCTCTTTGCGATGCGATCCGTCGTTAAAATAGCAACCGCACACCCGTCACTGATCGGGCAGCAATTGTAGAGCGTGAGCGGTGATGAAATCATCCTTGAATGGAGAATTTCATCTACTGAAACCGTTCCCTGAAATTGGGATTTTGGGTTTTGCGCACCGTTGCTTCTATTTTTGACAGCAACCTGTGCCAGTTGTTCCATGGTCGTTCCATATTCATGCATGTGGCGTCTGGTAATCATGCCGAAGACACCCGGGAAAGTAATTCCCTGAACACCTTCCAAATCATAATCGCTTGTGCCGGCCATGGCGCGAAGCATTGTTGCCGTATCATAGCCACTCATCTTTTCAACGCCCATGGCAATGACCATATCGTAATATCCGGATGAAACGGCCATATAGGCTTCTTTAAAAGCAAAAGAAGCGCTTGCGCACGCATTTTCCACGCGAAGCACCGGAATGCCCGTCACCCCCACCTGCTCCAGAATGGTTTGCCCAACGGCCGCCTGTTGGCCGGACAGACTTCCCAAAACATTTCCGCACCAAGCCGCTTGAATATCTCCCGGTTTTACACCAGCATCTTGCAGGGCCAAAAAAGCGGCTTCCTCCCCCATTTCTCGAATGCTTTTGTCCGGCTGTTTCCCAAAAACCGTCATGCCGACGCCAAGTACAACGACATTTCTCATTGCTGCCCTCCTGCCAGAGGTCTGAATTTGTATCCGTAAACTTCCGTACCGTCGGGGTCTTCCATAATTTTGTCCATTACCATCTCCAGGGGCATGTCAAGCTTCAGTCGCTCCTCAAAAGGTTCACACTCCGTCAACAAGGAAAAAAGCCTGATTCCTTCGGGAAGATCGACCCATCCATAAGCGTACGGAGGGTCAAAACCCTGTGGGCCCACATGGCTGACGGTAAATGACACCAGCTTGCCCTTTCGGCTGAGCGTTTTGGTTCCCATACGGTCTATTTGCATACAATTGGTACAAACCCTTTTGGTTGGAAAGTAGAGCTTTCCGCAATCGCTGCAGTAACTACTGATGAGACCTTGTTTGTTCGGATCACTTATGTCCGGCAGAAACCATTTCTCGTTAATGAATCTTTTTTGCACATCGAACCTCCCCTGATAAGCCTTTAATCAGCATGGCCAACCGCAAGCATCTTCAAGTAATAAAGGACTGAATTGATGATCGTGCGACTGGCCATACCGGTAACGTTATGAGTCTTCCTCCACTTCCACGTATTTTGCCTTGAATTCTGGTGGTGGGATACTACCCGGGGACACCAGTTCAATGACTTCGGGCGCCCAAAGAGTTGTCATTCTGATCTTTTTCCCGATTTCCTTTTTAAGATTTTCCAATTCCTCCGGCTTCACATCGGGGCCATGTTCCACCCGCAGGCGGGTCGGCCCCTCTACCCGGAACTGCAAGGGCTTTTGCGACAGGATGATTTTGAACTGACTGGTCACTCTGGGCGAAAAGCTGGCAATGATGTCCTTTATGGTCGACGGCCATACTTTAACGCCCTTGATTTTCATCATGTCATCATACCGCCCGGTCACTGTGACGCGAATTCCTGGATAGCCGCACTCACAAGGGGCCGTCCATACCTTGACCTGATCCCTCACATCGAACCGGATCAGGGGTCCGGCTTCCTTCTCAAGGGATGTGTATATGAAGGCCCCTTCAACGCCGTCCTTCAGATCCAGGGGCAGCCTCGTGTCAGGATCACAGATCTCGTTATAGCAGTACTCACGGTTGACGATGTGCATTCCTGTCTTGTACTGACACTCAATCTTGTCGCCGGCAATCATCTCCGGGCTCCCCCACAAATCGCGGAGATCACATGCCCAAAGATCTTCGATCCGCTTTTTAACCACCGGAATTCCCGCTCCTGGCTCACCCCCGCAAACGAATTTCCGGATTCCCAGTTCAGAGGGATTGATGCCCATGTTTTGCACCCGCTCGGCAAAATGCTCTGCGTATGACGGCGTGCTCACCATGCTGGTGGCCCCGATATCCTGAACAAGCATCACCATCCGCTCCGCCGGCGTCGGAACTCCCACGGATACGACGGTCGCTCCAATCTCTCGGGCTGCTTGGGTAAAGGAAATTCCGGATATCCAGTTGCTGAGCCCCAATGCATGAAAATGGACGTCTTCCGGCCTGATCCCTCCAAGCCAGAACATGCGTTTGATGCATTCCATCCACATCTGCCAGTCGTTCTTGGTGCAACAAGTATAGGTGGGTTTTCCGGTGGTTCCGGTGGAAGCGGTAACCCAAGCTATATCTTTCAAAGGGACGGTCATGTTTGAGCCCAGAGGATAGCCTTCTTTTTGCATGCTTCGGAGGTCCTCTTTTGTGGTGACGGGTATTCTTGCGCTGAAATCATCAAAGGACTTGATGTCTGCCGGCTTGACTCCCGCCTCATCGAATTTCTTCTTATAGAAAGCCGATTTCTCGTACACGAAATCGAGCGTGGACTTGAGCTTCAGCCATTGAATATCACGCATTTTATCGTCAGGCATCAACTCCATTTCTTCATTCCAGACAAGTCTATTTTCCATGAAACGCCTATCCTTTCTCTTTCAGCGAGTTCGTGAGCATAAGGGGCATCGGAATCCGCTTGGTCGAAACATTTTCACTGATCCGCAAAGTTACTCTCACCCCTATGAGATCCTTGCGTTTGAGCGGTTTAGGCATTATTTTTTTTGGCCTTCTCTCTTTCGAGTACCTCGACCACACGTCGTATTATGTCTTGATGCTTTTCAGCCCACTCCGGATCTTCCATCATTTTAAGGTATTTGGGTTCAGCACCCCATACAGGTCCGTGTTTCATCATGGGATATCCACCGCCAGTGAATCCGACCTGCATCTGTGGCAGGCAGCTCAACATGAACTGTTCGTGCTCCTTCATATCGAAGGAATGCTTAAGATCTGGCCTGCTGTACCAGACCTGGTCCCGGCACGGCCCTAGGGAAAGCCCCACGCACACATTGCAACCTTCCAAATGCCCAAGCATCATGCTTACCGCACCGTAGGAGGTTTGGGCTCTGTTTTCCACATTCATGTGCCAAGCCGCTGCACAAGCCCAAGAATGCGCGATACCAAAGTCAAGATTTTTCCAGTTGCAGCTTGGCCCGCCGTAGTAAGGCCCCGCACTCTTGTTTTTCTTTACGTATGCATTGAACTCCGCACATGAATCAAATCCACACGCCCCGCAGTTCCAATTCAAATCGGATGTGGTGGTGTCAGCGCCTATCAGAACTTCTACAATGGGACTTCCCTGTTCATGGGCCAACTTGCCGCAGGCGGCATCTCCAGCGGTGAATGCGCTTTGCTCTCCTAAAATTCCCACTATTTCAGCAAGTGGCAAAACTTCGTCTTTTGTCAAGATTTCAAATTTAATTTCTGTCTTTGCCATTTTGGGTGCTTTTAAGGCAGCCATACCGGCAAAACCGGCGACACTGATCAGGTTTTCCTGAATAAGCTTTTCACAATCGACATTCGGCATTCTAATTCCCTCCCCAGTTTGTTCTAATCTTCTTTGGCTTCACTTTTCGGGTACCAGCTTCGGTAATCAAACCAGTGCACTTGTCTTGAAACCGCATAGTTCTTCCGGGCCTGTTTGATCAGCTTGTCCCGACTCAAATAATGATAATCCGGACAGACATCGACAAATGGGTTCTTGGGCAGCGAAGCGACCGGAAGTGCAATGATCATGCTTGAGTTGGTGCATATTCCCAACTTGCCGGCCGCCATGGAAGGGGCCATGAGAGGACGGCAGTCCACAAGAAGCTTGTTGGCCATATAGGTTGCCGAGCCCACGGCATACCCCAGATCACTGACAAAAAAGGAACAAAGTGGCCCATCAATCAGTCGATCTCCTCTCTCTTCTTTCTCCTCAACCAGATCGATCTGACCGTATTTATTGGCTTTCCGATTGTAAACGTAACCGCACATCTCACTACCGCCACACCAGCCGCAATTTAGATCCAGAGGACTGTCACCGACGCGATTGTTGCCGATAAAAAGAATACAATCGGCCTCTCTGACCATAACGGCCTCCGTTCGAAAAATGCGGTACCATGTCTTGTTTTTAGGGTTTTCTTTGGACAATTCTTCCATTTTTCGGGCGATTTCCTCTTGTTCTTCTTGTCCATAAACCAACTCGCACTCGATCTGATCGATACCACCCGCTTTTGGCGCTGTCTGGGCTGCATTGGCCATGAGTCTTGCCGCTGCTACACTCCCTTCTCTTCTTGCCTCGTCATGTTTTGTGTAAGGGGGCCAATCCGTCATCAATACTTTGGGCATCGCTTTTCTCCTTTTCAGTTAAAGTCGTTATAGCCGTTTAAATGGTTCGCGGAGCACTCAATGGTTTTAGATATCAGGCATGGCTTTCCTCCTTTTCAACATAGAATCGTTAAGGCGGCCCATAAGATTTGAGGGCCTTGTCAAAGAATGATCGCGCAAAATTGCGCAGGGTTATGTTGCAAGAAGTTTAAGGGTTTTTGTGGGTCTCAATGGTGCTATGGATTTTTTATAGCAGGGCGAGATCGGGGTGGCAATCGCCTGAAGGGGTAAAAGACATTCACCCTTTTGGGTGGTATGTCTGATTGCCTTTTATGAAGTACCGAACTTGGCGATTCTTTTTGGTATAAGGCGTTGCATTTAAATAGGTTTACAACGGTTAACGATCTTCTTCAGGCCAAGCAGATTATCAGCTTTTCCTGGTCAGGGGCAAGAAGAGGGGTTAACGAGGTAGGTAAACAATACTTTCTTGGATGGCGGTTTTGACCGCCTGGATTCGTGAATGGACGCCAAGTTTTTGATAGACATTTTTCATATGTGATTTTACCGTGTCCAGAGACAGATAAACAAGCTCTGCAATTTCCTTGTTCGATTTTCCCTCTACTAGGAGTTCAAGGACTTGAAGCTCCCTTGGCGAAAGCCCCAACCTTATGGGGGATTTTCCCTTGGAGGCCCTGTGGGGGTCCATATGGGAGAAAACCTTGCGCATAACGCCAGGGTCTATGTACACTTTACCACCGTGCACCATTCTAATGATGCGTGCCAAATCCCCTTTCTTGATGTCTTTGAGAACATACGCATCTACCCTGACCTTAACGGCTTCCTGAACATATTCTTCATCGTCATAATTTGTCAGCAAAATGACTTTGATGTGAGGATACTTGTTCTTAATTGTACGTGCCGCTTCCAAACCCGAAATACCCGGCATTTTAAGATCCATGACGATGACATGTGGAGAGCAGCCTTCAAGCTGATCGAAGCAATCCGCACTTGAAGATGCTTCGCCCACAACTTTTATGTCTTGTTCCAGTTCAATCAGCGACTTCAGCCCTGCTCTCACAATAGCATGGTCGTCAACGATAAAAATATTAATGACCGACATCTACCTCACCTTTTTTCAATGGAATTCTTGCCTCTATCCTGCACCCTTCTCCAAGGCTTGAAAAGACACGTAATCCTCCCCCCAGATCCTCGGCTCTCTCGCACATTGTCATGAGTCCCAAGCCGTCAGTATGTTTGCTAGAATCAAATCCCCGGCCGTCATCTTGAACCATTAAACACAATTCGTTTCTTTCACTTAAAGCCAAATGGATGTCAAGTTCTGATGGATGGGCATGCTTTGTGATATTGTGAAGGCTTTCCTGCAAAATTCTGTAAAAGGCTATCCGAACATCTGGCGAAACCTGAATCTTTTCGGGACAATTGAAGTTTATTTTCAAATTTGTATCCTGTCTGAAATCAGAGATCACTTTTTTGAAAGCAGCTATGATGCCGAGATCATCCAATATCTTAGGCCTGAGATTGCTCATAATCTGGCGTGACTGGCGCAATGCTTCGTTGATGCCATCTATCAGGGAATTAAATTCGGTTTTCATTCTTTCAATATCGTTTTCCGCTAAATCCTGGCAAAGAAGCGCTTTATAACCGATAGCCGTCAACGTTTGGGTCAGAGTATCGTGTATATCGGCGGCAATCTTTTTTCGCTCATTTTCTTGAACCGTCATCAAACTTCTTGTCAATTTATGCAGGTCTTCCTGTTTCTGGGACACTTCGGATACCATTCTGCAATTATAGACTATAGAACCCGTCAAAATGCAAAATTGAAAAAAAAGATTTCTGTCAAATTTTTCGAACTTGAAAATACGGCCTTGATCATGAATACAGACAATATGCGTGATTGGGAAAGTGCCGGTATTGATAGGGGCCAAAACACAAATAAAGGATTCCTTTTCCATTTCAGTATTCAGTAAACATTGATTGCCATCCACATCAAAGGCCAAAGCATTCCGCGTGTGCCCAATTCCCTTAAGCATTAATCTCAGATTTTCTTTTGGCAAGAAATCCTCAAATAATTTGACTACTTCTTGAATTTCATGGTTGCTGGTCCCATAAAAAGAGCCCGAGAGACCAAAAATATTTGGTATTGAACAGCTTGCGTAATCCCACATATTTTTCTCGCTGAAAATCGATACAACTTTGATGGCATAGTTGTTCAATTCGTATATTTGACTTCTACGGCGCTTGATAATTTCGTCTCTTCTCCTGATAAAGGAAAACGACAACGCATAATTTGAATAATCAATGAGTTCATGCACGAACGAAATGTCTTCGATGTTGATGATGGCTTCTCCATTATGGGCCTCGGTATTATATTCCAAAACAGCTTCAGAAAATGCTTGTTTGAATGCGAGTGTATAGTCCCAAACGTCCTCCAATTGATAGCCTTCTATGGCTCTGATATACCCGATTCCTCTAAGATCACTTATGAAGGTATCACTCTGACCCCTTAAGGCATTTTCGAAGTTTGAAAAATAAATTGAAACCCTTTCCTGCCCGTGTGGAGTCTCCAACAGGAATTTTATATAGGGGGTCTTTGGCAATTGTTTTAGCTTTTTTACAAGGATATCATGTACGCGCTTTTTTCTATTGGTAAAAAACGTTAGAAGCTTTGCCGGATCGGTTTTTTTTATGAAACAGAAATCCACGGGGTCTACTCGTCAAAGATCATAATTTTTCATAAAGTCGACCGGAAACATTCATGCATGTTAAAGGTATTGGAATCATCAATTCTTCTCACACCGGAAGTCATTTTAGAGAGAATAGAGGAAAAGGTGGAAATCGGTAGGAGTTTAGCGCAGATGTTGAATAGTAACAAGAATAAATTGAATTTGCGGCGGCAAATGCTGCTGTCGTTGCTCTCCAAAGTGTATCACCATCCATCAGATGAGGATATGCTCCATCATATCGAGATAATTTGGATTATGAACAACAGTGTTGAACGCTGTCAGTATGTGCGCCTGGTTTCCTGTTTTCTGAGTGGCTCAAGATCTACCAGTCGGAAAAGTAAAGGAGAAGATTTGTCGAGGATTTTCATATTGCAGATTTCGTCCTTTTCCTGCAACACAGCAGTAAAAGGCCTGTCACCGCAACAATTTCTGTCCCTTTTTCTATCATGTGAAAGTAGTTTCCCAGAACTACTCTCAGGTTGCTGACTTTCGGCCAATTATTATGAGTTGAATCTGTGATTTCTGCTATCTCTTTCAGTCTTATGAATAACAAAAACTACTGTTATATCAAACGGATATATCAGATTTAGCCAACATCCTCGCCTTCAAAGCATAACAGTTGGCACAAATCTAGAAATCCATGTTTTCTTGCCTATTCAACTGACCAGTGCCCATAAATGCGGGGGAGATAAAATAGCCTAGGTAAAACCAATTCCCATGAGGATTGGAGTAAGCCATTGATATTGGACAAAATATTCATTTAGGGTCAGATCGCATCAAACTCCGGCTTCTTTGCCCAATGTCAAGGGCTGGCCCCGAACACGACCCCGATTCGGTTTTTATTCAGCAGGCCCGGCACTCCGTTTTTCCGCCGTTCCGGGATGAAACAGTGAATAGACCGCCGGAATGAGTACCAGGGTGATCAACGTGGATCCCGTAAGACCGCCCACCACCGCACGGGCCAGCGGGGCCTGGGCGTCGGCGCCCTCACCGATGCCAAGCGCCAGGGGCAAAAGCCCCAGGATCGTCGTTAGGGTCGTCATTAGAATGGGCCGCAGTCTTCGCCGTCCCGCCTCCAGCAGGGCATCGCGGGTGTTCATTTTGTTGCGAACCAGTTGACCGGTCTGATCCACCAGCAAAACGGCGTTGTTGACCACGATCCCCCCCAGCATGATGCACCCGATATATGACTGAACATTCAGGGTCGTGTTCGTGATAAACAGCGTGACCAACACCCCCACCGCGGCCAGGGGTACCGAAAACATGACCACCAGGGGATCCCGAAGCGACTCGTATTGACAGGCCAGCACCATATACACCAGGACCAGCGCCAGGATGATTGAAATGGCCAGCTCGTGAAAGGCCTTCTTCTGCTCTTCGAAATTGCCGGCCACCATCAGGGCATAACCCATGGGACGGGGAATCCCGTTGATCCGGGCCTGCACGTCCCGGGCAACGGAACCCAGGTCGCGACCGGCCACATTGGCCTGGACAGTGAACATTCGCTGCTGGTCTTTTCGGTCGATCAAGACCGGTCCCCGGCCCGCTTCGGTGGTAACCAGGTTGCGCAGCGCCACCTGTTCACCGGACCCGGTGGTCAGTGTGAGGTCTAAAATTTCGTCCAGGGACCGTTTTTCCGCATCTTTCAGTTGCACCCAAATGCGATAGGAGTTGCCGCCCGTCCGGTACTCGCCTGCTTTGGACCCGGCCACCGCCGTTTCCAGGAGTTGGGTCACATTCCGAACGGTGAGGTCCAGATCGGCGATTTTGCTTCGGTCCACCTGGATTTCCTGCTGGGGAATACCCTCCACAAGACTGATCTGAACATCCGTAATTCCCGGGACATCCTCAATTTCCTCCGATACATTTCGAACCAGGGCGGCCAGAACTTCCAGATCGAATCCTCGAATCTCAATGGTCAGCCCTTCATCACCGCCCAGGATCCGTTCCAGCAGGAACTGGCCCTGAGGTGCCCGGACACGGATTTCCATACCGGGGATTTTGTCCTTTAAAAGGCGGCGCAGATCTTTGGCGATTTCAACGTTGGAGCGATCCCTTTGCGCCGCAGGCACCAGGCTCAAGATGATCTGGCCTTCCGCCCCCGAATTGGGCCGCCAGCCGGAAGCCCCCACTCTAACCACCGATGCCACCGCTTCAGGTACCGCCGGGTAGACGATTGCTTCCATTTTTCGCGTCTGTTGATCCACCAGTTCCAGCCGCGTGCCGATCTCCATCTTGCCGCTGACACGAACCGCCCCCTCGTCGCTGGGGGGAATAAATTCACTGCCGATCAGGGGGAGAAGCAGCAGGCTCGCGCCCAGCAGAACCGCCGCCACAAAGACCGTGACCAGCCGGTGGCGCAGAACCGTTCTGAGCAGTCTCAGGTAGGAATTGTCAAGCCCCAGGAAAAAGGCGTTGGAAAAAGCCATCAATCTTTCGACCCGGGCCTTTCGTTTTTTCTGAAGCGTAAGGGTTGATTTGAGCAGTCTCGATGCCAGCATGGGCACCAGTGTCAGGGAAACCGCCAGGGAACAGATGAGGGAAAAAATGATCACGTAGGCCAGTTCTTTAAAGAGAATTCCCGTTACCCCTTGAACAAACACCAGCGGCAGGAAAATCACAAGTGTCGTAATGGTACTGGCCACGATGGCCTTTCCCACTTCCTCTGTCCCCTTTACCGCGGCAACGGCAGGCGTTTCGCTGTTCTCGCAGCTGCGGCGAAAAATATTCTCCAGCACAACAATGGAACTGTCCACCATCATGCCGACCCCCAGGGCCAATCCACCCAGGGTCATGAGGTTGATCGTAAATCCTCCGAAGTACATGAGCGCAAAGGTGGCGACGATTGAAATGGGAATGGAGAGGGAAATGGCGACGGTGCTGCGCAGGTTGCGCAGGAAAAAGAGCAACACCAGGATGGCCAGACCACCACCGTAGAGTACCGACCGGGCCACATTCTTGATGGAACGTTCGATGAAATTCCCCTGATTGATCACCGGAACGATGTGCAACTGCGGAAAGGCTTCATTGGCCGCTTTGATTTCCGCCAGGACCCGTTTGGCCACCTCCACCGTATTGGCATTGGCCTGTTTGCGAATAGCCACCCGGATCCCCTGTTGGCCGTTGACCCGGGTCATGCGTGTGAGCTTTTCATAGGTATCCTTGATGTCCGCAATTTGATCGAGCGTCACCGCCGCCCCATCCCGCTTCACAATGACCGTATCCCGAATCTCATCCAGGTTGGTGAATTCGGCAGGTGCGCGAAGCGTCACTTCATACCGTCCCTGTTCGATCTTGCCCGCGGGAAGATCCAGGTTCGCGTCTTTGATGGCGGCGATCACACGATCCATGGAAAGCCCGAGGGCTTTGACCCGATCGGGATCCAGCTCGATGCGAACCTCGCGGTTGAATGCCCCCCAGGTGTCCACCTGGGCAACCCCCGGAATACGGGCAAACCGGTATCGGATCTGCACTTCGATCAGCTCTGTGAGTTCCACCGGGTCCAGGTTGCTGGAAATGCCTAAAATCACCACCGGATAGCTGGCAATGTCGAACTTGCGAACCCGGGGTCTGACGATATCGTCGGGGAGCTCGTTGATTTCATCTTCCAGCATGCCCTGAACATCGATGGCTGCGGCATCGATTTTGGTTCCCCAAACGAAGCTGACGCGCACACTGCTGTTCCCTTCCGACGATGTGGACATGATCTGTTCCACACCGGGTACCGTGGCGACAATTTCTTCAATGATCTGGGTGACCAGCCGCTCCATCACTTCAGGACTGGCGCCTTCGTATCCGGTGCGGATGGTCAGGCTCGGCAGTTCAATATCGGGGAGCATGTCGATCTGAAGCCGGCTCAGTGAAACGGCACCGATGATGACGATGATCAGGGTCACCATGGTGGTAAAGATGGGGCGCCGAACACTGATTTCCGGTAGGTTCACGATATGGACTCCTCCCCGGGACCAGTATCAATTTCACGTTTTTTCCCGGGAATCGTGATGGCCGAACCGTTCTTTAACAGCTGTTGCCCCAGGGTGACCACCCAGCCGGTCAACCCTTCGCCTTCTACCTGCACCCGACCCTCCTCCCGAATGCCCACTTTTACCGCACGCCAGACAACTGATTTTCCATCCTCGCTCACCACAAATACCCCATTTCGGCCGTCACGGGCGGTCAAAGCCTGTTCCGGGACAATGGTGGCTTCAAGCACCCGTTTCAGCACCACCGTGGCCCGAATGAACATGCCCGGTTTGAGCCGATGTCCGGGATTTTCAACGATCATTTCCACCCGGGCCTGGCGCGTGTTTTTTTGAAAAATGGGGGCGATACGATCAATTCGGCCAAAAAACGCTGCATTCAAATAAGCATCCGTCGTCAATGAAACGGTCTGTCCGGGTCTCAGATACGCGTAATCTTTTTCCGTTACATTGACCACGCTCAGAATGGGGTTCAGTTCAATAATCAACAGCAGAGGTTGGTTGGCCGCGACGGTCTGACCTTCATCGTAATAGCGTTCGGCCACCAGACGATCACCGTCACCTCCGGTCCAGCTGGCTGTGATCCGGGTGTATCCCAATCGGATTTTTGCGGTTTCCAGTGCTGATGCCGCTTTGGTCGCCTGAGCTTCCGCCACCTGGAGTTGCGCATTTTTGGCCATTTGATCGGCTTTGAGCACATCGAACTCAGAATTGGAAGCGATGCCCTGTTTGAGGAGTTTCTGCGTGCGCTCAAATTCCCGGTTTGCGATCTCAAGGGCGCTCTTTGCCATGACCAGATTCGCTTTTGACACCACAAGATCGGCGTTTGCCTGAGTCACTGCCTGGACATATTCGGCGTTGTCCAGTTCGCCGACAACCTGTCCCTGCTGGACGGTGTCAGAAATATTGACCAGAAGCTTCTCAATACGTCCGCTGACTTTCGGCGCCACCACGAAATCGGCCAGGGGTTCCAGTGTGCCGCTGAACGTTCGCTTCAATACAATGGGACCGGTTTCGATCAATGCCACTTCCACGGGTGATGCAGTGGATACTTTCCCTCGTTTCTCGGAAGTTTCAGGCTGCTGAAATTGACTGAAAATAAGCCAGCCTGCCACTGCCGCAGCCCCAAGTAAAATTACCAAAATAAGTATTTTCAGGCCGGAGGTTTTCATGTTAGTACCTTATTTCCTGGTTTTCTGTCACAAAAAACAAGAAAATTATGCTGCCA
>CAZPQA010000085.1:0-14240 GCA_964588535.1 uncultured Desulfobacteraceae bacterium
GCCATCCCTGAAAACCGTCAAACTCAGTTGAACGCCGGGACTCAGGGAAAGCATTTCCCGCCTCAGCATGAGAAAGCGCCCCACGGGGTGGCCGTTCAACGCCATGATGATATCATCGGGTTTCATGCCCGCCTTTTCTGCTGGGCTGTCCTTTTCTACCTTTACCACCAGAACACCGCCCTCATGGGGATATTTCAGTTCAAAGGCCTTGTTCGGCATGAGGGGAACAGCCTGAACCCCCAGCCAACCCCTTTCCGTCTTACCCAGAACCAGCATGGGCATCACTTTTTTCACCGTATTGATGGGTACGGCAAACCCGATGGATTGCGCTTTGCTGATCATCGCCGTGTTGATACCCACCACTTCACCATAAAGATTCACCAATGGTCCGCCGCTGCTTCCGGGGTTGATGGCTGAATCCGTCTGGATAAAATCGACCAGTTTTTCACTCAGACCGGGAGAGATCCGTTCCGTTGCGCTGACGATCCCCGCTGTCACCGAGTGTCTTAACCCCAAAGGGTTTCCGATGGTCATCACCATCTCGCCGATACGCAGACTGTCCGAATTGCCAAGAGGAAGGACGGTCAGCAGGTGATCGGGTTGGATGAGGATGAGCGCTGTATCGGTAATGCGATCAGCGCCCACGATCTTGGCGGTATATTCCTTTCTTCCTTCCGAAAGGACCACGCGAATATCCGTGGCATTGTGGATGACATGGGCGTTTGTGAGAATATACCCCTGTTCATTGATAATAAACCCGGAACCCAGGCTGAATCCTTCGGAATTGTAGGGAATGGGAACTTTAAAGGGTATAATATCGAACAGATAGGAAAGCAGCGGGATTCGGACAATGTCATTGGGTGATACACCGACCCTGGCTTCCTTTTCCTCCAGATTCCGGGTGTAAATATTGACGACGCCCCCTTTGACCCTTTCTACAACGTCGGCAAAGGTGTTGTTGTGAATGACCACATTATCCCGTTCCTCAGATGTTTCCCGTTCGACCCACATTTGTTTCAGGTCTATATCTTCAAAAGAAAGTGCCTCAAAACTTTTGTCGAAAATGGGGTCGTCATCGCTCACTAAAACCGCATCCATTCCCCTGGGAGATGGTGCAACGGTGCACCCTCCCCATTGCGCCAGCAGAAATAAGATCACTATCCAATAGCCATATTCGCGCAATCGCCACATCATAAGAACCGTTCACCCACATGGATGCGAAAAATGTCTTTCAAACTTTCCGGCAGATCGGATGGCGACCCTTTTACCACAACGAAATCCGCTTGCATGCCTCTCTTAATACACCCTTTTCGGTCGAGATCCAACAGGCTTGCATTGTTAAAGGAGGCGCATTTGATCGCCTCTTCAATGGAAAAGCCTGAATCCAGGAACAATTGCAACTCATCAACCAAGGCACTGCCGTGGTGAACCCCCATACTGCCCGAATCGGTTCCAAGGGCAATGGGCACCCCCAGCCTTCTTGCCAGAGCCATCTGTGCCATCTGGTGTTCCAGGTTCTTTAAGGCCATCAGGCGCTCTTCTTCCCTTCCCCGGGCATCTTCCGCAAAGGCTTTCATGGTACCGGCCGTGGGAACCCAGAAAACCTGTCTGTCGGCCATAAAGTTCAGGTTCTGTTTTCCCATAAAGAAGCCGTGCTCAATGGAACTGCATCCCGCTTCCAGGGCGATTTGAACCGGCACTATCCCATTGGCATGCACCATGGTCTTGAGCCCCAGGCTGGAAGCGGCTTCCACCGCCTCCCTCAACGCCTTCAACTGGAATTGGGGTGGTGATTCCTTCCCAAAATATTTAAGACTGTTCAAGCCGGATTGAATGATCTTGACGTGATCAATGTCACTACTTTTGCGCAAAACCCCTTCTGCCAGACGACCCCTCTTTAGGGCACGGCCTACAAAACTACCATACCTTCCCGGTTTATGCCATGCCTTTCCCGCCACATGAAGGGAAATGGCAGCATATTTCTCTTCCATAAAATATTTTTTGTAGCGTTGGGTGTACCCATTCCTGTCTCCCCCATCTCTTACAGCCAGGATGCCGTGGGCAAACAACTGCCCCAAGTGGTGGGAAATGGTTTCCCTTGCCTTCTGAAAACCTTCACTTAACTGTCGTTTCCGCCTCTCTTGATCAGCGGTGCCGGACATGGACAGGTGCACATGGGCGTCCGCCAAAGACGGCAACAGGGTGTATCCTGATAGATCCATGAAGGTGGAAGGTTTCATGGGTTCAATGGAAAATGGCCGGATTTCCTCAAAAAAACCGTCCTTTACGCGTATAAGGACATTTTCCTGGACAGGAGCACCGGTGCCATCAATCATCCATCCTGCCAAAATCGGTTTTTCGTAGGACATTCTTTCTACCCGTTGCTCGAAAAAGACGAAAAACAACACTTCCCGTCAGACGTTCTTTTTCGAACACAGATCGGCGTCAAGGTCAAGCACAAAGCCGGCAAAACGCTAAAACTCCCTTGGAAAGCGGCGGCTTTTGTGTTATGAGACGTTGAACTTTATCTCATCTGAGGCACGCATGACAGAGGACCATAACAAACATCCCCTCTCCACAGAAGACAAGGAGATTATCCTTGTGGGCACGGCCCATGTGTCCACAGAAAGTGCCGATCTGGTAGAGCGCGTGATTGAAGAAGAGAAACCGGACACGGTGGCAGTGGAACTCTGCCAGTCCAGATACCAGGCCATGACCGATAAGAACCGGTGGCAGGAAACGGATTTGATCAAGGTGATCAAAGAAAAAAAGGCGTTTTTGCTCCTTTCCAATCTCATGCTGGCCTCCTTCCAGAAAAAAATCGGGAAAAAACTGGGCATCAAGCCTGGCGAGGAGATGCTTCGTGCCGTCAAAACGGCCAAGGATATGGAAGCCGACATTCACCTGGCCGACCGGGATGTTCGAACCACCCTTTCCAGAACGTGGCGGCTTATGGGATTCTGGACGAAATTCAAACTCCTGTTCCAACTCATCACCTCCATGGGAGATGTGGAGGACATCGAAAAAGAGGATATCGAAAAACTGAAAGAGCAGGATGTCCTTGAAACCCTGCTGAGTGAACTGGGGAAAACCCTGCCAGATTTACAGCGGGTGCTCATTGATGAAAGGGATCAATATCTGGCACATAAAATCAGGACCGCTCCGGGAAAGAAAATCGTTGCCGTGGTCGGCGCCGGCCATGTTCCGGGTATCAAAAAATACTGGGAAGAACCCGTGGACATCGCTGCCCTTGAACTCATCCCGCCAAAGGGGAAATGGGGCGGATTTCTCAAATGGGGCATCCCTACGCTGGTCATTTTGTTGATCATTCTCGGTTTCTATATGGCGGGCGCCAGTGCAGGTGCTGATATGATCAAATGGTGGGTTCTGGCCAATGCGGTCCTGGCAGGCCTTGGCGCCGCCGTTGCCCTGGCGCACCCTCTCACGGTACTCGCCGCCGTTATTGCATCCCCTATCACGTCGCTCAATCCCATGATTGCTGCGGGTTGGGTGGCCGGACTGGTGCAGGTCTTTCTGGTTAAACCGAAAGTGAAGGACTTTCAACGGTTGCCGGAAGATATTGTTTCCGTAAAAGGATTCTGGAAAAACAAGATTACCCGGATCCTGCTCATTGTGGTATTGACCAACCTGGGAAGTTCTCTCGGCGCGTTCGTGGCCATTCCTCTGATGGCAAAGGTATTTTAGACGCCGTAGTATTTCCGATACCAGGCAATAAAGGCCCTGATGCCCTCTTTCAGAGGCGTTTTCGGAGAGAATCCAAGCTTTTCCCTGGATTTCGTAATGTCAGCAGATGTTTCGGCCACATCACCCGGCTGCATGGGGAGCATGTTTTTTTCCGCTTTCCGCCCCAGCTCCGATTCAATGGCCTGAATAAAATCCATCAATGTTGTGGCATCAGAATTGCCCAGGTTGAAGATCTCGTAGGGAACCGGCCGTTCGATGGCGCTCACCGTACCGGCTACGATGTCGTCAATATAAGTGAAGTCCCGCCGCATGTCGCCATAATTGAAAACGTTGATGGGACGATCGTGAAGGATCGCATCCGTGAAAAGAAAAAGGGCCATATCCGGCCGGCCCCACGGGCCGTATACGGTAAAAAACCTGAGCCCTGTACAGGGGATATCATATAGGTGACTGTAGGCGTGGGCCATGAGTTCATTGGCCTTTTTCGTGGCGGCATAAAGGCTGATGGGATTATCGACCCGGTCTTCCACGCTGTAGGGGTTGTTTTTGTTTTTCCCATATACGGAGGATGACGAAGCGTAAACAAAATTCTCCACCCGGAACTTCCGGGCCATTTCAAGCAGGTTCAGGAAACCTTCGATATTGCTTTTCTGGTAGGAAAATGGATCTTTCAGGGAATGCCTGACCCCCGCCTGGGCTGCCAGATTGCAGATTCGGGTGATTTGATGCTCCCCAAATATCTGCTGCAGGGTTGGAAGATCCTGGATATCCCCTTTAATAAATCGGAAGTTCTCATGGGGGTTCAGCAAATCGAGCCGTGATTTCTTCAGATTTACGTCATAGTAAGGGTTCAGGTTGTCGATCCCTACCACATTATAACCCATATCCAGCAGTTTTCTGGAGAGATGAAAGCCGATAAACCCGGCTGACCCCGTTACCAGAATCGTCTGATCTGCAAATGCCATTGGTGTCCTTTCTCCCATGAGTTCAGATTTTTCATATCCTTAGTGCAAATGGCTTAAGAAGTAAACAACCTTGTTTTCTTCGTGAGTTTTGCAGCTTTTCGCGAACAAAAAAAGCGCCCGGGGAAAATAACTGATTTCCCCGAGCGCAGTCTTATCACATCAAAAACGGTTGAGCTGTTATAGCTTGGAGCGGGCTGATTACATCATGCCGCCCATACCACCCATACCGCCCATACCGCCACCCATACCGCCGGGAGGCATCGCGGGCATATCGGGAGCACCACCCTTTTCAGGCGCCTCGGCAATCATGGCCTCGGTGGTCAGAAGTAGAGATGAAACCGACGTGGCGTTCTGCAGGGCAAACCGGGTGACCTTTGTGGGATCGATGATCCCGGCTTCCATCAGGTCTTCATACACGCCCGTTTCAGCATTGTAGCCAAAAGCGCCGCTCCCGTTTTTCACCTTATCCACGACCACGGAACCCTCGGCGCCTGCGTTTTCAACGATCTGGCGGATGGGTTCTTCAAGGGCTCTCACGACCAGGTTGACGCCGGCCTGTTCTTCACCGCCCAGATCAAGCGCCTCAAGTGCGGGAACCGTTCGAACCAGGGCAACGCCGCCACCTGCTACGATGCCTTCTTCGACAGCGGCTCTGGTGGCGTTCAGGGCATCTTCGACCCTGGCCTTTTTCTCTTTCATTTCAATCTCGGTGGCTGCGCCCACATTAATCACGGCAACGCCGCCGATGAGCTTGGCCAGTCTTTCCTGAAGTTTCTCGCGATCGTAGTCAGAGGTGGTCTCATCGATCTGAGCACGAATCTGCTTGACCCGACCTTCCAGGTCGGCTCTTTCGCCGCCGCCGTCAACGATAGTGGTATTGTCTTTGTCGATGGTAATGGTCTTGGCAGTACCCAGGTCATTCAGGGTAAGGTTTTCCAGTTTCAACCCTAAGTCTTCTGAAATCACGCGACCACCCGTCAAAGTGGCGATATCTTCCAGCATGGCTTTTCTTCGGTCTCCAAAGCCCGGGGCTTTGACGGCCGCTACCTGCAGGGTTCCCCTCAATCGGTTCACCACCAAAGTAGCCAGGGCTTCACCTTCAACGTCTTCGGCGAGGATCAGAAGGGGTTTTCCCATTTTGGCGACCTGCTCAAGAATGGGAACCAGATCTTTCATGGAACTGATCTTTTTCTCGTTCAGCAGGACATAGGGTTCGCTCAGGTTTACTTCCATTTTTTCGGCATCGGTCACAAAGTAAGGGGACAGGTATCCACGATCAAACTGCATCCCTTCCACCACCTCAAGCGAGGTATCCATGCTCTTGGCTTCCTCAACAGTGATCACACCCTCTTTACCCACCTTGTTCATGGCCTCGGCAATGATATTTCCAATGGTGCTGTCGCTGTTGGCGGAAATGGTGCCCACCTGAGCGATCTCGGCCTGGTCCTTGGTGGCTTTGGAAAGTTTCTTGAGCTCATCCACAGCAACCACGGTGGCCTTTTCGATGCCGCGCTTAATGGCCATGGGGTTAACGCCGGCAGCGACCAGTTTTGTGCCTTCACGGTACATGGCCTGGGCCAGAACCGTGGCGGTAGTGGTTCCGTCGCCGGCCACATCGGATGTCTTGGAGGCCACTTCCTTCACCATCTGGGCGCCCATATTTTCAAATTTGTCTTCCAGTTCGATTTCCTTAGCAACCGTAACACCGTCTTTGGTAATGGTGGGGGCACCAAAGGATTTGTCCAAAATAACGTTGCGGCCTTTGGGGCCCAGGGTTACTTTAACGGCATTGGCAAGGATATCCACGCCGGTCAGAATCGATTCCCTTGCTTTCATGCTATACTTGATTTCTTTTGCCATCTGTATTTTTCTCCTTGATAATTTTTTATGAAAGTTTCTGTTATTACGCCAATAGAGTTAGGTTTTCCTAAAAACGCCTATTCTACGATGGCAATGATATCGTCTTCTCTCATGATCAGATGCTCTTCACCGTTGATCATAATTTCTGTTCCGGCATATTTTCCAAACAGAACTTTGTCGCCGGCTTTCACTTCCAAAGCGATTTTCTTTCCGTCATCTCCCACTTTTCCTTCACCAACAGCCATGATCTCCCCTTCAACGGGTTTTTCTTTGGCTGTATCGGGAATAATAATACCACCCTTGGTTTTTTCTTCTTCCTCGACTCTCTTTACGATAACACGGTCATGCAACGGTTTTATTTTCATTACTCTTTTCTCCTCTCAAATAGTGTTTTTCTGCACAAACGCCAAACGGTTTACCCAAAAACCTTAACATCCTCAGATTCTTAAGATTGCAACAAAAAATGGAGACTTGCCTTAAAAGTCTCAATGCACAGAAAATTAACATCGACCCTTGGAATGTCAAGGGCAATGACTAAAAAACATGGGGGGACAAATAATGAAAGGAAAATATGGGGTCGGATCAGCCGCCATGTAACCGCCATTTCAAGGTTTCACGGATACCCGCGTTCAGCTCAACTTTCGGTTTCCAACCCAGGGTGTCAGCCGCCTTTTGGATGGTGAGGCAGCTCTTTTTCAAATCCCCGGGCCGGGCCAGCTGTTTTTTCATTTCAAATACTTCTTCTGAAACAACCCTTCCTGTCTCCTTCATGGCATTAAAAATTTCTTCATAAAGATCACCGGTTTTCGTCCCTTGCCCTGTACCGATGTTGAAAAAATCACCACTTCCCCGGTTCAACGCAGCAAGATTGGCGCTGACCACATCGCTCACAAAGCAATAATCCCTCACCATACCCTTCTCATCATCCGGAAAATGGTTCAGCATGGATCGGGCCCCCTCAATCAGGTTATTCATAAAAATTGCCACAACGCCTGCCTCGCCGTGGGGGATCTGACGGGGACCGTAGACATTGGCGTACCGGAGGGTGGTGTAATCGAGTCCGTATTGGTGGCGGTAATATGCCAGATAGTGTTCCGAGCTATATTTTGTGATCGCATAGGGGGAGAGAGGCTTTGGGCTGTACACCTCGGATGTGGGATATTCAACCGCCTCCCCGTATATGGCGCCACCAGAAGAGACAAAAATAACCTTTTTCACATCCGATTTCACCGCCGCTTCCAGAAGATTCAAAAATCCCCTGATGTTGACATCTGCGTCAAACCTTGGATCTGAAACCGAAGCCGGAACACTCATCTGCGCCGCATGATGGTTTAAAATATCGGGTTGCTCCTCTAGTACGACCCGTGCGGCATCGGGTGAACGGATGTCCAGTTCATAGAATCGTGCTTGTGGGTTGACGTTGAACCGCTTTCCGGTGTAAAGATTGTCCAGGATCAAAACCTCGTGCCCGGCTTCAATGTACCCGTCCACCACATTGGAACCGATAAACCCGGCACCGCCGGTAACCAGTATTTTCATTTTGGATCCTCCTGCTTCCCAAATGGGGTTGCATATTCCGGCTAATGATTGATAAATCGCCTGAAAGATGACGGGCAGGTTAACAAGGCGAAAAGCGAGGGTCAAGCAATTATCAACAGCCCGGATACCGGGCCCATCGTCATATGGCGAGAAAAAGGCGAAAAACATGAGCCAGCATTACAATAATATTCTCGATAAAATCGGCAACACCCCCCTGGTTCCCGTTACCCGGCTCACGTCCGGCACGGATGTGGAAATCCTGGCCAAACTGGAGGGCTTTAACCCAGGCGGGTCAATCAAAGACCGGCCGGCCTTAAAAATGATCGAAGAGGCTGAAAAATCTGGCGCGTTAAATAAAAGCAAGACCATTTTAGAGGCAACCAGCGGCAACACGGGAATCGGTCTGGCCATGGTGGCCGCCGTCAAAGGATACGACATTTTATTAACCATGTCCGAAGCGGTCAGTGAGGAACGGGTCAAGATCCTTGCAGCCCTGGGGGCGAAAATAGAATTCACTCCCGCTCATCTTGGAACCGATGGCGCCATAGAACAAGTCTACAACCTGGCCCGCGAGAATCCTGAAAAATTCTGGCTCGCCGACCAATTCAACAACGACGCCAACTGGATGGCCCATTACGAGAGCACCGCCATGGAGATATGGGAACAGACGGAAGGGCAGATTAACGCCATTGTTGCCACCATGGGAACCACCGGCACTCTGATGGGCATTTCCAGGCGGTTCAAGGAATTGGATCCTTCGGTTCAGATTATCGGCGTGGAACCCTATCTGGGGCACAAAATCCAGGGACTCAAAAACATGAAAGAGTCCTACCGGCCGGGCATTTTTGAAAAAGAGAGAGCAGACCGGATTATTAAAATTGAAGATGAAGACGCCTTTGAAGTCTCCCGAATGCTGGCTTTGAAAGAAGGGATTTTTGTGGGGATGAGTTCCGGTGCCGCCATGGCGGTGGCGCTCAAGGTGGCCCGAAAGATGGAGCGGGGTCGCATCGTTGTTATTTTGGCCGATGGCGGCGAGAGATATCTCAGTACGCCCCTGTTCATGGCCAGAAAAAAATCCGGGCTCCGCGTGTACAATACCATGACCCGCAGAAAAGAGGATTTTGTTCCCATTAAGGACAACCATGTCACCCTTTATTCCTGCGGTCCCACCCTCTGCCAGGTCATTGACCTCGTGCAATGCCGGCGTCTGCTTTTTTCCGATTTGATCAGCCGTTATATGACCTTCAAAGGGTACGGTGTGACCCACATCATGAATGTGACGGACCTGGATGACCGCACCATCGAAGGGGCCCAACGGGCCGGTGTTTCCCTGAAAGAGTTTACCGATATGTTTTACAATTCTTTCATGACAGACCTGGACAGCCTCAACATCACCAGGGCCTCCCAGTACCCTCGGCCCAGCGAACATGTGGACGACATGATTGAGTTGACCCAGACCCTTCTGGAAAAGGGGTACGCCTATGAGAAGCTACGGTCCATATATTTTGATATCTCCAGGTTCAAGGATTATGGGAAGCTTTCCAATGTTGATCTGGATAAAATCAGAATCGGTAAAACAGTTGATCTGGACCAATATGAGAAAGAAAACCCCAAGGATTTTACCCTGCTCAAAAGATCTACCCTCAGCGAATTGAAAACCGGCATTTTCTTTAAAACAAAATGGGGAAATATACGCCCGGGTTGGCATCTTGAGTGCGCTGCCATTGCGCTGAAAACCCTGGGGCCCACCCATGATATCCACACCAGCGGCGTGGCCCTGGCATTTCCCCACCACGAAAACGCCATCGCCATCAGCCAGGCCGCCACGGACAGGCCGCATTCCAATTACTGGCTTCACAATGAACCGGTCATGTTCAATGGCGCCGATGCATCCGATGATATCAATCTGACCTTGAGAGATCTTCTGGCAGAAGGAACCACGGGAAGGGAAGTTCGATACTGGTTGCTCAGTCGTCACTATCGGAAACCGATCTTTTTTTCCCATACCAAGCTTGCGGCGGTCAGGAACACCATCGCCCATCTTGACAAATTTGTTCAGAAGATATATTTCGCAAAATCGGCCCCTGTGAACCCTGACTTCGACCAGACCATTTATGCCCTTAAACAAGGCTTTGTGGCGGCCATGGACGATGATTTCAATGTGGCCGCAGGCCTGGCTGCGCTTTTTCGTTTCACCCGCGACATCAATCAACGGATGGACCAGAGAGGCCTTTCCGCTTCAGACCGGGAAAAGATACTGGCGGCTCTCGGGCGAATTAATTCGGTCCTGGGAATTATGAACCTGAAACCTCCCGAGGCGATCCCCGAAGTGGAAGCGCTCGTTGAGCAAAGGGAATTGGCGAGAAGCCAGAAAGACTGGTCCACGGCTGACGAATTGAGAAAAGAAATCGAAGAGATGGGGATTGAGGTAATCGATACGCCGGATGGGCCGCGATGGCGGAGGACTGAATCCCATTGACAAGATAAGAGGAACGTCCAAGAACCATGCCCATATATGAATACGAGCCTGTAGATTTAAACAAAAATTGTAACAAATGCAAATATGGGTTTGAATTCATTCAGCAATTGAATGACGAACCACTTACCCAATGTCCCCGTTGCGGGAATGGTGTCAAAAAAATCATCTCCTGGTGCCGCGCGGCTGTCATGGAAATTTCAGAAGAACATGCACACATCGACCGGAAGATCGCTGCGTATGAAAAGGAAGGCATGTGGAGCCATGCCGCCGAACTGGCGGATACCCATTCAGAAAAGATCAAAGACACCCGACTGAAAATGAGGGCTATCGACAATTACGAAAAAGCCGGGTACAATGCGGGCACCCTGGAAAAACATGCTAAAACGAACAATACTGAAGTTGAAAATTGATGGCGTCGTAAAAAGTCCCATCTACTGCGTTGCAGTGACTTTTTACGAGACTTTAAAAGTTAGGTTAGGCGCTTTTTATGAATGGATGATAAGGAGGTTTTCTCATGAAAATTGAAGAACTGATTACCGGAAAAGACGATGGTCAGAATGTTCAGATTGGAGGCGTTTCACTGCCGATCGCCGCCTTGAAGCGGTTCATGGAGAACGGTTATACCCACCTGAAGCCTTACCAGACAGAAAAGACTTTCTCACTCTGGGGCAAAACCTGCACAGGGTGTTTTACCGAATCAGAGATTATCAACCGGGCGTAATCAGGATATATTGGCTGTATTTCGCATCGAACGCATCGGTTGCTACAAACTCCATTTCATCACTGAAATCCTGCCAGGCTTGAGTCAAGGCACCTTTCAGTTTTTTTGAAGTATCGTCCGTAGAATCCAGACCCGGCACGGCAAACGCCTTCAGAAACCGTTCTTCAAAACCGAACATCCGGTAGGGGGGTGCGTTATCCCCTGCCCGGAGAAGTCTTAAAAAGGCCTTTGCCTGTTTGAGAGAAAGGGCTTTGAAGCCGGGCTTCAACGCCAGCAATTGACGTGCCCACAAGGTAAACAGCAGCTGATAAAAGGTTAAATGAAAAGAACCGGAATCCGGCGAATCCAGAGGATATTTCTCTGTCAATTGCGCCATAAGACGATCCAGAATATCCAGGAAACCCAAAGCATTGTCCGTGGATGACAATTCTGACAAAGATTTAAAATCCCTGAAACCGCTTTGTGATGCCTCCCCACAGTAGAACAGGGGTTGCTTTTTCAAAAGGCCTGCGAGGGCACCGCCCCATGCCTCTCCCCAGAAGGACGGTTCCAGACCTGCTTCATGGAACCAGCAGCCCTTCAACCACCGCTCCGCCTTCCATTTCAGGTTCAAAGCCAACCCGAAACCCGCGCGAAACAAAGACACAAGGGTGTTCATTCTGAGTAGATTTTCAGCGGTATCCGTATCCTCATGGCACCGCTCTTTCAAAATCAAATTCAGATACCCGGCCGCCTGCAGCTGAATTTCCTGAAGATCGTCCATATCCCAGTTTACGAGACCTTCGGCCGATAGGATCTGGTTACAAAGGCCGGCAAATTCCAGACGAAGGCGATCCAGAAGTCTTACATCTGACAGGGTCGAGATGGTTTTTGTTAACAGGTTCTGCCCCTGGATGGTCTGAAGCGGCCACCGGGGAGCATCCCCGGCATCTTCCAGGTTGGCGATCGGCCAGGTACTCGCATCATGTTTTTTCGTTTTCAAACTCTCCGGGTTCAGCGAGGCGTAAACCGCGATGGCCTCCTCCCTGGGAAGAAAGCCATGCTCCGCCATTCGAACGTTTCTGATGCGGTACATGTCCTCTTCCAGTTCCGCGGGCAGTACGCCGGCCACCCCTGTCAGAAGCGCCTGGTATTTAAGGGTATCCTCCTGGGCCATGTTTCGCAGCAATGATTCAACGGTTTCCCGCTGATCTTCCTGCACGGGCCGAATGTAGAAAAACCCGTCGATGGTAAAAAATTCGGGCCCGGCCTCAAAAATCTCATCATCTTCATTCTTCACTTCCACCACAATACTTTGACAGAGGTAATAATAAGCAAGCCCCTGTCCATCAGAAAAGAGCCATTTTGTAAATCGCTCGGGATCGGCTGTCAACAGCCGCTTCATCCATTGGCCCGTACGGTTCAGCTCCAGGCGATCCTTCTGCCAGGACTCCACGTCAAGAATATATTGCCATTGATCCAGAGTGGCCAATTTCATCAATTCGAGAGACTGATCCTCACCCACCTTTTTAATCAGCCAAAAAAAATCCTCACTGGACATGCTTTTGATCAAACGGGGGGGATCAGGGTGGTTCGAAACCCTGTCCAAGGCTTTTTTACCTGAAAGGGCGTGCAGGCCGTCCAAAAAAGCGCCGTCAAGGGGCAAAAGCCCATGTCTTTTTCCATTATCCGGACCGTTTGATTGTACGCGTTTTTCCAATGTCTCACTCCTCGAATAAATAGTGTCTATCATATCCTTGACAAAAGTTGAAAATGGGGCAAGAATCGATACCGCTTCCTCAGCTTTTAGAATTTTATGCCATTTTGCCGAGAAATGCCATGGCTATCTCGCCAAATTCCGGCGCGGCAGCACGTTTCAAACTTTCAAGGAGATGTTTTCCATGAAAAAAATTATTGAAACCGATTATTCCAGCCTGGATCGTCCGGAGATCCTCATGAATCTCTTTCATCCGAGACCAGAATGGAAGCAGACTGGGGATGGAAATGGTGGAGAAGACATCCTCATTCCCGTTGAAGACGATATCGTGGTGGGAGCCAGGGCATATCTCTGCGCAAAAAACGCGCCCACCATCCTTTTTTTTCATGGGAACGGCGAAATCGTGTCGGACTACGATGAACTGGCTCCTTTCTACAACCGTAATGACATCAACTTTCTGCCCGTTGATTATCGGGGTTACGGGCGTTCAACGGGGCAACCCACCGTTACCGCCATGATGCGGGACTGCCATCGGATTTTTCATTTCGTGAAAGAAAAACATGCCAGCAGCGGTTATGCGGGCCCTTTGATCATCATGGGAAGATCCTTGGGCAGTGCGTCAGCCCTCGAACTCGCCTTTCACCACAGCGCTCAAATAGACGGTTTGATCATTGAAAGCGGGTTTGCCTTTTCAAGCCCACTCCTGTCCCTTCTGGGCGTCGATCTTGGGGCCATGGGGTTGGATGAAAAGTCAGGCTTTGATAACATATCAAAAATAAAGACCTTTTTCAAACCCACCCTGATCATTCACGCGGAGCATGACCACATCATCCCCTTTTCTGACGGGCAAACCCTGTTTGACGCCTGCCCCGCCCATGATAAAACCCTGCTTAAAATCCCCGGCGCCAACCATAATGACATCCTGGCTCGCGGGTTTTTAGAATATATGACGGCAATCCGTAACCTCGCTAATCGAGTAAACGGTAATGAGTGATAGAAGAAATGATGTGCCTGGGTTCCGGTGACGCGGGCAGGTTTATCATAAATATCCTACAGGAATTTGCAGATGTTAATAGAACAAGCCAAAGAAGTGCTTCAGATTGAAGCTCAGAGCATATTGGGACTCACGGAACAGATCGGCCCCACTTTTGCGGAAGCGGTCTCCGTCATTTTGAAGGCCAGAGGAAGGGTCATCCTAACAGGCATGGGCAAGTCGGGCCTGGTGGCCAGAAAAATTTCAGCGACCCTCAACAGTACGGGTACAAAATCATTTTT
>CAZPQA010000086.1:0-13833 GCA_964588535.1 uncultured Desulfobacteraceae bacterium
CCTTCAGAGCCTCAAAAGGGTCGGGCGCCTGCTTTCAAGGGTGATGGTGCGTTAGGGCCTCGGCAAAAAAAGATGAACTATCAGTCGCCCAGTATTGGTACCACTATTGATTCATGAAAATCTCTGTGAAACGTCAGAATTACTATTAGCCACAGCCCCATACAGATTGACACGAACAAACAAGCGGAATCAAGTCAGGGGCTATGCGAACCTACTGTTGTACGCCCACTCTGTCGGCGATAAGGTTGCCCGCACTTCTGCCAAGTGAATTGGCGGATGAGTTTGATGACTGGGTCGTGTATGAAGTATTCCATCCGCCGGAAAGGGTTACCTGTTTGGATGTGCTTAATTCGACATTTTCGTTGTAGTCCCCCTGAACAATCTTTATGATAGCCCCGGTGCTGGCAGCGTCGACGGCTGTCTGGATGGTGGTATAGCAAGGCGTGTTGCCGCCGCATGAACCCGCAGGATCGACATAAATATTTGATGTTGAACCGACAGTCCAACCCAAGTCTTCCAGCAGACCTTTGGTAACTACTCCAGGATCGTGAACGGATTCACCAGCGCTTATGGCATATACCATCAGTTGGTTTGACGTATTGTTGAATGTATCAAAGTCAAGGTGGGAGTAACTTGATCCTGAGCTCCAGGTAGACGGGGCGTACATTTTCACCCGTTGATTACCATTGGCCGCCATTGCCTGGCTCCCATGAAACCATATATCATTCGACGTCAAGGCGCTGCCGAGGGTTGTGGATCCGTTTGGGTAAGTGCTGGTGTTGATGAGTTGTATGCCGGAGCCGTCCCTCATGAAGTAATCATAAATGTTCGGATAACCGGTGCTATAGCCCCAACTGCCACTCCCTCCCGAGTAACTCATTGATCCGGAGAAGTTCAACCCGTGGCATATCTCGTGCAGAACAACTGTCATCAAATCATATTGGTTTGACGGAGTATTGCCGTCCGTGCCGTAATACCAGTCGAAGAGGCTATTATAGGTGATGTGCATGTCGAAATTTGAAGGAACCAAGTCCGATCCGTTTAAGGTGTTGGCCAGTGAACCTGAATACCAGGTGTTTGATCGCGTGGCACCTGTAAAGTCTCTGCTTAAAGTCCCACCACCGGCGTATCCTAAAGTCGATGAAGACGCCAGCTCCGCCCAGCAGGCATTAATTGTTATGGGGACGTCGGAGTTGAGGATATTTGCCCAGATGTTGGCCGCCGCATTAAAGGCGGTCTTGGCTTCTTCTGGAAATGTATAGCACGGTTCACCCCACAGGTCGGTATCACCGTCGGGGATGTATGTTATGGAAAAGCTGGCGGTCGCCGCCTCAGGCTGGTTTGAGATACCGGCTGGGGCAGGGATTCGCCTCAGGGCCGATGGGTTGGGGTCATCCACGACGGCTATGAGGGGGACAGCATTGTATAAAGTGTTTCCATCTGCAGACAGCTCGGGTATCAATGGTATCGGCAACATTAAGTCAACAGGTTCATTAGCCGTATCATCATCTGATGCCGCAGTTTTTTGAAAGATACTCAACGAAACAACTAACAAAATGGAAAGAAAAACAAGTACGGTTTTTCGCATTTTTTACCTCATTATTTTTTCCGAAACCATTCGGGCATTCAGATTTAGTGATTTACCGCCGGCTCAAAGAAAAACAAAACGCCGTTTATGGGAACGATCAGCCTTCTATCCCTCAAACGCATGTATTCTGAAAATCCCGGAAGAAAACAGTCGGTTTTGATGACTTTAAGGGTCTTCTCCTCAAAACCAATGGTTTGTGGTGTTGTTTGGTACCTTTCTGCCAGATATTTCGCCGCATCGACAATTTCGGTTTCAAATGTCACATTGCGGCAGGTCTGACCGTCAAAGGTGATGCTCGATGCAGTAATATCCAGTGGTTTAAAAAGCATGCCCTGTGCTTCGGCCTTTCCCCAAGCAGCACTTTTCCCCATATGATAGGCAGAAACGGTCCACAGAACCCTCATTGACAGCCCTTTGTTACCAACACCAACCGAAGCAGAATTTTCGACGCTGTCAGGTTTTTTGTCACTTGCTTTACAAGAGGGCACAAGCACACAGAATAGGAGAAGACTCAACATCACACAAACGGAACTCAGACTATTCGAAGGGTACATGTACCTGAACCCCACTAACAATTCTTGACTTCAACCTGCTTTCGAGTTCCGCCACTTTCTCCGACAGCTCGCTTATGGTTTTCTTCTGTTCTTGTGCAATTTTACGCTGATCTCGGAGGAGGTCTTGCTGCTCTTGAACCACCTTGGTTAGGACAGCAACAACGTCCATAGGGCTCATACCCTTCCTGTCCTTTGACGCCACGATGTCGGGCGCATCTTCTGCAATAAACCCAACATGCCTTTCTTCTGTATCAACCTTGTAGGCGAATTCTACCGGCTTAAGTCGGGAGAGTGCGGCCATGGCCTTCTCTGCTGAAAGCTGTTTAACGTCTGTCTTGTATTCCCTGCTGGATGCATTGGTCCACACACCGCCTGTTGAAACATAAGCACCGCTTCCCATTTGCAGCGGGTATGAAGGACTGCTGGTTCCGATACCGACGTTGCCACCAAACGGTGCAAGAACAAAGTTTTTGTAAGCAATACCTTCCTGGAGGGCAAAGATTTCCACATATTCCATAGTAGCTCCGGTATTCCACCCGAAATAGATTCTCTTGGGATTAGTCGCTGCTTTGTCTGTGATGACAATTCCTCTGTTACCAATATCCTGGCCAAGAACAAACGGCGCAGCGCCGACTCCTGATGCACCATTGGTATAAAGCCTGGAAGCAGTTGTGATGGCACCACTGGCGGCTACGCCAAACACCTCTGTACCGGATGCATTTTTCACAAATAATGCCGAAGTGGACGTAGGAATAGTGGTTGTCGTAGTAGCGGAAGTGGTTGTCGTGGTAGCGGCAGTGGTTGTCGTGGTAGCGGCAGTGGTGGTTGTGGTAGCGGCAGTGGTGGTTGTGGTAGCGGCAGTGGTGGTTGTGGTCGTCGCGCTGCTGCACTGGGAACAATTATAAGCACCGCTCGTCCCGCAACCTGTTGCGCAACACGCTCCCCCGGATGGAGGACAAAGACTGACCCTATATGTTGATGTACCGTTTACTGTGAGAGAGCCCGACCACGTTAAACCGCAACCGCTGGCAGAAAGGGAATATGTGCCAGCGGGAACTCCAGTCCACCCGTAGCTTGTGTGGGTGCAAGTCAGTGCACTGGAGTGAGTTTGGCCGCCAAAGGTGACCGTCACATTAGAACAATTTGCTTCCAAACAAAAAAGTACGGTGGATGCTGCCGTCGCATGGGAGCTAAAAACGAAAAGAATTAATGCAAGGGCAAAGATGGAATTAAGGACCATTTTCCTAAACATTTTGATATCCTCCACAATTCTAGGTGTATCGTGATTCTCATTAACCTGTCTTGTGTTCAATTTGCGGGCTGTTAATCTTTTTCTTGCTTTTCTGTGCTGGGGTTATTGGATGAATAATCTGGCGCAACAGATATTTGGTATTGATTGGCAGGGCTATAGTTTTTCATCCTTTTTGCTTCTTCAATAGGTATCTGTTTGTAAACACTCGAGGGCGGACATAGCAGAACCTTGTCTGACGTGCTGTTTTCTTGAGCTATGGCAGGAGCCGCAACAAAACTTATAGCAATTAGACATGTGAACAGAATTCTTATTGCTTTCATGATTTCCTCTCCTTTTTTGTGGTCAATGAATCATCCATCAACGGTTTCTCTTCAGTACAGTACCTGTCCGGGGGCAATTGAGACAGACCGGTGACCTGTTCTCCTATGGTCCGAATATCCCGAAACCAAATAATAGTGAATTTTGAACCATGCCCATAACAATGTCAAGGAAAAAAGAGTTCCGGCAATTCGGGGGACACAATAAATTATTGACACTGGTGTCAGCGCAACATTATGCATCTATAGCACGAATAGCGGAAGGAGGCTCACGATCGTGTGTCCTCGGAACTTCGCGTAGCCCCGTACTTTTTGTTGACATGGGTGGTATCCGTGGATAGGCTTCTGCATTTGCAGTTTGGGTACGAAAACCCTTTGAAAAGGTCTGATAAAAGCGAAATGGCAGTAATAGAAGAGGGCAGTGAAAAAAGGATAATAGTCTTTGATGTACTGATGATGGGGGCAGTTTTTGCTTTTCTACTCTGTTATTTAGAACCGGCCTCCCTTTTTTCAAAAACCATCACCACCGGCGGGGATACGGGTTCCCATTATTACACGGCCCAGTATCTGAAAGACCATCTGCTGCCGAAGGGGAAGATTTCCGGATGGTGCCAGGGAAACCTGGCGGGTTTCCCCATGCTCCAGAACTACTTTCCCCTGCCGTTTCTGATTATGACGGTGTTGTCGTGGATTATCCCATTGCAGATTGCCTTTAAAGTGACCACCCTATTGGGCACGTTTCTGCTGCCCCCCTGTACGTATCTTTTCTTTCGTCTGCTCAAACAGCCGTTCCCCATCCCCATTACGGGTGCCTTATTTTCCCTTTCGTTTCTTTTTATGGAAGGAAATTCCATGTGGGGCGGCAATATCCCCAGCACCCTGGCGGGGACATTCTGTTACAGCTTAGGCTTTTCCCTGGCGGTTTTGTGGCTGGGCCTGCTGTACCGGGTCATGTCTGAAAACAAAGGACTTCGAATCTGTGTGGTCGTACTCTCTTTGGTGGGACTGTGCCACGGTTATACCCTTCTGGCTGTGTTGTTTTCCTCACTGTTTTTTCTTATCTCCAGAAAGAAGTTTAAGCCCAACTTGAAGCGGTTGCTGTTGATCAACATCCTGGCCTTCTGCCTCATGGGGTTCTGGTTGATTCCCCTCATGTCCTTTCTTCCCTATACCACCCGGTTCAGCATCCTGTGGATCTTTTTCAGCTGGGATCAGATCCTGCGGGAGGTTTTACCCGTCATCCTCTATCCGTTCATGGCGTTTGCGGTGATCGGAACCGTATGGATGTTTTTCAGGCACCGCAGGACCGGTCCGGGCCTGTTGCCCAGACCCTGGGCCTATGTTTGGTTTATCTCCTTTTCCGGTCTGACCATGTACTTCATCGGATATCGGCTCGGCCTGGTGGATATTCGTTTTCTGCCTTTTTTTCAGTTTTTCCTGGTCATTGGGGGCGCGTTTTTATGGTCGCTGATTTCCGTCCCCCGCACCCAGAAGATGCTGGGTGCCCTGGCAGTCCTGGTGCTGACGTTTTTATGGGTGGACAGCCGGGAGACCATCTGCAGGAGCTGGG
The DNA here is from genome assembly GCA_964588535.1 of uncultured Desulfobacteraceae bacterium. Lineage (GTDB taxonomy): Bacteria > Desulfobacterota > DSM-4660 > Desulfatiglandales > Desulfatiglandaceae > NaphS2. Next base: position 5,282 of record CAZPQA010000086.1, read on the forward strand.
CGGGGTCCAACTACGCTGGCTTTGAGGCAAAGGCCCTGTGGAAGCCCTTTAACGCCGTCAATGAATTCTTAAGGGGTGACGAGAAAGACCCAAGGGTCGTTTACGAGCACAGTATGCGGAACCAGGGGGCGGGCACGGTGCGAGCTTTTGAAAACCTGCCGTTTTTTTCTGGCAGGTCCACTCTGGAAGGGGTTTACATTCAAGGCAGCCTGTCGGTCCCCTTTATCTTTTATCTGCAATCGGAACTGTCTCAAAAGCCTTCCACGCCCATTCCCAATTACAACTATTCACGGTTTAATCTGGAGAAGGCCCATGAACACCTGAAACTGTTTAATGTGGGTGAGGTTGTCCTGGTGGAACCGGAGACCATTTACGCGGTCACAAGGTCCCCCTTGTTTGATTTTGACTACCGCTCCGGCCCCTGGGAAATTCATCGGGTCAGGGGCAATTCCGGCAAATATGCAGAACCGTTGATCTCTAAGCCGGTCATGGCCTCAACAAAAGACTGGCGCCAATTATCCTACAAATGGTTTCGTCTCGGGGATCTCTCTGTTCCACTGGTGTTCAAAGACAATGTGGATCAAAAAGACCGCAGCCGTTTTCATGTCCTGAAAAACCCTGATGTGAGAGCCCTCCCGAAGACGCCTTTAGAGCAGGCTGGTCCGATCCGAGAGGTTGTTGGAGAGGATGAAGTTGTCATTGAAAACGCTTCCCCCGGAAAACCCCTGCTGGTCAAGATCTCCTATCATCCCAGCTGGAAGGTGGAAGGGGCGGATCAAATCTATCGGGTATCGCCCGCATTTATGCTGATCTACCCCCAGAAAACCAGCGTTCGACTCTATTATGGACGTACCTGGCCAGACTATCTGGGCGGCTTGCTTTCCATGATGGCCATCGGGTTGCTGGTCCTCTACCCCAGGATAGCAACCGCCAGAGGGCGGTTTTCAAAAGGGTTTGACCGTTACGTGTATAAAGCGGTTTGTGTCGGATTGGGTCTGGTGGTTATAATGATGGCTTATTTTCTGGTCCGATTGTCCCCTCAATTCCCGGTGTTACCCTACAATCAGGGCATCAAAGCGTTTACAGAGGAGAATTACCACGGCGCCAGACGATATTTTAAGCAGGTGATGGAAGAATTTCCACAGACCATTATCGTGGATCAGGCCGCATACCACTATGCCATGTGCCATTACCGTGAGAAAGACTGGGAACAGACCCTTCGGTCGCTTGCATGGCTCATGGAAACCTATCCAGAAACGCCCCGGGCCGCGGAAGTCCTGTACCATATGGGGCTTTGCTATCTGAACCAGGGTAAAACCGGTCAGGCTCGCGTCTGGTTCCAGAAGGCTGCCCGTCAATTTTCCGGGAGTATCTGGGCCAATTTTGCAAAAGACCGGCTACAGGAGATGCCTGCGAAATGATGTCAGATTCCGGCATTACGATTTTTATCCCGGTTTACAACGAGGAAGACCTGTTGGTGAAAAACACCCACCAGCTGCTGGCATTCCTGGATGTGCTGAAGCAGCCTTATGAGGTGATTTTGGGCAGCAATGGTTCCACGGACGGCACGGTGAGTCTGGCAGGGGAATTGAGTAAAAAACATGATTCGGTCCGATTTTTTCATCTGGAATCCAAGGGTGTGGGAGAGGCATTCCGGGAAGGGGTCAGGATGGCCGCCTATGATCGGATTATCACTGTGGACATGGACCTTTCCATCAACCTTGATTTTATCCCCGAGGCTTGCCGGCTGCTGGATCATTCGGATATGGTCATTGGAAGCAAGATTACGGGTGAACAACAACGCTCGTGGTCTCGAAAGGCAGCCAGCAACCTCTTTATCCGCCTGGCCGGGCGATTGTTGCACATCAATTATCACGACTATTCCATTGCGGCCAAAGGGTACCGCAAAGACCTGGTGAAACAATATCTTAAGCACATAGACGACCATACCTTCTACGTGGTGGAAATCGTTCACCGGGCTTCCCGGGATGGCTGCAGGCTTTTAGAGATTCCGGTCAAGTGTACGGACATGCGGGAAAGCCGCTTCAATCTGTTCCATGAAGGACTATACAAGTTTGGAAATCTGTTCCGGTTGTGGTTGAAATCCAAATAGAAAGCTGTGAACGTCCAACATCGAACGTCCAACATCGAATGGTGAATGGAATGGAGAAAAAATCAGTCCCTATAGTACCTTTCATTCGATGTTCAACGTTGGATGTTCGATGTTGGACGTTCATCGGTTATTCACACCACATCCGTATCGCCATAAGCAACATGCCAGTAATCCAGGTTCCCCAAAGGACCCTTTCCCGCCCATCGATATCCCAGACGCCATGTTTTGGGGTTGATGATCTCAGGAACCCTTCTGAAACCGGCCCTTTTCAGAATTCCCGCTTCCCTCAGGGGGAGAAGGCAAGTCAGAAAATCCCCCCCGTGGACTTTGACGTATTGTCGTGCAAAGGAAAAAATTTCATGGATTACCAAAACCGACCCCATTGGGAAAGGAAATACATCCACCAGGACGCCAAACATCTGACCTTTTAATGCCATCATCCTGATCACCAGATAGCCCAGCAGTTGTCCATCATGCAAAACGGCAAAGGGACGATAGCCAAATTCGGGGACTGAAAGATATCGCCATTGAAGGTAACGTCTGTCTCGAACCTGCATCACAGGAGCTATTGTTGAATGGTTCTGCCAGAGGGCATCAAAGGCTTCGTCAAAGTGCTCAATGGGAACCATGTGGAGCCCTTGAATTTTGGGGGAAAATGAAAAGTCAGCACCCTTCTTAATTGGGGCCGGAGGGATTTTAAACATTTTGTTAAAGAACGGAAGGGCGTTAAAGACCATACTGAAGGGCCTTATGGGCAACACCGTCAGGGGTATGGTGGGCAGCATCCGCCACCCCAGTTGTCCAGTGAAACCGGGCAGGGACTGGTCGTTGGGAAATCCCCACACCAGGTCAATGTTGAGTTGGGTTTCCAGGTGATCATACACTTCACGCGCCAAAGCAGAAAACATGCCCTGACGGCGGTATTCGGGGTGAATCATGGTGTCACAGGAAAATGCGATCCGAGTTTCTTTGCCGTGAATGAAAAACCGGGTGGGAATGGTTACATACTGGCCGACAATCTCGCCGTTTGATTCCGCCAGAAAACAGATCGCTTTTCCTGAGGGGTTGTTTTGAAACTGCCATTTCCAGGTGGATTCTTTGAGCCGCACCGGATCAAGATCCCCGAATACCGCCTGGCGAAGCTCGAGGATCTGCTTTTCATCCCCATCCTGGTATGATCTTATGTGCCAGTTAAGGGTCATCCTTTGAGCAGCCTCATGAAAAGCCTCCCCTGATCCAGGCCGGGGCGTATTGGTCTGCGCAGCAACCCCATCAGATAAGCGGGCCTCAGGTAAAAACGCAGATAGGCCCTTCTGAGAACCGATTTCAAGGTTTTAAGGTCGTGGTCAATAAAGTTGTAATGGGGATATAGATGCGGGGGGAATGCCGCCATATCCAGCCTGGCTTGCCCGGCCAGCGGTGTGCCGGGAAAGGGAACAATCAGATGAAATGCCGCATAGGTCGGGTTCAGCCGAATGGCCAGTTTAACGGTGGCGTCCATTTCGCGTAACGTTTCCCCGGGAAAGCCGAAATTCATGAACAGGGCCGTTTTAATGCCGGCTTTCCGGGTCAAGTTCAGGGCTCGAACACAGTCGTTTACAGTAATCCCTTTTCCGGTTTGGCGCAGTATTCGGTCGCTTCCTGCCTCCACCCCAAAATGGATCAGACGACAACCCGCCTTTTTCATCCATTTTAGAACTTCCCCGTCCACATCCGTCACCCGTGTCTGACAACACCACTGAACGCCGAGGTTCAGATCGACCAGGGATTTGCAGAGGGAGATCAGGTATTTTCGGTTGAGGCCGAATTCGAGGTCCATGAAATAGATGTTTTGCACCTGGAATTCCCGGTTTACATGCCGGACTTCATCCAGGAGGTGGTCCAGGTGTTTCTGCCTGAAACGGGGGCCGTACATACCCAAATAGCAGAAGCTGCAGCCGTGAGGGCACCCTCTGGAACCTTCCAGAATGGCAAAATTCTTTCCCATGAACTCATAACGGTATCGATCCATCTTCAGCAGATGGTAGGCCGGGCGTGGAAGCTGATTTAAATCAACCGGATTGTCTCTGGGCGCCGTTTTGACCAACCGGTCCCCTTTGAGGTAGGCAACGCTTTGTATCCTAGCAGAAATATCAGCAGAAATTTCGTCGGTCTTATCCTGTTGCGCAATATCCAGTATGGTCTGTTCCGGTTCCCCCAGGATGGCGGCCCGGGCCCCGCTTTGTTTGAGGATGGCTTCCGGGCGCTCGGTCACATGGGCGCCCATGATGTACAGGCGATTTCGAGGAATATGGGCAAGGGTGTCAAAAAAGAATTGAATATCCAGGGACGGGCACTGCCACCGGTCATAGGGTGTTGAGGTGATGAAAGTTTTTTCAAATCCTTCAGCCAGACGGCCAACGGCCGCAGGCGACAACCGGTCCACATTGTTGTCCAGGATTTGTACGGTAAAGCCGTTCTTTTCGAGGAGCGCCGCGGCCAGGGCAAGATCCAGCGGCTGCCAGAGCCTTTTGAATTGTGGCTGCATCTGTGGCCTGATACCCTGCCAGTGGGGATTGATGAGCAGTATTGTGCTGGGTCGCATCATCGTTCTTTTCCAAAGGAGGTGGTTTTGATATTGCGCATCTCGAGCCCTTTTCGAAGATCGTCATTCAACAAGAGCGCCAGGTCATTTTCCCAGAAGTAGTGCCAGTGTTTATATTTGCTATGGGTGTGGTTGTCTCCCATGCCGGGATGAAGAATGAATTCCATCCGGGAGTATTGTTGATTTTTTGCCAGCTTATCCAGAATCTCCAATACCATGGTACAATCCATTCGCCCTCCGGCATTCAAAAAACCGACAGACGGGATAGTGGCTTCAGGGGGAAAACAGCCTCTTAGAGCCATAAGCCGAGTCCATCCCCTAAGGCAGGCCCACTGCAGCAACCGGTCGAATCCGATGTCAGGGTAGGTCAATGCGCTGAAAAGCAAGGGCTCTATCATGGCGCTTCTGATAAACGGGATGTTGTATCGTCGAGTGAGATGTCGGCAAACATTGAAAAGTCCCGGGAAGAGGTGAACGAACTGGTGACTGTCCAGGTGGCTGATTTTGATGCCGGTACTTAGCACTTTTTCCACCTGAGCGCACCACTCTGCCTCAACCTGTCCATAATCCAGCTTTCGGGAAAAAATGGTCCCTAAAATCCGGTTCCGGGAGGGCAGCAGCCCATGTTGGGAGATCAGGGTTGACAGGGCTTCAGGCGCCAGCAGGGGCGGTTCATCCGCAAGCACCAGGTGAATTCCCACATCGAGGTCTGAATTTTCAAGGGCCAGATCCATGGCTTCTTCCGCCGCTTCACCCACCGCCACGAGCGAAGTGCTTGTCAGCAGTCCCCGTTTAAAAGCACTGATGATCCCATGGTTTACGCCGGGGGTTAATCCGAAATCATCACCGTGAAAAATAACTTTCATGGGTTGCTTATCCCGAAGATTTTCTGCGATTTTTGATTGCAATGCTCAGAAACGCTATGATGAGAACCGCGGCGACCACCATCCATAACCACCGGTATCGCCGAAACAGATTCTCCGGTTCGATGATTTTGATAATTGCTGTGCAGACTGCCGTATGGTGAATGTTTTCCAGGTCGTATTCAAAATAGCAGAAGACCGGGTAATCTGCTCCGGGAAGGGCTGAAAAATTGCGGATCTCAAAATTCAAGTCCTTCTGGGATCTGGGACCCATCTGGAAGTTGATTTCAGGCGTTGGCGTTGAGAGTTCCCGGGGAAGGATAAGGGTCGCCAGAATGTGCTTTTCATTGGCGCCGATGTTTTTGATGTTCAGTGAGAGCGCTTGTTTTTTATCCATGGTGATATTCTTCCCCAGGACTGCAAGGTCAGGGTTGACGTTGGGTCCCACGGAAAATGTCATACCGGATAGCGCTGAAAAAGGATATTGGTTCGAATCGTGAAAATCCACCAAGACTGTCAAAGGGTATCGACCCATTTTGACCCCTTCAGTATCTTTTTCAAAAGCAAACGTACTGGATCCGCCCGGATAAAGCTGAGGGATGACCTTTGAATGTAGGGGCGCCCAATTTAAAACTGGGTTTTTCGCCCCTACGAATTTCAGGTGAACTTGAAGATTATAGGCGGTGGCGGTACCCTCATTGGCAAGGGACACCGTTACCTTGACCTGGCTTTCTGCAGTCTCTATCGTGGTCTGCGTCTGGATTTTTAGAACCCCGGCAAAGGATGGTGATGCAAAGAAAAGCGCTATGGGAAAGACCACCAGGAGGACCCATGGAAAACTGCATTTTTCTTTCATACCAAAAACTCCCCCACCCCATTTACTGAAATCGTCCTAAATTCCGGGGACAAAACTCTAAATTATTGCCAATTGAAAGGTCAGTGGAAAAAGAAGAAAACCAAATAATTTATTGTGTCCCCGGAATTTTATACGCAAGGATGATTCCGGTGATGATATAATTTCGCCACCCGGCTGCGCAAGCATTTTCCTAACTGAGTGAGGGATGGATTGGTTCCACGATTCTGGTTTGTACGATTTAAGCGGTACTGTCTGGATATGGTGTGTATATCCAACTGAGCTACAGGCGCGAAGAGTTAATGACATTGGTTTTAGGTATTTTAAAAAAGTGCTTGCATTTTTACCCTGGAAGGGTAAAATTGAGACGCAGGTTTTACCTGACAGGTTGGTTTTGAGATGGTCAAATGGGGGGAATGATGAAAAAATTCATTGAAAGATTTTTTGGCGCTCCTGCTGATAGCTTTTTTATTTTTGGCCCAAGAGGTACAGGTAAATCCACCTGGCTTAAAAAAACATTTCCAGATGCCTATCTGGTTGACTTGTTGGATGACAGGACATTTAGAAACCATATTGCACATCCGGAACGGATCAAACAAATTGTCAAGGCGAACCCACGGATAACAAGATACATTATTGACGAAGTCCAAAAGGCGCCGGCACTGCTGGACAGCATCCACAGTTTGATCGAGGAATACAAAACACATCAATTTATCCTGACTGGCTCCAGTGCTCGAAAACTGCGCCGGGGCGGCGTAAACCTGTTGGCTGGCCGTGCCCTCCTAACCCATTTCCATCCATTTATGGCTGCTGAATTGGGTGTTGACTTTTCAATTAACGCGGCGCTCAGAAATGGCCTGATTCCTTTAATCGTATCGGCAAATGCACCCGGCAAAACACTAGCAACCTACATTACCCTCTACCTGAAGGAAGAAGTCAAGGAAGAGGGCTTGGTAAGAGACATCGGCGCCTTCGCCCGCTTTCTGGAAACCATCAGCTTTTCTCACGGCAGTATTCTAAACCTCAGTAATATCGCCAGAGAATGTCAGGTTTCCCGAAAGATTGTCGAGAACTATCTATCGATTATTGAAGATCTGTTATTGGGGTATAAGCTTCCCGTCTTTACCAAACGTGCGAAACGTGCAATGACGGCACTGCCAAAATTTTATTTGTTTGATGCAAGTGTTTACTACCATTTGCGCCCCAAGGGACCGCTTGACAGTCCCAATGAAATTGGTGGGATGGCGCTGGAAGGCCTCGTTTTACAGCATCTTAAAGCCTGGTGCGATTACTCGGACGATCAGGTGGACTGTTATTTCTGGCGTTCCAGAGGGGGCTCTGAGGTTGATTTTGTATTGTATGGAGAGCACCACTTCTACGCCATGGATGTTAAGAATGCAAAACAAATTCATCCCAAAAGCCTAAGATCACTTAAAACGTTCCTGAGCGACTTTCCTGAAGCCAATGGGATATTGTTATATCGAGGAGAAGAGAAACTGATGGTTGATGGGATTTACTGTTGGCCGGTTGACGATTTTCTCCTTCAACTCAAACCGAATCGCTGGCCATAGACAAGACCCGGTGGAAACTCTTCAGAATTCCGGGGCAGTATATCTAACTCCCATCCCCCCATCTCTAGCGACGGTGTGACTCGCCAATAACGCGTGCCAAACCATCCCAAGTGGCTGAGCGAATAAAACGGTTCGGCAGAACCATACCATTGATTTCAGAAGGTTCAAAAAGATGGGTCATACAGAGATCCTCATGATCACAAATTATTTGATTATTGAAGGATGTCACTCGGTTTTTTGGTGTCTCATGGAAAGTTCTTTTGACCAAAGTTTGACCAAAACCGGGCAGATATGAAAAAGAACCTACAGCGATATGCTGTAAGCCCTCGTTATTACTGGCGCGCCTGGCACGACTCGAACGTGCGGCCTGCGGATTAGAAGTCCGCTGCTCTATCCAGCTGAGCTACAGGCGCGAAGAAAATATTATTGCTCACTTTGTATAAAATTGTTGAAATGGGTCAGCTCGTTTTATTGCCGTGTCCGTTCAACACTTCCCTTAAGACAACGTTGGTCTTTTCTTCCAGCTGTCCGAAAATTTCGGCCATGGCTCTGAGGCGTATAAGGCTCT
>CAZPQA010000087.1:0-12689 GCA_964588535.1 uncultured Desulfobacteraceae bacterium
ACCCGAGGGTTCCGATTTCTTCCAGGATGGCGCAGGTGGTGACCCAGTCCATTTCCCGGCCGCCCCACTTTTCGGGGTAACGGCACCCCAGAAGATTCCGCAATCCCGCCTCTTTCAGAAAGGCCTTGGGAAATTTGATCCGGTCCGCATCCATATCGAGGATCATCTCCCGGGGCACCCAGTTTACAAAATTGCGCACCTCACCAAGAAATTTTTTCTGTGATTCATCAAGCAGGTAATCAAACATGGGACCTCCTGTAGACCGGATTATTTTCCGGTAAATACGGGATTTCGTTTTTCAAGACATGATCGGATGCCTTCTTTGAAGTTATTTGAAAACTGTCGGATTACATATTGCTAACCGGCTGGCATGAGGCTTTTTTCAAAAGGGCGCTAGCAAACCAGAACCAGAAGATGGTGATGAGCTGAATAAACAGCAGTATGCCGAAGGCTGCCTGATAACCCGCAGGTGCATATCCTCCCGATTGGGTGGTGGGCCAAATGCCGATGATGGCCCCGATACCCCATTGGGCCGCAAAGGCCCCCAGAAACACCAGCAGGTTCAGTGCTGTGTTCACCCTGCCGGAAAGGTGCAGGGGAAAGCTTTGCGAAAGCGCTGCATAAGGCAGAATACCGGATGTACCGAAAAATCCGAACAGCATCCACATCAATGTGGCCCCGGATTTATTCCCCGACACAATCAGTACCATCACGGCCATGAAAAGGCCCATGCCCATTGCCCCCACCGCCATGGTCGAGATGCCGCGTCTGCTGAGGCGTTCTGCCGCTGTCCCCAGTGTGACAAAGCCCAGAACCATGGCCACCGCCAGTAAGAGCAATGTGCCGGCTACCGAGGAACGGTCGTATCCTGCCACATCCCGCAACCACGGTCCTGCCCAGAGTCCGTGAACCGCCAGGAAGGTGCCCTGGCTCAAGGTGGCCCAGGGCGCAATCCGCCAGAAATGGAGACTCCTCAGGATGGTCCCCATCTCCCGCATCTGATCTGCGAAGGACTCTTCCTTGTTGGCACTTTTCCGTTCGGGTACAATGAAGAATATGACCGCTGCCACCAGAACGGTGAGTGCTGCCAGCAGCGTGAAGATCCCGCGCCAATCCGTCACGGTCAAGGCCGACTCCACCGGGGACGTAGCCGCAAGGGCGCCCAACCCCCCCGCCGCCATTTGAAAACCGTTGATCCGGGGTAGTTGCTGTTTGGGAAACCAGATCACAAAGGCCTTGAAGGCCGCCATCAGGCATGCCGAGACGCCAAAACCGATGAGACCCCGGCCAATGACCAGACCGGTCAAGGTGCCGGCGTTGGCAAATATAAAGGCCCCGGCCGCGGCCAGGATCAGCAGCCCTGCTTCAATCCTGCGGGGGCCGAACCGGTCCAGTAAAATGCCTAAGGGGAGTTGAAACGCCGCAAAGGTAATGAAATAGGTCGCCGTGAGCAACCCCAGCCCGGAGGGATCCACGCCCAGGTCGGCAGCCAGGTCGGGGGCCAGTACAGCGTTAATGACCCGATAGAGGTAGGAAAGGAAATACCCCAGCGCAAACGGCAGAAAAACTTGCAGCTGTTTGGCAAAGGATATGGGTGATGCGGGTTTTTCCAAAAAAGACCGTTTACTTCACGAGTAGAACAGGGCATTGCGCCAGAATACTCACTTTGTAGCTGATGGTTCCCCATCCCTGGCTTCGTTCCTCAAGATCAACTTTGTGGGATTTCATGATAATCAAATCCACATTGTTCTCTTCTGCGTAACGGACAATTTCATGGGTTCTGTTGCCGTACACCACCTGTGGGTCCACAGTCGTTCCGGTGAGGTCCAGGCGATCAATGATGGTATTGAGGCCTTCAAAAGAACGTTTTTCAAGGCTGCTGTAAAAATCTTCAAATTCTTTATAAGTCGTGTTTTGGATGACCTCAATCACATGCAGCAGACAGATTTTGCCGTTGTCCATGGAGCAAAGCCTGACGGCAATCTCCAGGGCATGTTGATTATCATCCAGAAAATCCGTTGGAACCAGAATGTTTTTAAACATAGTATTTACCTTTAGTCTTATAATTGGGTGTAATGAAACCCTTTAACATTTTGGGTCTCAGCGATTAAACCGCAAAATCGACCTTAATCTTAAACATTTCTTCGGCGGGAAGGTTTAAAATCTCTGTCACGCCGGTTTTCTGCCGAATGGTCTCAAGTGAATCTTCGATAACAGCCATTTTCTCAGCAATGAAGGTAAACCAGACATTGTAGGAATGGGCTCTCAGATAGTTGTGGGTTACGCCCGGATATGCGTTTACCGTTTCAACGAAATGGTCAATTTTTTCATCGGGCACGCGTGCGGCACAGAGGGTACTGACAAAATTCAATTTCGAAGTCTGGAAATTGCCCCCGATTCGCCTGATAACACCTTTTTCTTTAAGGCGTTTTATGGCGTCAATAACCGCACTCTCTGTCATGTGGAGCCGGTCGCCCAGGTCGCGAAAAGGCCGGGATGAAATAGGGAAATCAGACTGAATTTCGTTTAGGATTTTACGGTATTTGGTATCCATTCCCATTCATCATTCGATGTTGAACGTTCGATGTTGGACGTTCGTCAGTTTCTATTGTGCGCCCGGTTCGTATACACAGAGGGGTTCCTCGGCCAGATAGTCGCCGGTGGCTTCATAGGCGCGAGCCCTACATCCCCCGCAAAACCGGATGTAGCCGCACCTGCCGCATTTTCCCTTATATGCTGAAAAATCTCTTAACGAATTGAAAATTTTGGAATCCGCCCAGACCGATTGAAATGATGACGTTTTGAGGTCTCCGCAACTAAGCTCCAGGTAACCGCACGGTTGCACCATACCGGTGTTGGAGATGAAGCAAAAAGACGTTCCGCTCAGGCACCCTCTTGTAACACCATCCAGGCCGTAGGTTTCAAAACTGACCTTTTTACCTCTTTTACGCGCCTCCTGGCGCAGTATGCGATAGTAATGGGGCGCGCAGGTCGCTTTCAGGTGAAGGGGAACCTGATCCCGCATGCGGTAAAACCAGTGTAGCAATTTTTCATATTCAATGGCATCGATTTCCTGGTTGACCATTTCTTTGGCCCGGCCCGTGGGGACCAGCAGGAAGATGTGGTGGGCGACAGCTCCGAGCTCAACGGACAGGTTTATAATTTTTTCAAGTTCATTTACGTTATGGCGGGAAACGGTGGTGTTGATCTGGAATTCAAAATCGTTCTGGTTCAGCATCCCGATTCCTTCCATCGCCCTTTCATAGGCCCCGGGCACCTGCCTGAAGGCGTCGTGCTGTTTTGCGGTTGCGCCGTCGATGGAGATGCTGAGCCGTTGGATGCCGGATGTTTTCATCCGGGCGATGGTTTCAGGTGTCAGAAGGGTTCCGTTGGTGGCCATGACCATGCGAAGGCCCATGTCGGTGCCTGCTGCGGCCAGATCAAATATGTCTTCCCTCAAAAGGGGTTCGCCGCCCGTGAGGATCACGATGGGGTTCCCCACCTTTTGGATTTGCGTAAGTATTTCAAGGCATTTTTCCGTATCCAGTTCTCCGGGGTACGGCCCCCGATCGGCGCCGGCCCGGCAGTGAACGCAATTGAGATTGCATTTTCGTGTTAATTCCCAGGCCACTAACCGGGGGGCGGATGACGGATGACGGATGACGGATGACGGATCATGGGGGATTGAGTAGGGATGCGTGGGTTCAGCTTTCATTTTTCAATTTCCGGGCTGCTTCTTTTGCAAAATAGGTGAGAATCAGGTCGGCTCCCGCCCGCTTGATGGCCATGAGCATTTCCATCATGGCCCGTTCACCGTCCAGCCAGCCTTTTGAGGCCGCGGCTTTCACCATGGCATATTCACCGCTCACATTATAAGCGGCCAGGGGAAGCAAAGTGATTTCGCGAACCCGGCTTACGATATCCAGGTAGGGCAGGGCGGGTTTGACCATGATCATGTCTGCCCCCTCTTCAATGTCCAATTCCGCCTCTTTAAGGGCTTCCAGGGTATTGGCCGGGTCCATCTGGTAGCCGGTGCGATCACCGAACTGGGGCGCCGAATCCGCTGCATCCCGAAAGGGACCGTAAAATGCGGACGCGTATTTGACGGCATAGGAAAGGATGCCCCGGTCTTTGTAATCGGCATCATCCAGGGCACGTCGAATATGGCCGACGCGACCGTCCATCATGTCTGAGGGGGCAACAAAATCCGCTCCCGCTTCGCAATGGCTGACCGCTTGCCGGGCCAGCAACTCCAGGGTGGCGTCGTTATCCACCACACCCTCTGAAATAACGCCGCAGTGCCCGTGATCCGTATATTCGCAGAGGCACACATCTGTCATGACCACCATGTCAGGCAAATGGTCTTTGACGGCTTTGATAGCCAGTTGTACAATACCATCATCGGCCCAGGACCGGCTCCCCGTGGGGTCTTTTTCATCGGGGAGTCCAAAAAGGATCAGGGCGGGAACGCCCGAGGACCAGAGTTCCTCAGCTTCTCCCACAAGGGTATCCGGTGAAAATTGAAACTGACCGGGCATGGTCAAGATGGGATCCTGGCAGTTATTTCCATGCTTCACAAACAGGGGCGCAATGAAATCCCGGGTGGAAAGGTGGGTTTCTCGAACCATTTCACGGATGGTGTGGGTTCTTCTGAGTCGTCGCGGTCTTATGATCATGGGTATTGTTCTCCCCTTTCGCATACATCTATCATCGAATTACATCCTGCACCCTGACAACTGTCCCCTGCACCCTGTGAACGGTTATGATATTTCTTCATCGGTCAGGTAGCAGGCCGGTTCAGCGGCCCAGATATCACCGGTCACTGCTTCAGCCCTGACCCTGAAATTTCCGGCGCACACGTCCAGCCACCGACAAGTGGCGCAACGGTCTTTGACATATTTCTTCTTCTCTTTCAGTTTTGTCATCAAGGGATTGGAAAGATCCGACCAGATTTCACTGAAAGGGCGATCCAAGACGTTTCCGAAACTGTAATGCCGCCAGAACTGGTCTGCATGAACCTCTCCGTCCCAGCTGACGCATCCGATGCCGAGTCCCGAACTGTTCCCTTCGTTCATCCTGAGCAGTTGCAGCACATCTTCCGCTCTGGGGTCCTTTTCTTTCAGCATGCGAAGGTATATAAAAGGGCCGTCCGCATGGTTGTCTACGGTGAGCACTTCTTTGGGCTTTCCCCGCTCATGAAGGTCTCGGGTCCGGTCCATAATCAGGTCAACCACAGCCCGGGTCTGGTTGTGTGTCAGGTCTTCTTCCACCATGTTTGACCCGCGTCCCGCATACACCAGGTGGTAAAAACAGATCCGTGGAATCTCCATCTCTTCCACCAGATCAAAGATGCGGGGGATTTCCATGGCATTCATTCGGTTGATGGTAAACCGCAGGCCCACCTTGAGACCCACCGCCTGGCAGTTCCGGATCCCTTCCATGGCGTCTTTAAAGGCGCTCTTTTTGCCGCGAAATCGGTCGTTTATTTCTTCCATTCCATCGAGGCTGACCCCCACATAGGAAAGACCCACTTTTTTTAATTCCTCGGCCTTTTGGGGTGTAATGAGGGTACCGTTGGTGGAAATAACCGCTCGCATCCCTTTAGATACCGCATAGTTGGCCAGGTCCACCAGATCGGGCCGCATGAGCGGTTCGCCCCCTGAAAACAGGATCACCGGCGAACCGAAGTCCGCGAGATCGTCAATCAGGCGCAACCCCTCTTCATGGGAGAGTTCCCCTTTGGATTTTTGTTCAACCGCTCTGGCGTAGCAATGGACGCACTTGAGGTTGCAGGCCTTGGTGATATTCCACACCACCACGGGGCGTTTGTCTTCAGAAAACTGAAGGAGATGAGAGGGGAGATCCTTGGATTGCCTTCCGTACCGAAGCGCATCGGAGGGCTCCACTGTACCACAATAGAGTTTGGATATACCGATCATTTTTTAGGTTCCACAGATTGATTAAAAGAAGTCTTTGGGGTTGCTAGATTCCGCACACTTTTGAAAACCGACAATATCAGAAAATCTTTTGGAAACGCAAGTGTTCATTGATTGCTGACTTTTTCACAATCCGCAATCCGCAATCCGAATTCCGCAATCGCTACTCCTCTCCCACCACATGCAGTTTCATCATGTTGGTTTTTCCTTGTTTCATAAGCGGGAATCCCGCAACGATGATAATGCGATCATTTTTTCGAACCAGCCTTTTATTTCGAAGCTGTTTTTCCATGGCCTTGATCATGATGTCCGAATTGTCCATGAGGGGCAGCAAGAGGGCTTTTACGCCCCAGCTGAGGGCAAGGGACCGTTGAACGGCTTCGGTGGGCGTAAGGGCGATAATGGGAACCGAGGGCCTGTATTTTGAAATGAGCCGGGCCGTGAAACCGGATTGGGAAAAGGGCGTAATGGCGCTGAGCCCCAGGTTTTCAGCTGCCAGGCAGGCGGCCTCTGAAATGGTGTCGGAAAAACTGGACGTTTTACGTGAAAAAGGAGCGGTTGCCGGAAAATTCTTTTCAGTTACCCTGGCGATTCTCGCCATCATTTTTACGGCCTTTACCGGGTATTTCCCCACGGATGTTTCCCCACTCAGCATGATGGCATCGGTACCGTCCACGATGGCATTGGCAACGTCGGAAGCCTCAGCGCGGGTGGGCAGTGGGTGCTCCGTCATGGACTCCAGCATTTGCGTGGCGGTAATGACCAGTTTTCGTTTCTGGTTCGCCAGTGCGATCATTTTTTTCTGTGCCACCGGCACTTTCTCAGGCGAAAGCTCAACGCCCAGATCTCCCCGTGCCACCATGATGCCCTCACTTGCGTCGAGGATTTCCCCCAGCTTGTCGAGGGCTTCTGGCTTTTCAATTTTAGAGATCACGGGGATGTTCACGCCTTTCTTTTTGAGAATGCGTTTCAGGATCTGGACATCCCCGGCACTGCGAACAAAAGAGGCGGCCACAAAATCGATCCCCATATCCAGCCCGAAATCCAGATCTTTTTTATCTTTTTCCGTGACCGCGTCAATGCCGGTGGTGATGCCGGGCAGATTGATCCCCTTGTGCTCGCCGACCATTCCGCCGGTTATTACTTCGCAGAAAAGATCCTTTTTATTTTTGCTTCGCACCTTTAATTCAATCAAACCATCGTCCATGAGGATCCTGTCGCCTGGCTGAAGGTCCTTGGTGATACCCCGATAGGCCGTTGAAATGATACCGGGTTCGCCCTTTATGGCACGGGTTGTGATGGTGAAGGGATCATGGGCCTTTATCATAAGACTGCCCCCTTTGACCAGGCCCGTTCGAATCTTGGGTCCCTGGAGGTCCAGCATGATGGCTACGGGCCGTTTAAGCGATCGCGAGAGGGATTTCACCGAATCGGCTACCTTCTTATGGCCCGCATGGGTGCCATGTGAAAAATTGAGTCTGGCCACGTTCATGCCTGCCAGAATCAGTTCTTTCAATGCCTTTCGCGAACTGCTTGCAGGTCCGATGGTGCAGACGATTTTTGTTCTGATGGGGATCATCTGAATCTCCTCTAGGATTATAAGTGCCGCTGGGTTTGTAAAAAATATCCATAACCGTTCACAGGGTGCAGGGGACAGTTGTCAGGGGGCAGAATGCGACTCGAGATTCGGATGCATGCAAAAGAGGTGTATGATTGAGCGACATTATTCAAAAAGAATTAGCTAAAACATGCTGATTTCCTGCACCCTGACAACTGCACCCTGCGAACAGTTACAAATATCCATAGCGCCCAAACAGGTCAAGGATAAACTGAAAGACCTCAAGGTTTTTATTTTTTTCCTTGATGCATAAATCATGATGCTCTAAGCTGATTAATCGCTTTCATTAAATCAAACCAGTTACAAGGGGGGAGGGGTATGAAAAGAAGTACGAGATGGATTTTGTGTGTTCTGTTGGTGGTCAGTGTCTTTACCGTTGTATTACTTGCGACCACCTCCGCCTCGGCGGACAGCCTTTCAGAGGCCATTTCACAGGGGATCAGCGACGGAAAAATTACCAAGGATGCGGAACCCGGTTTCCTGGGGATTCCCGGTGCGCCTAAAGTCAATTTCATACTCGGCTTTCTGTGGGCCATATGGGTGGGCTGGATCTTTTCCACGGTGGGCGCATTCGGTGGCATTATGGCCGGTGTGGGGCACATCACCATATTCGGTCTGGGGGACTATGCCAAGGATTTCGGCAAAGGGTACCCCATGAACAAACTGCTGACCGATTCCATCCGTGTGTCCAACCAGTGGCTGGTGGGCCTGAGCGGTTTAATCTCCAGTTTCAACTATTATAAAATGGGTCGACTGGTGGCCCCCCTGGGCATGTGCCTGGCCATTGGCGGGGTCGGGGGGTCTTGGCTCATCCCGGATCTGACCGCCGGCAAAATCAGCCTGAAGTCTTATATCGGTTACTTTGGTATTGCGGTGCTGGCATTGGGCATCATTCTTTTCCGCGAAACTACTAAGGGAGGCCAGGCCAAGCGAAAAAAAGCCAAGGAAGCGGCGGCGGCTTTTGAAAAAGAGGCCAAGAAGGGCGGGGACAGCAAGCAGGGGGTTAAAGTGCTTGAGGGCAGCTGGACCATTATGTTTGTGGCACTTGCCGTGGTGGTGGCCAGTGCGCTCTGGGCCAACCTGGGCGGCGGTGCCAAATGGGTGGCCTACCTCCTGGCCCTGGCAGGTTGGGTCTTGACCTTCTTTGTGGGAACCATCCGATTCAGTTTTTACGGGGTGGAGTTTAAATTCAAAGCCTTTATCCCCATGCTGGGCGGTGTCTTCATTGCGGCGCTGGCGTCGTTTCTGGGGGTTGGCGGTGGTTTCCTGTATGTACCGTTTCTCACAACGGTGGCGGGTCTCCCCATGTTCCTGGTGGCCGGCACCAGCGGCCTGGTGGTTCTGGTAGGCATGATCGTTTCCATCTTCAGTTATATGGTGGGTAAAGGCGTTCCGATCCAGTGGGGTTTTATCGGTGCGGAACTGGTGGGCATCTTCATCGGGAGTATGATCGGACCCCGTACCTCCAAGTATATCCCGGACATCTGGCTCAAACGGCTTTTTGTGCTGCTCGCTTTTTATGTGGGCCTCAGGTACATCACCAAAGGGTTCTTAGGCTACAGTATTGTCCCGCCATTCTGATGATCCTGGATTATTCTCACGTGCGCCGGGTCGGTCCGGGCTGGGCCGGGCCGGTGTACGACACTTTTTCCGCCTTCTAAGATGGATATTGTTTCCGGTCTCATAAACGGTATTGATCAATTCCTGATTGCCCCCTATCGGTGGCCGAATAATCCCATGTTGGGCTGGTGGTTGGGCACATTGATCCTGGCCCTGTGGTCCACTCTGTCAGGCAGAGTGACCATGGCTCTGGTGATGCGTGTGAATCTGCGGCATGTAAAGGAGGGTTTGGAGGAAACCAGCCTGCGGCACACGCAGAGCATGAATGCCCTCAAGGCCGGGGACAAAGAATCCTACAAAGCCATCAACAAGCTGGCCAACGAGGCCTACGGTAAAACCTTTTTTCTGCAGGTGGCCATGGCGGCAGCCTCTCTCTGGCCGATTCCCTTAGCCCTTGGCTGGCTGAACCTGCGTTTTTCCGCCGTCAAGTTCCCGCTCCCGCTGGACCTACCCTTTGTCGGCAACAGTGTGGGATATGCTTTTGTCTTTATTCCCCTGTACATCCTGGTGCGCATCCTGGTGGGAAAGGTGATGAAGTCAAGGTCTTTCTGGAAAGGTCGTGATCCCGAGATTGTCAACGAGGAAAAAGGAGCATTTTCCAATGGAAAGTAAGCCAACCTATAAAGAATTGGAACAAAAGGTCAAGGAATTAGAAGATGAAGCCTTTGAGCGTAAGCGGGCGGAGGAGGCACTGCGGGAGAGTGAAGAGAAATTCAAGTTGATTTCTGAGCAATCATTGATGGCGATTGTAATTGTTCAAGATGACAGAATCAAATATGCGAATCAAGCATACTCAGTAATGACTGGATATACATGGGAAGAGATAAGGAATTGGACAGTGGGTGACACTGCAGAACTGATCTACCCTGGCGATCGCCATTTTGTAATGGAACAGGGGCGAAAGAAAGCGGCAGGGATCAGGGATGGGGTTGTTACTCATTATTCCTATCGAGGGGTTACCAAAAGCGGGGAAGTAAGATGGATCGATCAATATTCAAAGACCATCACGTACAGGGGAAAACCTGCTGATTTAATGACATTTATTGACATCCACGACCAAAAACTTACCCAAGAAAACTTAAAAAAGAGCGAAGAAAAGCTTCGGACCATCATCGAGCACAGCAATGAACTGTTTTATATCCACGATACGGAACATACCTTGACGTATGCGAGCCAGACTTCAAAAGATCTCCTCGGATATACGCCCGAAGAGATGATGATAAAATGGCCGGAACTGGCGACGGACAATCCCGTTAATCAAAAGGGGCTTGAAGTTACAGAAAAAGGCATTGCCACAGGCGAGAAACAGGCCCCTTATCTGCTGGAATTGGCGAAAAAGGACGGCACGAACGTATGGCTCGAAATTGATGAATCCCCGGTTAAAGACGCAACCGGAAAAGTTGTGGCGATTTCTGGTGCTGCGAGAGATGTAACCGAACAAAAACGGACCGAACAGAGATTGCTGAAATCAGAAAAGGGTTTTCGCGACCTGTTTGATTCCATAACAGACCTCATTTACACACAGGATCTTGATGGCTGTTTCACTTCCATTAACCATGCTATGTGCAAAGTATTTGGTTATGAAAGGGATGAGTTGATCGGAAGACCTGCATCGGATTTTATGAAGCCGGAAATGAGGCCGTTTTTTGAAAGTGGATATCTGGAACAGATCAAGACAAAAGGGTCCCTTGAGGGTATCACAAGCTATTTCGCGAAAAACGGTGACAAAATCTATATTGACTACCGCAGTTCGCTGGTCGAACCTGACCATGGGGCGCCTTATATCAGCGGTACGGGGCGGGACGTGACAGAGCAGGTGTTATCCCGGAGGGAGATCAAACGCCTTCAGAATCAGGTACACCAGTCTCAAAAGATGGAAGCCATTGGTACCCTTGCCGGCGGTGTAGCACACGATCTCAATAATATCCTGGGTGGTCTTGTAAGTTATCCTGAATTGTTATTGTTACAACTCCCTGAAGACAGCCCTTTAAGAAAATCAATCCTGACAATACAAAAATCGGGAGAAAAGGCAGCCGCGGTTGTTCAGGATCTATTAACATTGGCGAGGAGAGGTGTTGTTGTCACTGAAGTGGTTAATCTGAATGATGTTGTCGCTGAATACCTGAAAAGCCCCGAGCATGAAAACCTTCAATCCTATCATCCCGGAGTTCTCATAGAGACCCATCTTGAAAAAGAGAGCCTCAACATATTGGGATCATCCACTCATCTTTCCAAAACCGTCATGAACCTGGTTGCCAACGCTGCCGAGGCCATGTCCGAAGGGGGGGCGCTGACCGTTTCCACGGAGAACCGGTACATTGATAGACCCGTAAGAGGCTACGATGATATAAAAGAGGGTGATTACGTGGTTCTCACTGTCTCTGACACCGGGACAGGTATTGCCTCCGATGATATGGAGAAGATCTTTGAACCGTTCTATACCAAAAAGAAGATGGGAAGAAGTGGAACGGGTTTAGGCATGGCGGTGGTATGGGGGACGGTAAAGGATCATAAGGGATATATTGATGTTCAGAGTACTGAAGGGGAGGGAACAACGTTTACGCTTTATTTTCCGGTGACCCGAAAATTGGTCGAAAAGAAATCCGAAATATCTTTAAAAGATTGTATGGGCAAGGGCGAAGAAATTCTGGTTGTGGATGATGTGGAAGAGCAAAGAAAAATAGCCTCCGGTATGTTAAAAGAGCTGGGCTATTCGGTGGTATCGGTTCCAAGTGGGGAAGAGGCGGTTGAATATCTGACGACCAACAAGGTTGAGCTATTGGTATTGGATATGATTATGGAGCCTGGTATGGATGGCCTCGACACCTACAAGAAAATTATTGAACGCCACCCCGGGCAGAAGGCAATCATTGCCAGTGGATTTTCTGAAACAGACCGTGCCAAAGAGCTTCAGCATCTGGGTGGCGGAGCCTATATCAAAAAGCCGTTCCTGCTGGAGAAGATTGGGATTGCCGTTAAGGAAGAATTGAAAAAATAGGTTGTTTCTGTCCAAGAAATCAGCTGTATTTCAACCAGAGCACCTCGTAAGGCGCGAGAGTCAGAGAAAGCATTCCGCTGGTGGATATAAAATCCTTGCCCGACAGGATGTCACATATCTGCATATATCTGGCGCAGAGGAGGGTAAACCTAAATGGCCGAAACAGTCAAAATTAACGACGTGATGGTTCAAAGCGGGGTAAAATTCGGCACAAGCGGCGCCCGGGGTCTTGCAGATGATATGACGGACAGGGTGTGTTATGCCTACACAGCGGCCTTTATTCAATATTTAGAAGCGACAGGCGAACTGAAAGGGAGCGGGGCCATTGCCGTTGGCGGAGATTTGCGGGCAAGCACAGAGCGCATCATGTCGGCAGCCGCCAGGGCCATTTCGGATAAGGGCTATGTGCCACAATGCTGCGGAAGACTACCCGCTCCGGCATTGGCCAATTACGGTCTTATAAAAGACATCCCTACGGTGATGGTCACGGGGAGTCATATCCCCGAAGACCGTAACG
>CAZPQA010000088.1:0-12527 GCA_964588535.1 uncultured Desulfobacteraceae bacterium
TATTACCATCATTTTGTTTGATGACATGATCATATACCAGCTTGATCCTTCCACCGGGACCTACATTAAAATAAGAATGTCGGAAATGGAAGAGTCCATGGGGCCCATGGCAAAAATGACCGAGGATGCAACGGTTACGGCAACGGGAGAAACAAAAACCATCAACGGATTCAAATGCGAAAAATACATTATGACCGTTATGGGCGTTGAAAATGTGCAGTGGCTCTCTAAAGATGTGACCGGTTACGACGAGTATGAAAAGATCGGCAAGAAAGTCATGCGGGATTCTCCCCAATTCAGAAGAATGGGTCTTTCCGGCAGCCTTTCGGGGAAAGGATTTCCCGTAAAGACGGAGAGTGGCGTGATGGGGATGACCACAACCACGACTTTACAGAAAATTGAAAAAACCAGTCTGGATAAAAATCTGTTCAAGGTGCCGGCAGGGTATGTGCAGAAACCATTGAATCTTCCCATTCATAAATAGTGTCTGAACGAAAACTAGGATTTTTTGTCAAGGTCAAGGAAGATCAAAATTTTAACCACAGGAATACATTTGGTATTTCGAGGATTAAAATTTTTATCTGACGCAGAGATTGGCGAAAAAGACAGTTTTCGTTCGGGCACTAAATAGCTGGGGCTGGAGCGACAGATAGATCACACCCATTAATGGGGACCAGCATGGGACCGAGTCTCTATTCTCCCATCGCCGAAAACAGCATAAACGTTTTTATCCTCCTTGGCCTGGGGGGGTCCGTCGGGTTCTTCGCAGGGTTGTGCGGCGTAGGGGGCGGTTTTCTCATGACCCCCCTGTTGACCATGATCGGCATCCCGCCCACCATTGCGGCCGCTTCCGATTCCAACCAGATAGTGGCTTCCGCCGCATCCGGCACCTATGCCCATTCCCGCTTAGGCGGTGTCGATTTCAAGATGGGACTTTTTCTTTTCGCGGGCGGTATGGTGGGCAGCACCGTGGGCGTTGGAATCGTTGAATCGTTAAAGGTCCAGGGACACGTCGATTTCATCATCAGGATTCTCTATGTGGTGCTGCTCGGGGGTGTGGGGGCCTACATGATGGCGGAAGGTGTATCCTGCCTCAGAAAAAAACCGGCTCCGAATCCTGCTGATCAATCCCTGACACCATCTGCCTGGGACCGTTTTCTTGGTGTACTTCCCTGGCCGGTTCGTTTCGGAAAATCGGGCATCACCCTTTCTCCCCTGCTTCCCCTCGTCGCCGGATGCCTGGTGGGCATGGTAGCGGCCATTCTGGGGGTCGGCGGCGGGTTCATTATGCTCCCGACCATGTGTTATGTGCTGCGTATGCCCATGCGGGTGGTGGTGGGTACCAATCTTTTCCAGGAACTGCTGGTTTGCGTCAATATAACCGTTTTGCAGGCCGCTGAAAACCATACCGTTGACATGGTACTGGCCCTGACACTGCTGGTGGGATCCACCGTGGGCGCTCAGTTCGGCGCCCGGCTGAGCCACAAGATGAACGCAGACTACCTCAAAATTATTTTCGCATCCGTGGTCCTGATTATCATGGTGAAAATTTTCCTGGAACTCGTTATCGCTCCGGATCTGATGCTGTCTTTAATGGGGGAGCAGTAAGATGATGCGCGTTGGTTCTAATAAGTTCAAAGTTTGCTTGTTGTGCGTAGGACTTACGGTCATGGTGTTTTGGGGCGAGGTTCAGGCAGCGCCTTCTGAACTTACGGTTCAACCTGATGTGGTTCGAATCGGGTCCTGGTATGATGGGACAAAGCTCCATGTGCGCGCCAATATTCCTCGGGGCTGCCAGGCCGTCCTTGAGCTTACAGGAGAACCGGGTCAAACCAGGCTCATGCGAAAAGAACAATTTTGGGGCATGTGGAAGAACGGAGCGGAGATCCTTGAACAGGGTGCGCCGGTGCTCTACCTGGCCATGAGCACGGATCCGAAATTGTTGAGCCGTTCCAACAAAAAACCTTCCTGGGGTTATGAAGCTATTTCAGGGAAGATTTCCTTTACGGGTGGCGTCGGTAACATTACACACCGCCAATTGTTCGGCGAATTCCTGCGGCTCAAAGAGAACAGGGGGCGTTATAACCTCTTTCCGGGTGGGGCCAGCATCCAGGGTTTATCCGAAAAAGGACAACAGGTGGAAGGGGTTTTCAACCTTCCTTCCCGTTTGCCACAGGGAAACTACCATGTAACCCTGTCCGTGGTGAAAGACGGGTTGGTGGTATCCAAAGAAATGCGCCCGTTTAAGGTGGAGCTGGCGGGTTTTCCAGCCGCCATTTTCGAACTGGCCCATCGACATGCGGTGGCCTATGGCATTCTGGCGGCAGGCATCGCCATATTAAGCGGTTTTCTGGTGGGGCTGATCTTTCAATTTATGGGTAAATCCGATTAGGGCCTGAGCAATTTACCCAGGCCTGATGCCCGATAGGTTCTCCGCCTTACCGCTTCCCCCAAAAGCTCATGGCGTGCGCTCACCAGGGTAAACCACGCGCGTGATCGCGTAATGGCGGTGTAGATCAATTCCCGGGTCAACACCGGGGTCATGCGGTCAGGCAGGACCAGGGCCGTGTGATCAAATTCCGACCCCTGGCTTTTGTGAACAGTCAAGGCGTAAGCGGTTTCAACATGGTTGAGCCGGGAAGGCAGCACTTTTTTTAATGAACCATTCGCCATGGGAAATACCGCCTTCAGGGTGCTTCTGCCGCGGCTGTTATCATCGTTAACAGGCAGGACGATGCCGGTATCCCCATTCATTAATCCCAGATTGTAATCGTTGCGGGTAATCATGACCGGCCGGCCGGGATACCATCCCTCTCTGGCACTGATAAGGTCTTCGCGAATAAGAGCTTCAGCCGTTTTTTCATTAAGGCCTTTCACCCCCCAGGGGCCTTTGCGCAATGGGGACAGGAGCTGGAAAGAGCCGAAGGCCTCAATCACCGCTCGAAGCCAAAAGTTTTCAGGACCCTTTCCGGGACCGGATCTGACGCGATCCAGATATGGGCGGTAGCCGTCCAGAATCAGATGGGCCAGGGATTCATCATCAGGATTCTTGACGGGCAGACGACGGATATCCTTGAACCCCATGTTCCAGATGTCTTCCACCGCTTCCGGGTTTCCTTTGTTGACAGCCCGGGAAAGGGCCCCGATCCCGCTGGTGTCTCCAAAACGGTGATTTTTCCTCAACAGGGTAATATGCTGATCCAGCGGGTCGACATTCCCCTCAATGGACCGAAGGGTGTAACCGGTGTGCTTTCGGATCCATGAGGTGGTTTCCGGTCCATAATTCGTTTGGTCCCCGTATTGGCAAATATCCCCCAATACCGCGCCCGCTTCCACCGAGGCCAGTTGATCCTTATCCCCCAGCAGGACCAGTCGGGCATTGTCGGGTAAGGCGTTCAGAAGTGCCGCCATGATTTCGAGGTCAATCATGGACGCTTCATCCACTACCAGAAGGTCCACATGGAGGGGGTTGTGGTGATGATGTAGAAAATGGCGGGTATTGGGCCGGCTTCCCAGCAGGCGGTGGAGGGTGGTGACTTCCCGGGGCAGGGTTTCACGCATGTTTTCGGGCAATGTTTCCATTGCATGAGTCAGGGATTCTGTCAGCCGGGCGGCGGCCTTACCCGTGGGGGCCGCCATGCGGATACGCAATTTATGCCCCGCTTCCAATGCCATTTGTTGAAGGAGGGCCAGCAGGTGAATCACCGTTGTGGTTTTCCCGGTTCCGGGTCCCCCTGAAATAACGCTGAACGACCCTTTTGCCGCAACAGCTGCCGCCACACTCTGCCAGTGCACCTGGGTTTTGGCTTTTTCCCCGGCGCTCCTGAGCGGTTCAAAAAGCGCATCGAGGCGGTTCTCTAAATCATCGGGTATGGGAAATTCATGGGACAGTCGTTTCAATATGTGTCGGGCCACATTTCGGGTGTATTCCCAGTAACGCCGCAGATAGAGAAGTCCGGAGCTAAGCACCAATGGGCTACTCCCGGAGCCCGGCGAAACCAGGGGCGATGCTTTCAGGTGATTGACCAGGTGTGAGAGGGGAATGTTTCCCAGGATATCCGGCGGTTGAACAGACATCTGTGCACCGGTTGGGTCCTCGGGCGGCAAAGAAAGGGTTTTTTCAGGTTCCGAAAGCAAAGCGTCAAGGTCCAGGCAGATATGGCCTTTTCCCAGTTGATGGCTGGCAAGGGCTGCCACGAGCAATACCAGTTCAGGGGTATCCGGCGCTTCGGCTTTCAAAAATTCCGCAAAAGCGCCATCCAGGGGCCTTAACCAGCCGACGTCAACCCAAGTCTCCAACAATCCTGATAAATCGGGATTTATCAATGGTTTCCCTCTCCTCCTGCGAAATCTCCATCCAGTTGTTCAATGAGCGCCTGCGGCGTTTTATCCCCGTAGACGCCGTTATGGTTTCGGTCAACCCCTCTTAAGAACAGATAAACCGCCCCCCCCATATCCCTCTCGTACCGGTAATCGGGAAGCCGTGCTTTGAGCAGGCGATGCAGCGCAAGGGTATAGAGCACATATTGCAGGTCATAACGGTGGCTTAGCATGGCATGGGCCATGGCTTCTGATCCATAAGCCCGGGTATTGTCGCTGAGATGGTTGGATTTATAATCCAATACGTAATATTGTCCTTCAAACTCAAAAACCAGATCAATGAAGCCTTTCAGCATGCCGTTAATGTGGAACGCCTGAAGCGGCGGCCTTTCCGCGCCTGGCAAGACCCCATGGGCCAGGGCATGATCCAATGATCGTGTGTTGACCCGGTGGGCGGCAAACAAAAATTCCAATTCCGGCTGATAGTGGGAAGGGGGCAGGTCCATAAGACGCACATCTTTCTTTTGATTCGGCAACGTGAAATGCGTATTAAGGAGATCCTGAAACCATTGGGTCAGGGCATCAACCCAGGTCCCCCAACCACGATGACTGCAGCGCAATTCGACCTGGTCATGGATCAATTGACGGTCATGGGCTACGTTGCTGAAACCTTCATCCGCAGCCCATTCTAGCAGTCCATGGAGAAATGTTCCAGGCTCCGGTCCCCGGGGAAAGTTATGAATAGACGGTTTTCCGGGCCTGATTTCCGGGTATGAAAGGGTTGCTTCGCCGGGTTCCTGTAACTGGTCTTCAATGGCCGAACCCGGAAAATCGAAAGGTTTTTTGGGCGAATAATCATTCGCCCCTACCTTTAATATGCCGGAATAACTGGTGATCCGCCAGTCTCGGAACACCGGGGTGTTAAACGGCAGGGCCGGCATGAGTGGTACGGCCTCCCCCTTTGGTTTATAAACCCCCATCCGCGGTTCAGGCAGTTGTTCAATGGTTATATGGGGGCAATTGCCTTTCAAAAAACGCAGTTTATCTGGAAGATCCCGGGTGGGTATCATTTCGCCGGCGGACAACAGGTAGCCGAAACCCGAGCGGTGCAGGGTGCTTTTTTCTCCATTTTTCGTGGTACTCCCTGTTACACCGATACCCATCCAGCAGGCATATCGAGCACGGGTCACCGCAACATAAAGCAGGCGAAGGTCTTCTGCCAGCCGTTCCCGGTCCGCCGCCTCAATATCGGCTGCCTCAGGGGAAGTCGTTATCCTGACCCCACTTTGCTCATGGGAATGGATGGTCATGACGACATTTTTTCGGGTTGCCTGACGAAATGAGCAGGCAAAGGGTAAAAACACCAGTGGATACTGCAACCCCTTGGACTTATGGATGGTGATGACCTTGATCAGTTCTTCATCGCTCTCCAGACGAAGGACCTGATCCTCCACGCCGGTGGGGTGTTGTTGAAGCTGTTCCTCCAGCCAGCGGATCAACCCCTTCGCCCCATCCACCTCAACGGATTTTGCCTGCAGGAGTTCGGCCAGATGAAGGAAATTGGTTGCAGCGCGCTCACCGCCGGGGGCAGTTAGAAGCCCCGATGACACGCCAAAGTCCTGCAGGAGGTTTCGCAACATGGGCAGAACCCCCCGGCTCTGCCAGACTGAATGATACCGGCTGAAACGCTCAATCTCCCCCTCCCAGGCCGCTCCATTGTGATTCAAGTTGTCCAGACGCGTGAAAGGCTGCCTTAAAATCGGCGTGGCCAGGGCGGCTTTGAGGGCCCGTTCCTGACCCGGGGATGCGCAGGCCTGCAGCAGATAGCACATTTGCCGGGCTTCAGGGGAATCAAAGACAGACGTTTTATCCGATAGGTAAACGCTACGTACCCGCCGCTTGTCCAGCGCTTCTCGAATGATGTTCGCCTCATTGCCACTGCGCACCAGAACCGCCATATCCGCCGGTCGAAGCGGCTTCAGTGGCTCGCCGGAGGCATTCTGGAAGCCGGCCCGGGGGGGGTGTTGTTCAGCCAGATTTAAGACCCGCACGATTTCATCGGCAAAGGCTTCGGCCATTTTGGCCAGATAACCATTTTCGCCTGTTTTTAAAACCGGTTCGGTTTGCTGCAGTTGCCAAATGTGCAGGCCTGATGACGGTTGGTTTTTCACCATCAGCTGCCCTTGGGGGCCTTTGGCCGAAACCGGTTCAAATGGGATTCGGTCCTTAAAGAGAAAGGGCCCTTCGGGATATGGGGTTGCCGATGCGAACATTTGATTGACCGATTTCACCAGTTCTTCGGTGGCCCGGTAATTGACGTCCAGTGTGTAAGGTTTATCACCGGTATCCCGGCGGGCCCGCAGATAGGTATGGATATCCGCACCGCGAAAGGCGTAAATGGCCTGCTTGGGGTCACCAATCATCAACAGTGCCGTCTGTGGCCGGCGACTGTAGATTCGGCTGAAAGCGGCATATTGAACGGGGTCCGTGTCCTGAAACTCGTCAATCATGGCCACCGGGTACTGGCCAGCAATGATTTCTGCCAATCTTTCGTTTCCGGGGTGCTGTAATGCCTCGTTTAAGTGGGTGAGGAGGTCGTCAAAATCCACCAGACCCTGCTGGTCTTTTTGTCGTTGATAGCGGCGGTCAATCTCCCGTGCCGCATGAACAAACAGGGCTTTGTCAATTTCAAACCGGTTTAAAATGTCATTGAGCCGGTCAAACGCCTCGTAGGCGTGATGTTCAGGTGGTGATTTGTGCTTGTTGGTCCCTTCTTTGAGACCTTGAAATGAAAATCTCAGACGTGTTCGGGTGTCCGGCAGAGGACCCTTTTCCTTGATCCACAGGGTGAGTTGATGGATCCATTTTTTTAACGAAGGCGCACCGTATTTATTACCATTCAGGGTTTTGTCTGCCTTGGCCTCTGTTACCTGGTCAATTGCCGTCTCAAAATCCACGGACCATTCCCGACGTGCTGCCAGGATGGCTTCACAGCGTTGTTCCAGCATGTCAAACGGATTCCCGTCTCCCTGTAAGGGCGAATAATTATTCGCCCCTACCTTCAGCAATGGTTTCACCTGGCTCAGCAGGGCCTGGGGTGTGGTGCATTTGATCAGAGCCAGGAGTTCCGTCAGCTGCTCGGGCGGAAGTCCATAAAAATGACAACGCCAGTAATCGCGGGCGGCCTCTTCCAGCAGGTCCTGATCATCGGGCGCCAAATCTAGGTCGAGGAGGCTGCCGCATTCAAAAGCGTGCTGCCGCAACATGCGTTTGCTCCAGCTATGAATGGTATGGATGGCCGCTTCATCCATCCACAGGGCCGCATGTTCAAGCACACTCGCTTTTTCAGGCCATGATTCTTGAGGAAACGCACTGCCAAGGCATTCAAGAAACTCATCACCGCCGCATTCCCCACGAAAAAAGGCGGCGGCTTCAACCAGTTTGTTGCGAATCCGGTCTCGCAACTCTTCTGTGGCGGCATTGGTGAAGGTTACCACCAGGATTTCTGGGGGCATGAGGGCCCTGTGAAAACCATTGTCTTCGCCGTGCTCCAAGACCAGCCTTAAATAAAGGGCCCCGATGGTATAGGTTTTGCCGGTTCCCGCACTGGCTTCAATGAGACGAAGGCCGCGGATTGGAAAGGTCAAGGGATCAAGATAATTGGCCATGAATCGTATCCGTGTAAATGGTGGCCATGAGTGGCCCGTAGGTGCGCTCGGCCAGTGTTTTGAAACGGTACTGTTCAGCCTGCCAAAGGGCATCAAAATCAGGGTAGCATCGCTTTAGATAAACGCCGTCGGCGTATCCCAGTTCTCCGGAAAAATTGTACCCATCCCCCTCATAGGCTTTTCGAGCCGCCTCCCGTGCTTTTTCCGGAGTGCTTTCCTTGTCATTGGAAAACAGAATTTTCAGATAAGCCAGCGCCGTTTTCGCCGTTACGGGAAGGGGTTGCTGAAGTCCCTGCCACCAGAATGCCGTGATGTCTGCCAGCCATTCCCCGGCCTTTTCCGGATGAAGGGGGGGCAGTTCCGCAAGACCGTCAGGGGCTACCAGGATGCTGGTGAGCACCATTCCCCGAACACATCCAGCCAGGTGTTTGACCCATAGACCCACCAGGCTGTCCGGACGTGAAACCCGGCCTTTTTTATCCAGGATTTCATTGGGATAAAACTCCCAGCGTGCATAATTGGTGGATTTTGTTGGGGTTGATATTTCGGGTTCCTTTACCCGCAAGCCATCCAGCCAGTCCTCCAGGGCTTCACAGTCGCATCCATCAATCCGGATCGGAAAACGGATTTCCACAGGGGGGCATTCATGGGGATAATCTTCGGTCAGCCGGTGATGGTATTTCAGCATTTGCAGGACCGGTTCGGCGAGCTTTTGGGCTGATAGTGGGCCGAAACCGCCCGGGGGTAATTCTCCCGTTCGCTGCAGCCGTCGGGCTGCCCGGTGAACGGCCTGCTGAACTGCTTCCGGGCTTTCCGAATCCGGGGTTGCCAGACCGGCGTTCAACAGTATTTTCCCCTGGTTGAATGGCGAAAGCCCATCCAGGGCAAAGGGTTCCTGGTTTCGGGTTATGGTTTCGGCGTCATCAAAATAGACGTTCAGTCTCTGGTTGAAAAAGCACTTGATGGGATTCTTAAGACATCGAATCAATTGGATCAGCCCCGGCTCGGTATCGATTTGGGCCGGACCAAGCCTGTCCTGGTCGGATTTCGTTTCCTGCGGATCCAGCATTTTTCGCCATTCCTGGGCATGGGTGAACAGCCCTTTGGACCCATGGGGCAGAAAGTACGCCTTGCTGAAGGGTTGCAGCGGGTGCAGGCAGGTCAAGTGGTCCAACAGAGCATGGGCATTATCCGTCTCAGTTTCCCAGCCGCCCGCCAGATAATCCCGAAGCTGGCTCACCAGCACTGACGGCATCCGTTCACTTTTATCATTCACATTGCGGGAAATATAGCTGATGTAGAGGTTTTCCCGCGCTGAGAGCAGCGCCTCAAGGAACAGGTAGCGGTCGTCTTCCCGGGCGGAACGGTCTCCCGGGCGGAAAAGACCGGGCGTGGCCATCAAATCGAAATCCATGGGGGGCATACTGCGTGGGTACTCCCCGTCGTTCATTCCCAACAGACAGACCACTTTAAAAGGAATGGACCGCATGGGCATCAGGGTGCAGAAATTGACCATGCCCACCAGAAAACGCTGTGACATGCTTTGGCTTTTTATGGCGCTCAGCAAAACGTCTCGAACCACCGCAAGGGCCAGGGGTTCCTCCAGCCCGGCATCTGCGCAGGCGTCTCGCCATGCCGCTAATATGTCTTCCAGAAGGCGCCAGGTGAGCTGATCGCTGCTGTCGGTGGGTAGAAAAAAATCATTTAACAACGCCAGAATACGCTCGTGCCAGACTTGGGGAGGGCAAGGGTTTTTGAGCGCCTGCCAGTGTTTTTCAAAATGGCTGATAAGTAGATGCAAAGGGCCGATAAGTTCAGCTTCCAGCCCGCCGACTTCGTCATAGGGCTCAATGTCCCGCCAGGATTCACCCGTGCCCACGGCGTAACCCAGCAACATGCGGCGTAACCCGAATTGCCAAGTGTTTTCATCAAGATCCCGCGGCAGGTCAAAGGCGGTTCGCTGTATTGCATCAAGCCCCCACCGAATGCCCGCGCCATCAATCCAAAGCTGTAGTTTCTGCACATCATGTTCCCCCAGGCCAAAGCGATGGCGGAAGGCGGGAACCTCCAACAAGTCCAGAATATCGTTTTGGGCCATGCGTGAGGTGGGCATATGAAGCAGTATTTCCAAGGCGCGCAGCATGGGAAGACCGGCCCGGTCAGGTCTGTCGGCGATGGCAAAGGGAACAAAACGCGGGTCCTGCCGCATCACGTTGCCGAAAACAGATTCAATATGGGGTGTATAGACATTTATGTCAGGGGTCATGACGATAATGTCTTTTGGCTTTAAGTCAGGGTTCCGTTTGAACAAATCGAGCAGTTGGTCCTGCAGAATTTCCACTTCCCGTTGACGGCTGTAGGCCATTTCGAAGGTGATGGAACGATCAAAAGGGGATATGATTGATTTTTTTTCATGGGCCCCGGGCAGTGGTTTCAGATCAAGGATCGCCTGCTGCACCCGACTCAACAGGGGGGCATCCTTGTTTTTTTCCGCAGCAAAATCGTCAAACAGGTCAATTTCATCAAAGCTTTTTCGGTATGCTTCCGGCTGGTCGTACCCATACAGGAGACCGATGGTGTCTCGTCCCTGTTTACCCCAGGAGGCCAAAAGCGGGTTGACCGTGTGGTGTAGAGATTCAGGACTTGTTTTTTGGGGGGTCCCGGTACGGGTAACATGGCGGATCTGTTCAATCCGCAGCAGTTCGCGGTCTTCCATGATATCAGCCCAGTAGAACCGGCAGGGGTTGTGTACAAAAAAAAGCACCTGGCTGAGTCGACTGAGCGCGTGCAATGCTTCCAGGGCCTGTCCGGGCAGGGTGCTGATACCGAAAACAATGATGCGGCGGGGCAGGGTAATAGGCCGTTCTGAAATGCTCCGGGCCGCTTTCAGAAAAAGTCGGTGCAAGCTGGAACGGCTGGTATGCCGTTTCGGATAAGGCACATCAGATTGAATCAGGCGCCATAGTTCAGCCTGCCAGCGCTGTTCGGGGGGCAGGGGTTCCGGTTTTCCATGGGCGTTTCTGATCTGGTCCCGGCCGAGGGTCCAGTCCTCCAGCCAGTCTGCCCTGTAAACCTGATACTGATCATACAGATCCGCCAGGCGACAAGCCAGTTGATACCGTTTGATTGAATCAGGATCGTCGGACAAAAACCGGCCAATGGCCGAAAAGCCTTTCTCCCTGGATAATCCTTTCAGCAACCGCAATAACCGCCATTTGAGTGGCTCTTTGTCATAGGGGGATTCTGGCGGTATGCCGTTCGGTCCCAATATGGCTCGATAAGCCTGCCACAAAAACCGCGCGGTTAACTGAAAGGAAACTGCCGCACTAATGCCACAGCCGTCATTTTCCGCCAGGGCGAGCTTGAGCCATTGTGCCATACCGTTGCTCTGAACAATAAACACTTCATTTTCCAGGGGCGCGAGCGGATGCTTCAGAACCCACTGGATGGCGACCCGTCGCAAATCCTCCATGCGGTTGGAATGAATGACGGAAAAACCGGGCGGCAGTTCCGCTTTTTTCTTGTCTGTCGGGTATGGCAAAGGTTCTCTCCCAAAAGGCTTTCTTGAAACCTGCGGCATACTCCCTGAATGTTTATCCTTTTATGTTGAAAAACGTAAAGCAAAAGTTGCGAAAAGACCTAAAATACCCATTGACAATATTTCACTGAAACTATATGTTCATGTACATATCTTTAGTGTTCATGTACGCATAATTTGAAAAGTGAGGTTTTTGCCATGATTAAGGTGACTGCAACAAAATTACGAAATAGCCTGTTCGATTATTTGGATAAGGCTGCAAAAGGCGAAACCATAATAATCGAGAGAAGTAAAAAGGAGGTCGCCCGTCTGATTCCGACACGCCAGGCAAATTGGCGGGACAAGATGACGATCAAGACCCAAATCAGGGTTTCACCCAAAGAGCTTATCAAGCCCCTGGAAGATATCTGGGAGGAACATGTGTGAAAAAGAACGCCTACTTATTTGATACCCATGCTCTGCTTTTCTGGAATAATAGGGAATTCGTTTCAGAAGAGTTTATAACCTTCTTTGATGATGAGGCTCAAAAAGGGCATGTTTATGTTTCATCCATATCATTTTGGGAAATCGCTCTGTTGGTCAAAAAAGGCAAGATCTCGATGTCAGATGTCCATGCATGGAAAAACGAAATTCTGAGCAATACCGATATCCGTTTGGTTGAGCCCTCTGCTTCAGAAATGATTTATTCCACCTTGCTTCCAGATTATCACAAAGATCCATTTGATAGGCTGTTAATTGCTCAGGCAAACCAAAATAATTTAGTACTCGTAACGAAGGATAAAGATATTCAGCAATATGGGGTGGCGGTTTTCTGGATATGATTTGATCAAGACAGTATTTTTTGACGCAATTTTAAAGAAGAAAGGAAACAACGGGGAAAAGAATGGAAAGCTGGAAAACATTCTGGGAAATTGTCGTGGATGTGTGGAAAAATGGCCTTTACGGCATCGATATCGGGCGGATTACGGTGGCCGTTCTTATTTTTTTGGGATTTCTGATCA
>CAZPQA010000089.1:0-11617 GCA_964588535.1 uncultured Desulfobacteraceae bacterium
GGACCGAACCGATCCGTTTCTCAGACATCAATTGGGATATCTGCTGGACCGAGGTCTCTAACGATGCGGTAAAAAGCGTTCCCTTGGAAATCTCACTGGCTCTGGCATTAAAAAGAAACAGGGCACCTTCAGCACGGGGTGAGATTTTCTGCTGCCGAAGCTCGGAATAAACCGGTTTGGCCATTTTCTCCGACATGGTACTCAGGTAATGCCGCTTTACTTTCGGGTTGGTTTCAATCAGCTTCAGGAAATTCTTCTTGTCAAAGAGGAAACAGAAGGTATCATCCAGGGTTTCAACATTGAAATTTGCCGTGGTATTCTGAATAATGGGAAGGGCCCCAAAATGTTCGCCTTCACCCCGGAAATCCTTCAAGGTGATATTTTCCAGACCGTCCAGACGATAAGTCCTGACACCACCCTTCTGAATCAAATAAAAGTGTGTGACGTCACTCTCACCCTGCTTGAGAATAAGGGTCCCTCTTGGAAAAAAATCAATGGTGGCTTTCCGGGCGAACCTCATCAGCTCGCGCTGATCCAGTTCGCTGAAGGGAAATTTGTTGCCGAGGAATTCCAGAACAACTGCATGGGAAACAGCATTTGTGTTCATGAACCCGCCCAAACCAAAAAAATTGAGAATCAATGCCTCAAAGCACCCGCATTTTCGCTATTTTCGAGCCGCTTCCAGATTTGAAATCTGCTCTTGCCTTCTGAGAGCAGCATATCAACTTGATGGGTCAGTTCATCTTTCATAGGACCTTGGATTCAGAGGTAAAGCGCTTCACCGGTTTTCAGCCTTTTAAATTACCCACTTTCTCAGTTGACGAGAAGAGATATCATAGAATAATATAAATGTACAACTTTTCTTCTTTTTCCGATAGGCATGACAGTTTCAGACGGTAATAATCGAAACGGATGTTCCTGCACCCTGACAACTGCACCCTGTAAACAATTATCCCGAAAACAGGTGAAAACATGGCAGCAAAAACCCACTGGGCCGATCACTATGTGGAGAAGAAAAAAGACGCTTTTGACGCGGTGAGGCTGATCAAAGGGGGCCAGCGCGTTTTTATCGGCTCCAGCTGCGGCGAACCGCAGCACCTTGTCAAAGCCCTTGCGGAAACCTCCAATTGTTTTTCAGACATTGAAATCGTCAGGTTGATGGCGATCGAGAGATCCCCTCTGAGCTTGATTGCGGATAAGACCATGTGCAGGGCCATGAACATCAGGTCCTTTTATCTCGGCTCCGCAAAAACCAGCAGTATGCGACAGGAGATGAGATTCCTCACACCCATCAACCTTTCGGAGATTCCGCGGCTTTTCAAGAGCAGACAGTTGCCCATTCATGTGGCCCTGATCCAGGTTTCCCCGCTCGATGATTTCGGTTGGATGAGTCTGGGCGTCTCTGTGGACATCACACAGTCGGCGGCCTTGAACGCGGATATGGTCATCGCGCAGGTTAATTCCAGGATGCCCCGGGTCCTGGGCCAGAGTTTTATTCATGTGGACGATGTGGATGTAATTGTTGAGCATGATGAGGAACTGTTGACCATCAGCCAGATGCCGGAATCGGAGACGGCCAATACCATCGGCCGGTTTGCAGCCAGATTGATCGATGATGGATCAACCCTTCAGATTGGGCCGGGTGTGTCAAGTCAGGCCACATTGCTGGCACTTTCCCACAAGAAGGATCTGGGTGTCCACAGTCAGTATATTACGGATGACATCATGCACCTGGTGGCTCGCGGTGTCATCACAAACCGCAAAAAAGGGTTTAATGACGGGAAGCTGGTCGCCAGCAGCGCCATCGGCACCCGGTTGTTTTATGAGTTTATTCACGATAACCCTTCCATCGATTTCTACCCTTCTGATTATGTGAATGATCCCGGCATCATCGCGAGACACAACAAAATGGTGTGCATCAATGTGGGCATGTCCATGGATCTGACGGGACAGATGGCCGCCGATGCGCTGTCTCATAATTATTATTCCGCCGTAACCGGCATGCTCGATTTCATGAGAGGCGCCTCCCGCTCCCCGGGCGGCAAATCCATCGTTTTGCTGACCGCCACATTTGCGGGAGGAACCGAGAGCAGAATTGTTCCCATGCTCGAAAACACAGCGGTCGTGGTACCGAGAGGGGATGTGCATTATGTGGTGACGGAATATGGGGTCGTAAACCTTTTTGGAAAAAGCTTCCAGGAACGCGCCATGGCCATGATCAGTATCGCGCACCCTGATTTCAGGGAAGGACTCTTTCTTAAAGCCAAAGCAATGGGGCTCTTGGGCCCCGAGCGCACACTGAAAGAATCCATTCATGGTGTTTACCCCTTCAGGCTGGAGGAAACCCGGGAAATCAACGGCGAAACAGTGGTCTTCCGGCCGGCAAAACTCGTGGATGAAAGACGAATCCAGGAACACTTCTACTCCCTGGACAAAGATGATGTGGTCTCCCGGTTTTTTCATGAAAAATACAGTTTTTTCAAAGACGAACTCACGGATATCCTTCAAATCGATTATGTCAATGATATGTCCATACTGGCGGTCGTTGGGGAAGTTGGGTTCGGAAAGGTCATCGGCCTCGGTGAATACCTGCTGGTTCCTTCAACCAACATGGCGGAAGTGGCTTTTTCCGTCAGCCGGGAATATCAGGGCAAGAAAATCGCGAAAATCCTTTTGCTTAAACTGGCCCAGGCCGCACTTGAAAACGGCATTTCCGGACTTTTTGCCATCACTTCGCCCAGCAACCTGGGAATGATTCATTTGTTCAAAACCCTCCCTTACAGGGTGAAGAGCGTGTTTGAAGACAATATGGTCGTCTTGAGCTGCCGCTTTGATGAACCGCATTAGAAGCCTCACCCTTTCATCCCCTCTGCCGCTTCAAAGATGACACGCCATTTCCAAACGCGCAAAAAACCCGTCATTGCGTCAAGATTAGAGCATCCATGTGATTTTTTTCACAAAAGTTACGAGATAATTGTCAAAAATTTTGATTGACAAATTGAATAGATTCAATTTAAAACGTAAGCGACCCAGGGAAGTCTCAGAGAAATGTTGTGGAAAAAAGCGGTCGTTTCCAATGGCTTTTGCTCTCTTTCTTTAGAAACGACTGCTTTTTGCAACCAAACCTGAATAAATTGAACAAGGAGGATGCAAGCATGTCGGAAAAAGAAAGTGTGGAAACTTCTGAAGCGCAAATCGCTGTTCACTGGCAGGAAGAAGAATATTATTACCCTTCGGCGAAATTCATCGCCCAGGCCAATATGACGGATGAGACCATTTATGAACGGTTCAGCCTGGACAATTTCCCCAACTGCTACAAGGAATATGCAGACCTTCTGGAATGGGACGAATACTGGCATACCATCCTTGACACCAGCGATGCTCCTTGTTGGAAATGGTTTGTGGGCGGAAAAGTCAATGCAAGCTATAACTGCGTTGATCGACATCTCAAGGACTATAAGAACAAGACGGCCATCCACTTTGTTCCGGAACTGGAGAATGAAAAAACCGAACACATCACCTACCAGGAACTCTATGTCCGCGTCAATGAGTTCGCTGCCATCCTGAGAGACTTTGCAGGCCTAAAAAAAGGAGACCGCGTCACCCTTCATATGCCCATGTGTGCGGAGCTTCCCATCACCATGCTGGCGTGCGCCCGCTTAGGCATTATTCATTCGGAAGTGTTTGGTGGATTCAGCGGCCGGGCGTGCGCCGACAGGATCGTGGATTCCCAGAGCAGGGTTCTGATCACCATGGATAGCTATTACCGCAGCGGCAAACTCCTGGACCACAAGCAGAATGCGGACATCGCCCTGAAACTGGCGGAAGCGGACGGCCAGGTCGTGGACAAGGTCCTGGTGTGGCAACGCTACCCCGGAAAGGATTCAAGCCCGACGCCCATGGTTGAAAACCGGGACTATTTTGTCAATGACCTGCTGAAAGATTATTATGGCGCCAGGGTAGCGCCCGTACCCATTCCGGCGGAAGATCCGCTGTTTTTGATGTACACCAGTGGTACCACGGGGAAACCAAAGGGATGTCAGCACAGTACGGGCGGATATCTCGCCTACGCCACCGGAACCTCCAAATACATCCTGGATATACACCCTGAAGATGTCTATTGGTGTATGGCCGATATCGGCTGGATTACCGGTCATTCCTACATTGTTTACGGGCCACTTTCCCTCGGGGCTTCAACCATCATTTATGAAGGCGTTCCCACCTACCCCGATGCGGGCAGGGCCTGGCGGATCGCCCAGGACCTGGACGTCAACATCTTCCACACGGCACCCACCGCCATCCGGGCGTTAAGAAAAATCGGGCCGGATGAGCCTGCCAAATATGATTATCACTTCAAACATATGACCACCGTGGGGGAACCCATCGAACCGGAAGTCTGGAAGTGGTACCACAAGGAGGTGGGCAAGGGAGAAGCCATTATCGTGGACACCTGGTGGCAGACGGAAACCGGCGGTTTTCTCTGCAGCACCATGCCGGCCCTGACCCCCATGAAGCCGGGTAGTGCCGGGCCTGCGCTCCCGGGCATTCATCCCGTGATTTACGATGAGGAAGGAAAAGAGCTTGAAGCCGGTTCCGGAAAAGCAGGGAACATCTGCATCCAGAACCCCTGGCCGGGCGCCTTTCAGACCATCTGGGGTGATCGGGACCGGTTCGTCAGTACCTATTACGAACGCTACAATACAGATCCCAACAGCAAAGACTGGCGCGACTGGCCTTATCTGACGGGCGACGCAGCCGTCCAGGCGGAGGATGGGTATTATCGGATCTTAGGCAGAATCGATGACGTGATCAATGTGTCCGGTCACCGGCTCGGCACAAAAGAGATTGAATCCGCGGCAATGGTTTGCGCTGAAGTTGCGGAAGCCGCCGTGGTTCCCGTGAACCATGACATCAAGGGCAAAGAACCGGATCTGTATATCGCTTTAAAACCCGGCTTAGAAGCATCCGATGAATTGGCCAAGAAAATTTCCGATACGGTTTGCGAGGAAATCGGAAAGATCGCAAAGCCGAAGGGTGTATGGCTGGTGTCGGATATGCCCAAGACCCGTTCCGGAAAGATCATGCGAAGGGTTCTGGCCTCCATTTCCAACGACAGGGATGTGGGCGATGTCACCACCCTCGCAAATCCGGAGATTGTTACGGAAATTCAGGAGATGATGAAAGATAAGTGATCCTCCCATGAAATCTGTTGTCAGCCTGCCGGTCCGACCGGGACCGGCAGGCTGAACCATTACAATCGGGAGTGCATTAAAAACTGGACAAAGGTACAAAGGAAGGAGCCTATGACCGACGGATATCTTGCGTATTATAATCAGTCAATTGAGGATCCCAATGGTTTCTGGCGCGTGCCGGCAGAGGATTGTCATTGGTATAAAAAATGGGAAAAGGTTTTAGATGATTCAAACAAACCGTTTTACAGGTGGTTTTCAGGCGGCACGGTCAACACCTGTTACAACGCACTTGACCTCCATGTGGAAAACGGCATCGGAGATCAAACCGCTCTCATCTACGACAGCCCGGTTACCGACACCATCAAAAAATTCACCTACCTTGAGCTTCGGGACGAAGTCGCCCGCTTTGCCGGGGTACTGGCATCAAAAGGCGTTCAAAAGGGAGACCGCGTCCTGTTGTATATGCCCATGGTTGCGGAAGCGGCCATTGCCATGCTGGCCTGCGCAAGGCTGGGTGCGGTCCATTCCGTTGTGTTTGGGGGATTTGCCTCAAAGGAACTCGCCATCCGCATCGATGACGCGAAACCGAAAGTCATTGTTTCCGCGTCATGCGGCATTGAAGTGGCAAGGATTATCCCCTACAAACCACTCCTCGAAGAAGCCATAGAAATTGCGGAAGTAAAACCGGATGCCTGTATCATCCTTCAGAGGCCGCAGGAAACCGCTCCCATGACACCGGGATTTGACTACGACTGGCGTGAGGAGATGAAAAATGCCACGCCCGCGGATTGCGTTCCGGTTGCGGCCACGGATCCTTTGTACATCCTTTACACATCGGGGACCACCGGGATACCCAAAGGGGTTGTTCGGGACAATGGCGGTCACATGGTTGCCCTGAAATGGACCATGAGTGCCGTTTACAATCTGCAGCAGGGCGACGTGTGGTGGACCGCGTCGGATGTGGGCTGGGTCGTGGGGCACTCTTACATCGTTTACGGTCCCCTGCTCAAGGGGTGCACCACCATCCTCTTTGAAGGAAAACCGGTGGGCACACCCGATGCGGGGGCGTTCTGGCGGGTCATCGCCGAACACAAGGTAAAGGCCATGTTCACGGCTCCCACCGCATTTCGTGCCATCAAGCGCGAAGACCCTGAAGGGAAGCTCATTGAAAATTATGATTTGAGCAACTTCAAAGCCCTTTTTCTCGCGGGTGAAAGACTGGATCCCGATACCTTGGTGTGGGCCGAAAAGAAGTTGAAAGTCCCTGTCATCGACCATTGGTGGCAGACGGAAACCGGGTGGGCCATCGCCGCCAACTGCCTGGGCGTTGAGCAGTTTCCCGTAAAGCAGGGATCCCCCACAAAAGCGGCGCCGGGGTGGAATGTTCAAGCGGTTGACCCCGACTGCAAGCAGGTAAAGCCGGGGGAAATCGGTGCCCTGGTGGTAAAACTGCCGCTCCCTCCGGGGACGCTCCCCACCCTCTGGAACAATGATGAAGGCTATATCAGCTCCTACCTGGAAGAATTCCCCGGCTACTATAAAACA
The DNA here is from genome assembly GCA_964588535.1 of uncultured Desulfobacteraceae bacterium. Lineage (GTDB taxonomy): Bacteria > Desulfobacterota > DSM-4660 > Desulfatiglandales > Desulfatiglandaceae > NaphS2. The sequence continues at coordinate 6,738 of CAZPQA010000089.1, forward strand.
GCCGATGCCGGATATATAGACGACGATGGCTACGTGTTTGTCATGAGCCGAACCGATGACATCATCAATGTGGCCGGCCACCGTTTGTCCACCGGCGGGATGGAAGAGGTCCTGGCGGATCACCCGGATGTGGCGGAATGTGCGGTGCTGGGCGTTGAAGATAAACTCAAAGGGCAAATCCCCATCGGGTTTCTGGTTTTAAATGCCGGTGTAACGCGCGATGCTCAGGAAATCGAAAAGGAAGTCATTCAGATGGTCCGGGAGCGCATCGGTCCCGTGGCTTCGTTTAAAGTCGCCACCATTGTGAAGCGTCTGCCCAAAACCAGATCCGGGAAAATATTAAGGGGAACCATGCGCAAGATCGCAGACAATGAAGCCTTCAAGATGCCGGCAACCATTGATGACCCGACCATTTTGAAGGAAATCGAAGATGCGCTTGTTTATAAAGGGTTCGCTGGAGCAAAATAAAGATCAATAAAAATATTTGAAATCAAGGACTTTGGAAACGGGGGATGCATAGACTACTTTAGGGAAGGTGTTATGGGAATTCGGGAAAAGGGTTAAAATCGGTTAGAGGAAGGTAATGGTTTTCCCGGAAAAAAGCCTTAAAGCTTAAAACATAAAAACAACTTTGAAGTTTTGGAAAGGGGGGTGATATTCCTACCGGATGGAAGGTGTCGGGTATTAATAGGGAGGTTTTACTGACTTCTAACTTTTTGAAGGAGGGAAGGAAGAATGACGGCTCATATATATTGGCTTTTCTTTTTTGTTCTTTGTTACTGGGCATACTGCCTTACCATCGGCGTCCGCGGCTACTTGGTAGCCAAGAAGGGCACCGATTACTTCATTGCCGGACGGCAATTGAACATATGGGTGTTTGTGTTGGCGGCAACGGCCACGTCCTTCAGCGGCTGGACGTTTGTCGGTCACCCGGCTTTGATGTGGCGTGACGGACTCCCCTATGGGTATGCATCATTTTATGTCCTTACCATCCCGATTACCGGCGTGTTTTTTCTGAAGCGGCAATGGTTGTTGGGAAAACGGTATGGATTTGTCACCCCAGGGGAGATGTATCAACGCTATTTCAATTCCGAGGCCATGCGGATTCTGACCGTCATCGTGGCGCTTTTTTTCAGCATCCCCTATCTGGGGATTCAATTGCGCGCTTCGGGTGTTTTATTCAATATTCTAACCGATGGAATATTCTCCGTCAACGTTGGCATGTGGATGTTGGCCATCATCGTTGCGCTCTATGTTGGCCTCGGCGGGCTGCGGTCCGTGGCTTACGTTGATACGGCCCAGTGTGTCCTGCTCTTTTTGGGAATATGCTCCCTGGGAGTTATCTCGGTTAATTTCGCTGGCGGTTGGGATTCCCTGATGTCGAAATACGGTGATATCGTGGTCTGGATCCAGAGTGGCGGGGCCGATGTGCCCAGATGGGCGGATCCGGAGGCCGTGAAAGTTTTCCTTGCACACAAAAAATCGATCATCAATTTGACGCCGTCGGGTATCAGCAATCAAATCGCCGTCCCGGGCGTGATCCAGTTTGTGCCGGCCGGCGGCATGGCGCAAGGCGGAACCTGGACGGGCGTCATGATTTTGACCTACATGTTTGCTTTAATGGGCATTCATGCATCACCGGCCTTTTCCATGTGGGCCTTTGCCAACAAAAACCCCAAACCTTTTCCGATCCAGCAGGTGTGGGCCTCCACGCTTGGAATAGGCTTTGCTCTGTTTATTTTTACCACCTTGCAGAGTATGGGCGGCTGGGTCCTGTCCCTGTGGGCTCCCGACGGCGCCAGTGAAACAATCTTGCCCCTTGCCAATCTTGTGGGGGGGAAGCAGGCCAACCTTGTCCCTTATCTGATTCACCTGCTGACGGACGCGGCCCCCTGGGCTGTGGGCCTGCTGGCCATTTGCGCCCTGGCAGCCATGCAGTCTACGGGCGCGGCCTATATGTCTACTGCCAGCGGTATGCTGACCCGGGACATCGTTAAACGGCATATCCGCAAGGATATGACCGCAACCCAGCAAACCGGATGGGGTCGGGTAAACGTGGTTGTAATAGTGGGCTCGGCCCTGATTTTTGCCACCCTCGTACCCGGCGCCATCGTGATGCTCGGCGCTTTTGCGACCTCCTACGGGTTTATGATGTATCCGGCCCTGATCGCCACATGTTACTGGCCTTATCTCACACGTCAGGGAATCGTCACAGGTCTTATCTGCGGCATGATTGCCGTATTCGTCACTTTCAGATTTGATCTCGGACTTCCCTGGGGCTACAATCCGCTGACGATTTATGCTGCGGGGTGGGGGATCTTGTTCAACCTGCCGGTAGCCATACTGGTAAGCGCCTTTACCCAACCGGACAAGAAGGAGATGGACCGCCGCATGGGCTTCCACAACTTCATCCGGGAACATGCAAGTCTGCCCCAGGAACAAAAACACCTGATTAAATGGGGATGGATTGTTACGATAACCTGGTACATTTTCGCCATCGGTCCCGGCTGCGTGATCGGCAACACGATTTTCGGTGATCCCATGAAACCGGCGTCATGGTTTTTGGGGATGCCGTCGATCTGGATCTGGCAGATTGTGTTTTGGCTGCTGGGCATCTGGATGATGTGGTTTCTGGCCTACAAACTGAAGATGTCCACCGACGTTACTATGGATGTCGAGGTCTTGAAACACGATATTTATGATGAATAACCTGGGGCCCCTAAATAAGCTTTTGGGGGAATGACATAACCCTGATGGAAAGCCAGTCGATGATTCTCCGCTCAGGGTGACAACATGGGTTAGGAAAAGAAGAGGAGGCGCAGAGCGCCTCCTCTTCAGACCCTTCATTTAAGGGAAAAGCAGACATCAAACCGAATGGAAAAACTGATTTTTATTCTGACGATTGCGTTATTCCTGATTACCGGCTGTGGTGTAGGAGTGCCGGAGTATGACGATACCGTTCTTGAGGGTGTTTCTCATTTCAACAGGGACAAACCTGAGAAAGCGCTCGAGGATTTCAATCGCGCCATCAGGATAGATCCGCAACGGGTCGACGGCTATGCAGGTCGCGCAAATGTCTTAAATGTCATGGGGCGGTATGCAGAATCCATCAACGACTACAACATAGCCATTGAAATGGATCCAACCCTTGCCAATGCCTATGTGAACAGGGGGATCGCATACAGTCATATGGGTGAATATGAAAAAGCGATTGCAGATTTCGAAAAAGGACTGGAATTGGATCCCGAAATCAATGACGCTCCAAGCTTCCTACAACGCCTTTTTGATGATGATACACCCAACAGAAAAAAAGGCATCCGTAAATACCTGGCGTCATTGAAGGAAAAGGTCAAGGAATCAAACTGAACTTCTCACCGCCTTTGAGCATTGCACGGCAGGACACCCGCACTATCGCTTCCCACACCAGGGCTGCGCCATTCCCACATTTAGAATCTGCTGCCCGGATGATGCCCCCATAGCCGATTGCGGAGACATTCAGACTGATGGTCGGATCGGTTATTTGCCTACGCCGAATGCCGAGAACAGAGAGATTAATAACAAAGACTGGACGATTGCGCTGATGGTCCAGGCAGCCAGGCAGACGCCCAGGGCCCGATAGATGCTTTGATAATTAAGCGCCTGTTTTACCGCTACAGCTCCTGCTGCGATCATCCAGATTGAAGCTACTAGCGGGGCGACCAGCTCCAGACCCGGGACAATGCCCAGGGCGCGCAAAAACCCGGGCGAACTGGCAAAGCCTAGGGCCCGCACAAGGGATTTCCTATCGGCCACAGTCCCGGATTCAGCAAAAAGTCTCGCTCCGATCATGTAGGTGGAAAATGCCCAGACATACCACCCCAGCAGGGTGGTAATCATTGCGATATTGATTCCTGAAGCCCCCGTTCTGCCAAAACTTCCGTAGGCGGCTGCCATGCCGTAAATAAAAACTATAGTTAAAGCCTGAGTCTTAGTGCCTGCATCCGCTACAACTTCTTCATAGAGTTTAGCGTCGAGTTTGGCGGCGCGAAATAATCGTTCCAAAAAAAGATTCATGAGTCCCCTTGCAGTTGCAGTCCACCCCGACCGGATGAGAGCCCCCTGACCGGTCCTGCCGGTACGAGGAGATATAGATCAACGGCTGGATTACCCCGACTGATTATAGATGAACGCGGATTCCGGGTCGTAGTATGGGAGAATTCCGCCTTGTGTGTCAAGAGAATAATGAACCACCATTGTTTGTAATCTTTGTTGAGGATGCTTTTGGATCTGCAAAAGCTCATAACCTCAGATGACGACATTAAGGGAAGAATAAGCCCTTTAAAAACAATACGATCAAATCCTGAAATAGTACCCTTGACTATGCCCGAAAATCTGTTTATAAGTGTCTTCATAAGTCTCCTTTTTCGTTATTTGATGGGTTTGTTTTGCTTCCATCTTGCTAACAAAAGAGGGGGGCCATGTCACTTGAAATTTGGGTTGCGGGCGTAGCCCGCGTTAGAATTTATATCGCACACACGTGTTTTTGCGCCTTTGCCGGAGGAAGAACTGGGGAACATGTCGAGCCAGATCAGCCATTTTCTCTCAAGGATTGTGCCGTTTTCATTTCTACCGGAAGATGTCCTGAAAGAAATATCCAGAGAATTTTCCGTCGTGCACTATTCAAGCGGTACCCGGCTTTTCTATCAGGGTAAAAGCAAGGTGGAGTATCTGTACATCATTCAGAAAGGCGCCGTGGAACGCTACTTTGAAGAAGGTAACAACAAGACGCTGCGCGGGGTCCTGGGAGAAGGCGATCTTTACGGCGGCATTTCCATGCTGGTCAACGACGGCATCGCTGTCCGCTCTTTCCATATTCTTGAAAACACCTATTTTTACATCCT
>CAZPQA010000090.1:0-11306 GCA_964588535.1 uncultured Desulfobacteraceae bacterium
TGATTGTGGAAATCGGCGGAACCGTTGGGGACATTGAAAACGAGCTCTTTCTGGAGGCCATGCGCCAGATGAAAAACGATGTGGGAAGGAATAATATAATATTTGTACACCTCACCTACGTGCCGATTCCAGCCGGCGTCAATGAACAAAAATCCAAACCCACCCAGCAAAGCGTTAATCTTCTGCAACAACGGGGCATTTTCCCGGACATCATCATCGGCCGGTCTCCGGAATTTTTGACACCCGAAATCAAAACCAAAATATCCAATTTCTGCGATGTCAAACCCGAGGCGGTCATCACCGGCCTGGATGTGGACGACATCTATGAAATCCCCATTATTTTCGAACGTGAAGGCCTGCCCGAAAACATTCACAAGAAACTCAACATATACAGCCCGCCGGATCTCAGAAAATGGAAAAAGCTGGTGGACAACATCCGGAATCCCGACAAGGAAATCACCATCGCCATGTGCGGGAAATACACCAAACTCGAAGATTCCTATGCCTCCATCATTGAATCCTTCAATCACTGTTCGGCTCACCTAAAATGCAAAATCAACCTCAAATGGGTTGAGACCACCGGACTCAAAGATGCCTCGCAATTAGGTCAAATTGACGGTCTGGTGGTTCCCGGCGGGTTTGGATCGCGGGGCACAGAAGGAAAAATAGAGGCGATCCGCCTGGCAAGAGAGTCTAACATCCCCTTTCTGGGGCTCTGTCTGGGTCTCCAGTTGGCCGTCATTGAATTCGCAAGACATGTCTGCGACATGGATGACGCCAATTCCACGGAAATGGACTCTGAAACGCCCCATCCCGTCATCGATATTCTTCCGGAACAGAGAACCGTGACCGAAAAAGGGGGAACCATGCGTCTCGGCGCCTACCCTGCCCTGCTCACAGAGGGATCGGTGGTGCATTCCCTCTATGGCGCCAAAGAAGCCTCCGAGCGACACCGGCACCGCTATGAGGTGAACCCGGACTATCATGAGGCGCTTAAGGAAAAGGGAATGGTGTTTTCCGGCATGAGCCCCAACGGCAAACTGGTGGAGTTTATTGAATTACCAGAGTTGAAATTCTTCTGTGCCACTCAGGCACACCCCGAGTTGAAGTCGCGTATGGAATCCCCTTCACCGCTGTTTTTCGGGTTTGTAAAGGCTTGTATGGATTGATCGGACCTTGATCATCGTTTCGGCCATGTTGCGCTTATCAAAGCATTTTGTTGACATGGATTTTTTTGGAATATTGCCATGCCAAAGGAAAATAATGCATGATGGCGCCACTACATTTTGTGCCTGTGTGGGTTTTTGAAATTTACTATTTTTTGCTGAAGTTATCTTTCATTTCCTGTTATGCCGCGGGGAAATCAGTTCATGAGGACGGGAGCGTTGGTTTCAAGGCTTGAATATGTATTCTTTCATTGCGTACGTTTTGATTTCTGTACTGCAAGACCCACTTCACCCCTCACGTGAGAGTTGGCAAGCGTCAAAAGAGGGCAGAATATGTAATGGTTTTGTGTAATCCTGGCTGCGAATCCCCCTGACAGAAAAGTCTCAAGGGAGCCTTTCTTATAGACCTTCAGAGAATGAAAATGCCTATTTTCGTCGGCTTCTTCTGTCTGGCTTGTTTTACTCGTCGGGTTCGTCCGGTGGCCATGCCGTGTCGTAATGGTGCTCCAAGCAGGTAATCACGCAAAGCCTTATAAAGTTTGCAAGTGACCGGTGTTCTTTCTTCGCCATTTCGCCAAGCATTCTCTTTTCGTCCTCAGTTACACGAAATCCTACCATAAATTGCCGCAATTTTTGATTCTCCTTAGAAATCTGATTTTTACCCCTTCATACTATATTTTCTCATTGACAGCAATGATATCTTTAATGCATAAAGATATCAATGCATATAAATCGAAGATATTTTATATGTAATTCAAGGCCATTCTTTCCGCTTTTAACATCTAATAAGGAGGTTACCCCATAGAGTACCATCCCAAACACTGCCAGCCCTGCTCCCGACAGGGCGTCATTCTGTTGGGAGTATAAAGCTAACAGCCCGGAACTACTACGACCTTCCGGTTGTTAACGGAATGAGGGTGTCGTGTTAGCAAAATTCTGTGTTTCACCGAGAATGTCGTTTTTTGACAGACTATCCTGAAAGGAACCAGTAATGGCTTAATTCGACAGAAAGGAGGTGGAATAAGTAAACGGTTCTTAGTGATCATGCCTATATTTGAGAGTTGGCAATTATCCCAAAAACAACAACAATAAGACAGAAAGGAGTTTAGTGATGTACAGGAGAATATCAATTCTTATTTTATCATTATTGTTGATAATCGGATTTTCAACGTCCGGTCTTGCGGCCAAGGTACCCGCTCCTAACAAAGGGGGAGACGGCTTCAAAATGGTAAGCCTGGCGGAATCAAAAAAACTTCACGAAGATGGTGCGACAGTGGTTGCATGCCACAGTCACACGACCGATTTCATGAAGGGTCATCCTTCCGGTACAATCCACATAACGTGTTTGGTTCCGAAGGATCACAAACGCATTGATATGCCACTGAGCGAAGTCGATTTTGACATAGCTCAGCTTCCAAAAGACAAGAACACTCCCATTATAACCTATTGCGCATCAAGCACATGATGGAAATCCTATCACGCCGCCAGGTTGGCGGTCGCCAATGGCTACAAAAATGTTTACTGGATGAAAGATGGCATCAAGGGGTGGAAAAAGGCAGGGTATCCCACGGTAGGGGACCTAGCACTTCTTGAGGCCCTCATTGCTGTGAACAAGAACGATTTTGCCGCGTTGCTAATCACCGAAGGGAACGCCAAAAAACTGAAAAATTGTGTGTTTGTCGATTTTCGGGATGAAGCGAAGTTTAAGAAAGGTCATATCAAGGGGGCCAACCACGTTGATTACAGCGATATGTTCTCAAAACCGATGATGGAGGAGCTAAACAAGAGCAACAGCCTGATAATCATTCACGATGTCCCGGCAGTCTCAGGTGTCATTGCGGCGACTCTGAAGCTTATGGACTATCCAAATGTATATATCCTCAAATAGATATTGCGAAAAAGTCGCTGGTTGATCATATAGGCATGACCGTTTACTCAATACAACCTTATAGGGACTTCGATTTGTACATAAGTACCTCATTTGGGCAATTGATAATTTATTGATATTGCAAAGAAATGACCTAATAATAGGATAAACCCGGGCGGGAAAAAGCTCACGTTTTTTCCCGCCGGTTATCCCTGGGTTAATTTTGCGTTATCTAGCTGTAATATCTCCAACATACATCAGGCAGCAGAAGGTTGTCGTAATAGCTCGATTTCACCTCCCTGCATGATCTAAAGCACCCTCCAATTCATGTTTATAGAACCCAACAGCACGAAACAATTCACCTGGCAGCTTTGCGAAATCTCGGGGAATATGATACAGAAGTCTAATGCACGTTATGTTGTCACTTCGTTTATGTTGTGTGGAAATCATGCAAACTGATGTGATATCTTTCGTGATGAAAGTAATGCCCTTCAAGACATGATCTAAACCAAAAAGGTAAGGACTAATGATTCTTGTACAGGCCATACACAGTGTCCAGGTAACAGGGCTGTACAGGCTTTCTTGATTTAGAGAGATTTAGAGGATTTTCTAATGGCCAAGAAACCAACCTATGAGGAATTGGAACAGAGAGTAAATGATCTATCCAATAAGCTTGAACAGACTAAACACAATGTAGTCGAACAACAGGTGGAGGAGCGTACGGCGGAATTAGCGAAATCGAACGATGAATTGAAAAAGGAAATAGGAGAACGTAAGCAGGCTGAGGCGACGCTGCAGAAGAGCAAGGAGAAATATAGAGGTCTAATTGAAGGGCTGGACGAAGCAATATACCACATGTCTTTGCCCGATGGGAAGTATGAATACATGAGCCCTGCCGCAAGGAAGGTCTTTGGGTACAGCGCGGAAGAATTCATGGAGAATCCGTTGTTTATGAGAAAAGTCATTCATCCCAGTTTTGCAGAGTATTTCAAGGAAAAATGGGCGGACCTGATAGAGGGGAAAATGCCACCGACGTATAAGTACAAAATACTCGATCCGGAAGAAAACGAACGGTGGATAGTCCAATCCAATACAGGGATATTTGATGAAAGAGGAAATATAATCGGGATTGAAGGGCTTTGCAGAGACATTACCAAAGGGGTCCAGGCGGAGGATTCGCTGCGGGAGAGTGAGTCTTTTTTTTCACAAATGTTTGAACAATCAACTACAAGCACATGTCTTTATAACCCCGATGGAACTATTAATAGAGTTAACAAAGAATTTTGTAAAATGTTTGGCGTTGAAGAAAAAGTCATTATAAATGCAGGTTATAACGTGTTTGAAGACCAGGCGACCATCGATGCTGGGGCTATCCCATTGTTGAGAGATATATTCGATGAAAAGAAGAATAAAAACTGGGAGACAATTTTTGATATTGACGTCGCTTCAGCTTCAACGGAAACGCCCACGTCGAGATCAGGAAAAATATTCCTTGAAGTCTTCGGATATCCGGTGCTGAATCGTAAAGGTAATTTGGAATATGTGGTGCTTCAACATTACGATATCACTGAGCGGAAGCGAACTGAGGAGGTGCTGCGGGAAAGTGAAGAGAAATACCGAACCATCCTCGAAACCATAGAAGATGGCTACTATGAAATTGATCTCGGTGGAAATTTTACATTCTTCAATGATTCAATGTGTAAAATCTCTGGATATTCAAGAGATGAATTGATGGGTATGAACAACCGGCAGTACACAGATGAAAATATTGCCAAAAAATTATATCAAACCTTCAACAGAGTATACACTACCGGAAAACCTGACAAAAATTTTCACTGGCCTGTTATAAGAAAGGACAGCACCGAAAGAACAGTAGCTGCTTCTGTATCACTAAGAAGGGATACGGAGGGCGAGCCAATTGGGTTTAGGGGTATTGTCAGGGACATTTCCGAAAGAAAGAGATTTGAAGCGCAATTCCAACAGGCTCAGAAAATGGAAGCCATTGCCACCCTGGCAGGTGGTGTTGCCCATGAATTCAACAATGCCCTGATGGCAGTTATGGGGAATATTGAGCTGCTTAAAATGGAATTTCCTGAAGATGAAAGGAAATCTAAATATCTTGAGGCCATGAATGAATCCGGTCATCGCATGTCCCGTTTGACCGATCAGTTGTTGGCCTATGCACAAGGAGGGCAATATCAGCCAAGAGATCTGAAGTTGGATGATTTTACAATAGAAACCCTGCCAATCCTGCAACATGACCTTAGCCCCGAAGTCAGGGTAGAAACCAGATTTCAAAAAAATATCTCGTATATCAGGGCCGACCATGCTCAGATGCAGATGGTCCTGTCTGCCATAATGGCCAATTCAAATGAGGCCATAGAAGATGAAGGCGTTATCAGAATAGCTGCTGAAAACAAAAACATTGATGAGGCCTTCACAAAACAGCACCCCGGTCTTAAGCCTGGTCCCTATGTCAGTCTCACGATCGAGGACAGCGGTAAAGGCATGGATGAGGAAACAAAAGATGGGATATTTGAGCCCTTTTTCACCACCAAGTTTCAGGGCCGTGGCATGGGGATGGCGGCTGTGTATGGCATTGTCAAGAATCATGGCGGTTATATCTATGTGGATTCTGAATTGGGCAAAGGGACAGTGGTCCGCATTTATTTGCCTCCCATTGAGGCAAAGGAAGAGGTTAAGGAAAATGTGGTTCTAAGTCCGAAGACCGAAATCGCCAAGGGCGAGGGCACCATCCTGGTTATTGAGGATGAAGAGACTCTGGTGGGTCTGTTCAGAAAGATATTAGAGAGACTTGGCTATCGTGTGCTTCTGGCCGAGACAGGAAAAGAGGCCGTTGCACTTGCCAAGACCTTTGATGGCCAGATTGACCTCGCACTCCTGGACATAAAACTGCCTGATATGGACGGCGGCAGGGTTTACCCGCTTATCATGGAAGCAAGACCTGGTCTGAAAGTGATTGTGTGCAGTGGCTACAGCATACATGGCCCTGCCCAGGATATCCTTGATGCAGGTGCCGAAGGATTTATCCAGAAACCGTTTTTGATCGCAGCATTGGCTGAAAAACTGAAGGAGGTATTGGAGGGGAAATAGGTGATAAAATCAGCGTGGTCTCTTTGTTAGCTGAGGTGAGGTTTGCCTATAAACCATCCGTTGATATTCCGGACAAAGTTGATAGTACCGAAAATTTGGTAACCTATAAGCATAAATTAAATCCAGAGCAAAACCTGTTATGAGACCGCTCCCCTATAAAATGAAGTTTGCAATATTTGGCGCATTAATTGTTCCATGTTTTGGCCATTTAGCTTTACGTGGTACAGGGTATGAACATGAGCACTTCAGGTATTTGGTCCCCTTTTTTGTTGGAGGGCTTGCAGGTTTCTTGATTGGTCTGATGAAAGACAAATGGATTAAACTTAATAAGAATCTTGAGTCTCTCGTTGAAGACCGAACAAGCGAGCTTAATGAAGAAATTATTGAACGAAGACGGGTAGAAGGACAACTACATCAAGTCAATAAGGATCTCAAGCACGCTATTGAACAAACAAGCCAAATGGCCGTCCAAGCGGAAATGGCCAACCAGGCCAAGAGCGAGTTCTTAGCCAATATGAGTCACGAGATTCGCACGCCCATGAATTCGGTCTTGGGTTTTTCTGACATGCTGCTTGAAACAGAACTGAACGAAGAGCAGGTCGATTTCATAGGCACCATCAAGAGAAGCGGTGAGTCGCTGCTTTCGTTGATAAACGATATCCTCGATTTTTCCAAGATCGAGGCGGGGCAGCTTGATTTTGAAGAGATTAAATTTGATCCTGAGCTTTTGGCCTATGACGTTTGCGAGCTGATTCGTCCCAAGGTTGGATCAAAACCGATCGAGATCTTGTGCCGTATCGGGGATAATGTCCCATCTATAGTGAAAAGTGATCCAACACGGTTCAGACAGGTTCTGATAAACCTGATGGGAAATGCCCCAAAGTTCACAGAATCAGGGGAGATTGAACTCTCTCTTGATATTGAGGTAGAAGAGGATGACAGGATAAAAGTCCATGCAAAGATAAGAGATACAGGCATAGGCATCCCTGAAGACAAATTGTCAACTATATTTGAGCCTTTTAAGCAGGCCGATGGTTCCACTACCAGAAAATATGGCGGTACTGGTTTAGGTTTATCCATATGCAAGAAAATATCAGAGCTGATGGGCGGGAAGGTCTGGGCAGAAAGTGAAGAAAACAAGGGGAGTACCTTTCACTTTACAGCATGGCTTGGAAAGTCTGAAGATAAAGAAATAAAAAGAATCACGCCGGTACCCCTTTCTGATAAAAAAATACTCATTGTAGATGACAACCTGAGCAATCTGAAAATATTGACGCATAATTTGGAATCTGTGGGCATGGCGGTAGTTGCTCTTACAGGGGGGAGAGATGTTCTATCAACCTTACAAAAGGCTTTGGAGGGTGGAAAGCCGTTTGATCTTTTTATCTGTGACATCCAGATGCCGGGGATGAGCGGCTATGATGTGGCGAGGGAGATTAGAAAACCAAAATTAGGAATTCAAAATTTACCTTTGGTTGCACTTTCTTCTCTGATGGAACGTGATGCAAATAAATGTGAAGAGGCAGGATTTGATGGATTTCTGAGCAAGCCTATTCGCAGAGAAAAGCTATACCAGATGTTAGAGAGACTATTGGGTGAAAAGAAGGATGAAAGGGAAAAAGATGAAGCAAGACAACCGAAAATCGCCACGCAATATTCAGTTCGGGAGGACATGAAGCACTCTGTGCGTGTCCTTTTGGCGGAAGACAATCCCGTCAACCAGAAACTGGCAAAGTTGATGCTGACCAAAGCAGGGTATCAGGTGATAGTAGCGAAGAACGGCCAGGAGGCGATTGAAAAATTTACCTCTTCACCTGAAGATTTTGACCTGATTTTTATGGATATTCAGATGCCCGAAATAGACGGAATGGAAGCAACAGAAACTATCAGAAAAAAAGGGTTTAACACTATACCGATTGTAGCCATGACCGCCCACGCCATGAAGGGCGACAGGGAGAAATGTCTGAAAGCGGGAATGGATGATTATATTTCAAAACCAATTAAAAGGGAGACGGTCTTCAAGATGATTGAGAAATGGGTTTTTGAAAGAGAAAAACATGACTTTGAAGGAATTGGTCAAAAAGCTCGGGTGAAGTCACGCAAAGATGAGTTCTGATAATTAATGGGAGTTCGGGATTTCACACATATTTTGCCACAAAAAAGTGAAATAATCAGAGTCATGATTCTATAATTGGAACCATCATAATACTCAGCCGCATTTACACTCTGAGCCTGTGCGACTGAAGTCGCACATACATTGGTGAAACGACGATCAAGGCCCTTGATCAGGAAGAGAGGTAGTATCGAATAATACTGCGGCCGAGCCGGTTGGCCCGTACGCCCAGTGTCTTTCCATGAATTCCCAGCACGGCGATGCAGATGCCTTTTTTGCCGTTGGGGGGGACGACATAAGCCGTTAACCAATCATATTTAAACCGGTCTTCCCGATCATTGATGGTGCCCGTTTTTGCCCCCAGTTCCACATTTCTATAGACCTTCCTGCGTCTTTCCCGATAAAACGTTTTCCTGCAGGTGCCGTGGATTACCGTGTCTTTCATGAGGATCCTCAACTCTTTTGCGGTTTCAGGGCTGACGGAAACCCCCATCCGTGATTCACGCCCTTCATAGAGCACATCACCCGCCTCGTTGACCACCCGCTTCACAACCCATGGTTTCATCATCACGCCATCATTGACCACTACTGATGCCAGCAGTGCCGCATGCAGAGGCGATATGGTGGTTCCTTTGTTAAATCCGCTGGCCAGTTCCGCCAGTCCGAAGTCATCTTTCGGAACAAAAACTTCACTCTTACCCACGGGAAAGTCAAAGGGAATTGAACGCTTGAAAAAGAATTTCTCAGCCGATTTCGTCATCACCTCGTAACCCAGGTCATGGATGCCCAGTTTTCCGAATACCGGGTTAATGGAGGAGGCGAAAGCCTTTTTAAAGGGGATGGTGGCTGAATATCTGCTTTTCCTGTCTTTCAGCTGATTTCTGTAGAGTGTGTGCTTTCTCCCCACAAAAGAGACCGACTTTTCCGGCGAAAAACCCGCCGACTCCAGGGCTGCCGCCGCCGAAATGATTTTAAAGAGGCTGGCCGCCGGGTAATCCGCCTTAAGACACAGGCTTTCCCCCTTTTCTTCACTGTCGTAATTGACCATGGCAAGAATTCGTCCGTCATCAGGCTGCATAACGACGACCGCTGCCCTCACGGTATTGGAGGTTTCAAGCAAGCTCAGAATATAGGCCTGAAAGTCAGCGTCAACGGATGATTCCACAATCAGGGGAATGCCTTCTTTTTGGAGGGTAAAGCGCTCTTCAATATGGGCAGGATCCAGATTCAGATCCTCGATACCACCAATTGAGACCTTTCTTAAAGCAGTCTGTTTCGCAATCGGTTTGGTGATGGCGGACAGGGCGTCTCCGTTTCGTCCGGCTTCGCTTTTATACCAGGGGATCGGAAAAAAAAGCAGGTAAGCGGTAACAAGGAGGCACAGGAATAAACTCAGCAGGGTTATCCGTCTGCTGAAAAATCTTCTGGAGCGACTTTGGCGAAGATTGGAATTGTGGTCCCGCCAGCCGGAACTATAGGAAAAATGGTTATCCATCTTGATCCCGTGGGATTAAATCAATTCCGCCCATATAGGGTCTCAAGCTTTTTGGGATTTCAACACTGCCGTCTTCCCGTTGATAGTTCTCCAGAATTGCTACCACGGTTCTTCCCACTGCCAGGCCGGATCCATTCAACGTATGAACCAGCTCATTCCCGGACTTTCCTTTTCGTTTAAACCGGATACCCGCCCTTCTGGCTTGAAAATCCGCGAAATTACTGCATGAAGATATCTCCCGGTACAACCCCTGGCCGGGAAGCCACACCTCAAGATCATAGGTCTTTGCCGCAGAAAAACCGATATCGCCAGTACACAGGTTCACCACCCGGTAGGGAAGTTCGAGGCGTTTTAGAATCTCTTCAGCATTTCGTGTCAGCTTTTCCAGTTCATGGTAAGAATCCTCAGGCTTTGCGAACTTAACCAATTCGACTTTATTGAACTGGTGCTGCCTTATGAGGCCGCGGGTATCTTTGCCATGGGACCCCGCTTCAGACCTGAAGCATGGGGTGTAGGCAACATAGGTGATCGGAAGATCCTCCTCTCTAAGGATTTCATTCCGGTGTATATTGGTAACGGGAACCTCTGCCGTGGGAATCAGATACAGATCCCTGCCCTCCACTTTAAAGAGATCCTCTTCAAATTTGGGCAGCTGACCGGTCCCGAACATGGAGGCGGCATTGACCATGAAAGGAGGGAGAATCTCTGTATACCCATGCTCGGTTGTGTGAATGTGGATCATGAAATTTATCAGGGCGCGCTCCATGGCAGCCCCTGCGCCCCGATAAAGGGCAAATCTCGCCCCTGAAAGCTTGGCGGCACAGGCAAAATCGAGAATGCCCAAGGTTTCGCCGATCTCCCAGTGGGGAAGGGGTTCAAATTCAAAGTCCTCAATCTCGCCCCAGGTCCTGATGACCGGGTTGTCGGTTTCATCTTTCCCCACCGGAACGGATTCATCAGGGATATTGGGTATCAATTGGAGGAGTTGTTCCAGTTTTTCGACGAACTGTGGGAGCTCCTTTTCCTTATCCTTAATCTCAGTTGAAACCGCTTTCATTTCTGAAATAACACCCGAGGCATCTTCCCCATTTTTCTTCATGGCAGCGATGTCATCGCTGACTTTGTTTCTGCGGTGCCTGAGCGCCTCCAGAACGGAAAGCCGCTCTCTTCTCCCTTTGTCCAACTGCTCAAAATGTGAAACATCCAGATCGTATCCGCGGTTAAGGATCATTGTCTTAATGTCCTTAAGATTCGACCTGACAAATTTAAGGTCCAGCATAATTGTCTCCCAAATTTACAAAACCATTCTTACAAACATCTCAGTAGGACTTTTCTACATGATGAAGCAGCAATCGTCAAACCTTTTAGGGCCTTCAAACAAATTGAACTTTATAAAAATTCATGTTATGAGAGCCTTTCATAAAATCCCATGAACCTTTGAAGAAAAAGGGTCTAAAACGTTCAACTTCCGGAGAAAAGGGGAAATCTTACAGACAGATCACAGAATAGAACGCTGTTTTTTCCTTTTAATCAAAACCTTATGAAAAATGC
>CAZPQA010000091.1:0-11116 GCA_964588535.1 uncultured Desulfobacteraceae bacterium
GGGTAACCGGATCGTGCATGGCAGCACATCGAAACCAGAGTTTTGCGCGAATCATGATATCATCCTCACTTTATCTCAAATGGGTCTGTTTTTATTTTATAACTTTTTCAACAACTGGTTGGCGGCGGTGAGCATGGGATCCCATACCGGACCGAAAGGGGGAGCATAGGCCAGATCGCTCTGGCTGAACGCTTCGACCGTCATCCCAGAGTGAAGGGCCACGGCAGGGGCATTGATACGATGGGCCACGCCCTCTTGTCCCACCATCTGGACCCCCAGAAGACGCCCTGACTGGCGGTCCCCCACCATATGCACGGCAATGGTTTTTGAGCCCGGATGAGCATGGGCCCGGCTTCTGCTTTTGATGGTCACATCCACAGGATCAAATCCCGCTTTTAAGGCCTCGTCCCCATTCAAACCCGTACTGGCCACCTGAAGACCGAACACCTTGAAGACCGCTGTTCCGACAATCCCCTGAAGGCTCACATCCTTGCCCGAGACGTGGTCTGCCACGGCCCAACCCCCCCGGCTGGCCCATAATGCCAGGGGAACCCAGGTTTTTTCTCCGGTTACCACATGGTAAGCGTCGGCGCAGTCACCGGCGGCATAGATATCCCTATTGGATGTCTGCAATGACCGATCCACGGCGATGGTTTTCCCTATGCCCAGCTGAATTCCTGCCTTTTCGGCAATCCGGCTGTTTGGCCGAACCCCGATACTGACCAGCACCATCTCTCCTTCAACTGTCAGATCAGGGCATACCACCATCAGGCTGCCATCCGCTTTTTTGATTTCATCAATCTTGTGACCCGGATGGAGGTTGACCCCGTTATTTTCGACTTCTTCTTTCACCATTGAGGCAAGTTGTTCATTAAACCGAGGCAGAAATGCGCGCTTAGGTTTCACCATATGGACTTCAAGGTTCCTGGCTCGAAGGGCCTCGGACATCTCCAGGGCGATGTATCCCATGCCGATAATAACGATCCTTTTCATGTCCTGATCACGGATGAATTCTTTTATGCGCTTGCCGTCGGCCAGACTTTTCAGCCCCACCACACCGGGCAGATCAGCCCCCGGAAAATCGGGCATTATGGGGGAAGCACCGGTGGCGATGAGGAGTTTATCATAGGGAACTTCAAAGCTTTCTCCATGCAGGTTCTGACCGCTGACGGTTTTGGCGGCAATGTCAATGTCCTCCGCCCGATGTCCGGTTCTCAAGTCAATACCCTGTTTTTCCCTGAACACGGGGGCACTTCTAACCACCAGATCATCCATGTCCCGATCCGGGTCCGCAATATTGTAGGGCATGCCACAGGCACTGTAGGAAACATCTTCAGTCTGCTCCAGAACCGTGACGTCCATTTCCGGCTGATTTCGTTTCGCCCGACTCGCGGCACTCATACCGGCCGCATCTCCCCCAATCACCACAAATCTCATGGTTTTCCCTCCCATTAGGAATCCCTGCAATCCTCAGTTTGCCAGAGTCAACTTTCAGATTTCCCCTGAACTGCCGGTCAAACATGTCTTTTTTTGTATAAAGGGCATTATCCCACATTGAATTGTTGATCACCAGAAATATTGTGCTTATTCAGGAGATTCATACAGGATGTGAACTATCTGACCAGAGCAATCAAGAATAAAATTGCTGAGACTGAAGAAACTTCCTTGACATCCCAATCGGGCAACCATATATTGTCGAAACTGCATATAGAGGTTCACATGAAAAAGTTCATCGAGGTTATGAAAGCCCTTTCCGACCCCAACCGAGTCAGAGTCATGAAGATGCTCCAGCACCGCTCCATGTGTGTGTGTGAGCTTCAGGCCGGATTGGGTATTTCTCAGCCCACCGTATCCAAGCATCTGAAAATACTTGAAGGGGCAGGTTTGGTTGGTTTCAAAAAAGATGGTCTGTGGGTAGACTATTTTCTCTCTGATGGAAGTGAAAGTCCATACGCCGGCGTCCTTCTCGGAAACTTGAGGCACTGGCTTGAAGACGACGAGGCGGTTTCCCGGCTTATTAACAAACTTCCTTCGATTAGAAGAGAAGATATCTGCAAAAAAGAGTAATTTTTTCGCTTTATATATTGCTATATAGCGATTCGTAAATTCATACTGCGACCATCTGCCGTAGGGAGGGAGTCCGAATCATGAAGGAAAGATGGAAACTGCTGTTGATCATACTGATCTTCTGCGCAGCCTACTATGTGCCTTGGGCAAGCCCGGTGATTCGCCGATCAGGCCTGGAAGCCTTTATGATGCTCCAGGAATACGCCCGAGAACATGTCCTCACCTGTCTTATCCCTGCATTTTTTATCGCCGGGGCCATTGCCGTATTCGTAAGTCAGGCTTCGGTACTTAAATACTTTGGCGCCACTGCCAAAAAAATTCTCTCCTATTCGGTTGCCTCTGTTTCGGGGACGGTCCTTGCCGTCTGTTCCTGCACGGTGTTGCCCCTTTTTGCTGGGATTTATTCGCGGGGAGCCGGCATCGGACCCGCAACGGCTTTTCTCTATTCAGGTCCGGCCATCAACGTGCTGGCCATCGTGCTCACAGCCCGGATCCTGGGATGGGAACTGGGATTGGCCAGAGCCATCGGCGCGATTCTTTTTGCCGTCATCACCGGCCTGCTCATGGCCTTCATTTTTAGAAAAGACGATGCGGAACGGGCCAAAGGGGAACTGTTCCTGCCGGAGGACGAGGGAATGGGACGGACCCTTGCCCAGGACGGGCTTTTCATGCTGATTATGGTGTTGATCCTGGTTTTCGCCGCCTTTGCAAAACCGGCCGAAGGATCCAGTGGTGTGTGGCCGGCCATATTCGCCGCCAAGTGGTATATCACCGCCGGACTGCTGATTATTTTAGGGTTCATACTGAAAGCCTGGTTCGTCAAAGAAGAACGGGTCACCTGGGTCCAGTCCACCTGGGGCTTCATGAAACAGATTTTTCCACTCCTGGGTGCGGGCGTTCTGGTGGCAGGTTTTATGCTGGGAAGGCCCGGACATGCCGCCCTGATCCCCGACCAGTATATTGAAGGACTCGTGGGCGGAAATTCCCTGTGGGCCAACCTCTTTGCTTCGGTCTCGGGGGCGCTCATGTATTTTGCAACCCTCACGGAAGTCCCCATACTCCAGGGACTCTTGGGCGCGGGCATGGGAAAGGGTCCCGCACTCTCCCTGATGCTGGCGGGTCCGGCCCTGTCCCTGCCCAATATGCTGGTAATCGGAAGCGTCATGGGCGCTAAAAAGACGGCGGTTTTCTGTACCATCATCGTAATTTTGAGCACCATTGCGGGCATGCTCTACGGAGTGATAGCCAGTTAGAGCCTCGGCATAAAAAGGAAGAAACATCATGACGAAAGAGGATGTGGTTCAGATCAGGGTGGAAGACTATACCGTGGGCATCATTGGGCTCAATGCAGCGCTTCAAGACATGACGACAGCCTATGCTGAAAAATCTGACCAGGAGGTGGCTAATGAGCTTATAAACAGGCTCTCAAAGAAAAATTATATCCCGAACAAAGCCCGGGGACCCTACAAAAAGGCATTTCTGCGAGAATTTAAAAAGCATTTGGGAAGGCCTTATGAAGAAGCGATTTCCTCCGGCCTTGACATTAAGGTGCTGGGGCCCGGATGTCCCCAGTGCGACGGACTGGAAGAGGAATTGATGGCAGCAGTGGGACAACTCCGGATTAAAGCCAATATTGAGCATGTGCGGGATATCAAAGAGATTGGTCGATACGGCGTGATGGGGTCACCGGGCCTTCTCATCAACGGCAAGGTCAAGTCGGTGGGCAAAGTGCCCCCGAGGGCCAGGCTGATCCAATGGCTTGAAGAAGCAGATGCCAAACAGGAACAGGTCATCAGAAGATAGAAAAAGACTGGAGGAATTAAATGACACGGAAAATAAGGGATGTAGCGCTCGGCTTGCTTTTACTCAGTTTTATAGGCCTGCTGTTATACGGTTGCTCATCCGATGAACCCCCTGCAACCCATACGCAGACCGCCGGCGTTGTGCCGGTCAAGGGGATGGTGACCATGGTGGACCTGGGTGCGGACTCCTGTATCCCCTGTAAAATGATGACACCCATCCTTACCAAACTCGAAAAAGCGTACCGGGGAAAAGCAGCCATCGTTTTCATCGATGTCTGGAAAGACAAGGAGCCGGCCAGGCGTTTCGGCATTCGCGCCATCCCCACCCAGATCTTTTTTGACAAAAGAGGCAAAGAGGTCTTTCGCCACACCGGATTTATGGGGGAAGCAGATATTGTTTCCCAGTTGAAAAAGATGGGTATCAGCTGAAGGCATAATCGTTCCATAGCCCTGGGATGAAAACAGGAGAGAATTGATGCTGGAAACATTTTTCCTGACAGTTAATGAGTGGATTGCCGGAGGTGCGGCCATCGCCGCGTTAGGCTGTTTTATCTGGGGCATGGTCAGCGTGGTGTTCAGCCCCTGTCACCTGGCTTCTATCCCTTTAATCGTCGCTTATGTAGGCGGGCAGGAGACGCTCTTGAAACCGAGACAGGCCGCCTACTATTCCGTGGCCTTCACCATGGGGCTCTTTATCACCATCGCGCTCATCGGTATCATCTGCGCCTTGCTGGGGCGAATGCTGGGAGACGTGGGAAACTACTGGCAGATCCTCATTGGGCTGGTCCTGGTCTGGGTCGCGTTGGGCATGTTGGGCGTTGAAAAATGCTCCATGAGCGGGAATCTTCTCACCAAACTCAAATTTCGCGGCATGTTCGGGGCCCTGGCGCTGGGTCTGGCCTACGGGGTCCTTTCCGGTTCCTGCACCTTTGGGTTTATTGCCCCTATTCTGGCGATTGTCACTGTTCAGGAGAAGGTGGTCACGGGGGTCCTGTTTATTCTGCTTTTTGCCCTGGGTCACTGCCTTCCTATTGTGGTGGCGGGCAGTTCCACCGCCGCAGTAAAGCGCGTAATGGAAAGCAGCCGCTGGCAGGGGGCCGGCAACTGGTTTCGAAAAGGGGCCGGTGCCCTCATCGGAGTCTTAGGGCTGTATTTTATCGTAAACCCTTTTTTTTCAATCTAAAACCATCGAGGCAAGGCCTCAAATCGCACCTGGAGAGTGGGTAAGATAAAAGAAGAGATTGAATATGGATAAGAATGAAGAAGGCATATCACAAAACAAACAAATTATTTTGGAGAATGAAGAGAAAGGATGAAAAGACGGATGAGTCGTCCCTCCACCGGCAGTTGGCCGGCGGTTCCTGAAGTGGGCTGCTAAAAAAAAGGGGAGGGATATGATATCCCTCCCCCCATTTCTTACAGCTTGATAATAACGGATTAATACGGATGAAATTCTCTCACGCGAAAGGATTTTTCAGTATCAGAGGGAATTTTTCGATATTCGTTGATTGTGAATTTTCCCGTGAACTGGTTTACAAACGGATGACCCGCCTTGGCCCAGCCCACCACGCCGTCTTTGTACAAGTAGACATTCTTATAACCGTATTTATAAAGAAACCCGGCTGTATATTTGGCCCGCTTGGATGTACGGCACCACACATAGATCTCTGCGTTCGGGTCCTTGATTTTCTTAGGAATCGTATACATATGTCCCGAATGAATATGATCCGTGCCCTCAATATGAAAGGCATAAAATTCAGGATGCGTCCTCACATCGATCAGATAGGCTTTTTTCTTGCCCGCCATGACATCCTGGTAAACCTGATAAAATTTGTCCACACCGATAATTTTATCAGGGGGAATCAATGCCACAAAGCTTGCATTCACTTTTTTTTCAGCGGCTTGCAGCGGGTTGTCCCCCGAAAATGCCAGCGTTGCCGTACCCAGCAGCATGATGCTGAGTGCAATAAAAATCATCTTTTTCATCTTTAAAACCTCCCGTCTATAAGACATTAAAAGAGCATGGATCTTCGCGGATTAACGTGAAAACCTGGATTCCGGCTCAAGCCCGGAATGACCTTAAGGCCTTTTCACATAAGCATCACGCTAATCCGCGATGAACCAAGAGTATTTAACCAGACCCTGAAACAATCAATTGTCACCCCCTTTCGTTTTCGGGGCCTTATGTCACCGTGGAGTATAGGAGCTGGTCCAACACACGTCAAGGTGGTTTATGGAAACGCAGCGCATTTCCCAAAGCAGCCGCCTCAACCCATGCGAAGATCCCCCCATTCATATTGAACGATGGCCACCAGGACCAGGGCCGCGGTTTCCGCCCTCAGAATCCGGCTGCCCATGGAGACCGGTATAAAACCGGCGTGCTGAGCGGTTGAGACCTCTTCCGGCCTAAATCCTCCCTCAGGACCGACCATTCCCGTAAACCTCCCTGATGGTTCATGCTTCTGAAGCAAATCCTTCAGGTCCCGTGACGTTTCCCTTTCCCAAAGAATCACCTTGAGCCCGGGAGCTTTGCTAAATAACGCCAGTTGTTTGTCAAAAGATTCCGGTGGCCCGATTTCAGCGGGAATATCCCTGTTGCACTGCTTTGCGGCGCTGTGAGCGATTTCTCTCCAGCGGTTGATTTTTTTCCGCTGCCTGTCCGCCTTCAGATGGACAACACTTCGTGAACTGAAGAAAGGGGAAATTCGGGTAACCCCCAGTTCAGAGGTTTTCTGAATCAGATAATCCATTGAAGCTGATTTGATCACGGCCTGGCACAGGGTGATCTCCAGAGCCGATGGCGACCCATGGCCAAGGGGCTTTTGGATTTGAACCTTTATGCCGTCACGGGAAACCGATTGGATCTCAGCCAGAAAACGCCCTCCTTTTCCGTCCAGGAGGACCAGAGCGTCACCCCGCCCCATTCGCAGCACCCTGGACATGTGGTGGGCCTCGCGGCCCGTAATCACACAGAAGCCGTTGTTAATTTCAAGATCTTCAACCAGAAACCGCCTTAATGAAATATCATTCACCGCCCTTCATTAAAACCATGCAGGCCCATTCGTCTTCATAAAGCGTGTGGGAGGTAAAAAGCTCAGTTGCCGGCAGGGCTTCTTCGATCCTTTCCACCTGGTCCCTCAGAATACCGGAGGCTACCAGGTGGCCGCCGGTTTCAACCAGTCGGGATAATACCGGCATCAGCCGGAGAAGTTCTCCCAGGATAAGATTTGCGCATACCAGGGAAAACCGGCCCTCTATCGTTTCAATTCCCGATCCGGAAAGTATAATGGCATTTGCAGCACCATTCAACCCGATGTTTCGTTCGGCCCATCGCACCGCTTCGGGATCCACATCAATGGCCTCAATTTTTTCAAATCCCAGCTTTGCGCCGTATATGGCCAGGATGCCGCTCCCCGTGCCCACATCCAGAAGGGTTTGTGCCCCTTTGGCCTCAAAGGATTCCATGGCCCGAAGGCACATTTTTGTGGTGGCATGCTGACCCGTTCCAAAGGCCGGGCCCGGATCAATACGGATGATATGTGCTTCTTCGACGTGAGGCGGCAGTTCCTCCCAGACCGGCAGGACCAGAAGTTTGGGGCTTATGCGGACCGGTCGAAAAAAACGCCGCCAGTTTCCTTGCCAGTCCTGATTTTCCATTTTTGTCAGCCTGAAACCGGGAGCGTTAAGGTGGGGGTGAATCAATGATAGCTGACTGAGGTAAACAGAAATCCGGTTCTGGATATCCTCCGGGCTTTTTTCTAATGGCAGATATGCCTTCAGCGTACGGCTGCCGAAATCCTCAAAGACCAGCCCCGTGGCGCCCAGATCAAAAAAAAAGGCGCTCAGAGGATCATTCAACTCAGGCGCCGCATCAATGGCAATTTCCAGCCACCCTGGATTTTCACCATGGGAAATAACCAAAGCATTCTCCGGTTTTGAACCCCACCCCGCCCATCAGCGATGGGGTTGGGATTTAGTTCAAGCCTTTTGAAAAACGAAATTCAGCTGGCCGTTGCTCAATGTGTTGGCTCGGGTGGTCATTTCCATGCCCACCTGAATTTCTGCTTCCGGAACTTCGTCGGCAATCCTGCCGAAGACCTTGTAATCACCATAATCCAGCAACGCAATGGCGTATGGCAGGTCATCGCCGAACCCGATGGGGGCGTACTCCAGCTTGCTGTAGGTCACCAGCTTTCCTTTTCCGGCCACCTCAAACCATTCCATGTCGCTGGACAGGCATTTGGCACAGTCGGACCGGGGCGGAAAGTAAACCGCATCACATTCCTTACATTTTGTCCCCATGACTTTCCCATCCTCCAGCTGACTGACAAAGTCGTTGACCTTCGTGGTGGCGGTGAAGCTCACGGTTCCGAATTTCTTGAATCGATCATCCACTTCCCTTTTCTTTCCCATGATGTTACCTCCCAAAAATGCTGACGTTTCCGTACAAGCCCACACCGCCGATATTATGAACCAGCCCGATCTCCGGATCTTTGACCTGAATGTCGCCGGCCTCACCCCGCAGCTGAAGCACAATGGTTCTGATCTGTGAACCGCCGGTGGCGCCGATGGGATGTCCCTTGGACAACAGCCCCCCGTCCACATTGACCGGAATGCTCCCCTCTTTGTAGGTTTCCTTGGCTTTGATCAGCTCTTTTCCTTCTCCGGGCCTGGCAAAGCCTAAGTTTTCATAGGCCATCATTTCGGCAATGGTGAAACAGTCATGGACTTCCGCCACATCCACATCTTTGGCGGTAATGCCCGCCATCTTATAGGCCTGTTCCGCCGATTGCCTGGCGACCGTCAGACCCGAAAACTCGTCCCTTCCCGCCAGGTTGACGGCGTTGGAAGCCGATCCCAAGCCCAGAATCCAGACCGGCTTTTTGGAGAGGGCCTTTGCCCTTTCCTCACTGGCAACGATAATACAGGAACTGCCATCCGCATTGGCACAGCAATCCCCGACCCTGAGCGGTGAGGCCACGGGGTTCGACATGGGGCTGTTGGGATCCGAAAACATTTCAAAGGTCACAGGTTTGCGATAGACGGCTTTTTCGTTGAGCTGACCATAGGTGGCGGCCTTAACACGAATGAGCGCCAAATCTTCGGGGGTGGTCCCGTATTCCGCCATATGCCTTTTGGCATACATGGCATAGTATGCCGGCATCATGGTGCCGAAGGTGCTCTCCCACTGAATGTCTGCGCCCCGGCCCATCCGTTCCTGGCTCTCCGCCGAAGAGATCTCCGACATCTTCTGAAAACCCACCACGGCCACCACATCGTGAAGACCCGATTTGACCAGTGAATAAGCGAACCTTAACCCCATGCTGCTGGAAGAACACAGACTTTCCAGATAACAGGTGGGCTGCGGTGTGAGCCCCAGATATTCCGCAAAGACGCCGGCAGGGGACCTCTGTTTGTCATATTCCGGGGCCGAACAAATAATCGACGCATCAATATCCTTATTTGCAATTTGAGCGTCCTGCATGGCATCCTTGAATCCTTCAAAGGCCAGTTCCCTGATGGACCCGGGATATCCGCGCACGAAAGCGCTCTGACCAACTCCGATGATTCCTACTTTACCCATTATAACCTCCAAACTATATACGTTCCTAAACAAACGCCGAAGTCGAGGCAACCGGATCGGCAACCCTTCAAATCCCCAGCGAATACAATCCTTGGACCAAAATTTACCGAGGACGGATTATAGGGAATGATCCCTTACGGGTCAAGGAGAAACAGTGGGTTTCGCACCCCCCGGCTTATAGAACAGCGCCAGAATGGCGCCTGAAAAGATCAGCCCCCCGGCGGCGGAAACCCCGAGGGAAAAAAGCCCCGCGTCGCCCATCATGCCGATACCCATGGGGATGGCGCCGCCCCCCACCAGAAAGGCAACGGGTACCGTCAGGGATACAGCAACATTTCGAGCCTTGGGTGGACCGATGGCCGAAAGGGCCGCAAAGCCCGGCGGAAAAAAGCAAACGGCCACAACGGGCTGCAAAAACACCATGAGCACCAGCCATGATCCCGTCGCGGTACCCAGGAGAACGGTTGCCAACCCTGCAATCAGGAAAACCGCACTCAAAGTAAATTTCGGGCCGATCCGATCCGTTGTCCAGCCGGCCAGAAACGCCATGAAGATCCCTGATATCCGCGAAAGCGCCACCAGGGTATTGGCCCAGTTCCGTTCCAGTCCGTGCTGGGCCACCAGAAAAAGCGGCAACATGGTATAAATTCCAACGGTAACGCAAATTCCAAAGGAAAACAAAATCATCATTATCCAGAAGGATTTTTGGGAAAAGAATGTCTTAAGGGACAAAAAGTTAGGTACTTCACCGGGAAAATCCTCGCCTTTCCAACAATATGAGAACAAGACACCCGTCAAAATGGAACAAACCCCCAGGAAAACCAGAACACCTCGCCAGGAAAACCACATCATCAGGAACTCTGCCAGCAAAGGTGCAACAAAGAAACTCAAATTGGGGGCCAGTTCATGGGTTGCGATGGCTTTTCCCCAGTGCCTGGCACTGACCAGTGCTGTCAGGGAGGCAATTCCGGAAGGGAGATAAAGTCCTGCGGCCAACCCCAGCACAAGCAATCCGCCTCGAATGGTCCAGACGTCGTCGCACAACGCGACGCCCGTAAGCGAAATCCCCACGGCTGTGGCTGACAAAACAATGGTTTTTCTGTGTCGAAGGCGCTTTGAGATAAAGCCTGAGCCCAGAAGGGAAATGGAATATCCCATTGTGATAAAAAGAAAAAAGGAGGCAGCCTCCATGTGAGCCAGCCCCAGATCTTTCTGAATACTGGGCAATAATGGCGCAAAGATGATTCTGGACATGAAATTCAAAAAGAAAATATTGGTTAATAGGAGGATCGGTCCTAGAAAAGGCATGAATTTGACCGCCTCAGAATCTGCGCCCGATTTCGAATCCGGGGTTTTTGTATGGTTCATTTTTCCTGTCTTGTTATGGGTTTTCCATGATTCATTATTATTTTGGGGGCCACAAATGGAAAAAACTGCCGCCTTGAAATCGCTTTTCTGTTTTGGTAAACTTGAACTGAAATTCTAAACAGGCCGTAAGGGCCAAAAATCTTTCGCCCCTGCTTACGGATTAAAACACCCATGAAATCCTTTCAAAACATACCACTGCTGAGAAAAACCAGAACCCCCGAGCTGAACAATGTTACCGTAATGGCATCAAAGGGGCTGGGACGGGTGTGGAGCTTCAATATCAATTTCTGGCTTC
>CAZPQA010000092.1:0-10903 GCA_964588535.1 uncultured Desulfobacteraceae bacterium
TATCATAGCTTGGCCCCAGCACATTAGCCTTTGTTTTGTTTATAGTTCCGGATTTTTGACCGCTACGCATATGATATGGATATTGACCCTTTTCGTTTTCGGATTGGACTTCCTAAGCGCCTGACTTCGTATTTTTCCTTGTTGGCCCCAAAGCCCGATTTGATTATATGTCTTCACGCCGCGCCTGAGATTGTCAAATACCGAAAACAAGAGTTGTCATTAATAGAACTTAAAAGACAGAGCAAGGCGCTCAAAGAGTTTTGTCAGAGCAACAAACGAGCTGTATGGATCGACACCGCCTGTGACCTTGAAGAATGTGTGGATAAAGTCCTGAAAGTGATTTTTTACAAAATTAGTGCTGACTATGACAAGTAGTAAAAGTAATTGCAAATATAGGGTTTTTTATTTGTTTTTTCCTTGACGCTAACGCAAAAAATAGCCTAAACGAAGACCCAAATTAGTTTTTGGAAATCTATTGCCAGGTGTACTAATTGAAAAGGTTCGTTGCAGAAAAGCAAAGATGCGCCTACATAGGTGCTGGGCAGAAGTTAGAAAAATTTGGAGACTGACTTCTTATACCGTTTTTGTCATGCTTCGGTTGTGATGGGCACCTGAATATCTGCTTTCGTAGATGCTGAGAGGAAAGCAATTGAAAATTCTTGTTTCAGCCTACGCATGTGAACCTGGGAAGGGCTCCGAACCGGAAGTGGGGTGGCAATGGGTTCGGCAAATGGCGAGATATAACGAAGTTTTTGTGCTGACCCGAGCGAACAACCGTTCGAACATTGAAGCCGCTTCCGAACCTGTCCCCGGTGACAATCTCCACTTTTTTTATGTTGATTTGCCGTCATACGCAACTTTTTGGAAAAAGGGAAGACGGGGTGTACACTTCTATTACTACCTCTGGCAGATGGCCATGTGCCGGAAAGCGAATCAACTATCGCGGCACATACAATTTGATATAGCTCACCATCTCACGTTTATTAACCTGTACATGGGTCCATGGTTGTCACTGTTGCCGTTGCCATTTATTTGGGGGCCGGCGGGGGCCAATCCAAAGGTCCCGTCGAATATTGCATTGCTGCTGGGGAAAGAAGGTCTCAAAGAAAACCGTTTGCGCTCTCTTTTTCGCATGACCGCACCGTTCAGAGACCCAATCCTAATGCTTGCTGAAAGACGTGCCAGTCGAATATTGACTATTAATGGCGAAGTCAGGGACCGCTTTTCTTTTGAAAAACGACAGAAAATCAGAATAATATCCCAAAATGCCGTTGAAAGCGACGTTCTTGCCTTCCGGGGAAAAAAGAAACAAAAAAGGCCGCTCCATATATTGATGGCAGGCCAGATGGTTTCTATTAAAGGTTATCCCCTGGCGCTACGCGCTTTCAAAGAGCACTTGCTCAAGGCCCCCACATCAAAGCTTTTTCTCGTTGGGGATGGAAAACAGCGAAAGGAACTTGAATCCCTGTCAACTACGCTGAAATTAGAAGATTCGGTAGCATTTGTCGGTCAAGTCCACAGGCACGACCTTCTTGAATTGATGTGGAAATCAGATGTGTTTTTGTTCCCCTCTTTTGAAGGTGCTGGAATGGTTGTGCTTGAGGCCATGGCAAAAGCCCTTCCCGTTGTATGTCTCGACTTCGGCGGGCCGGGGGAATATGTAACGGGTGAATGTGGGATCAAAGTCCCACTGACGAAGCCCGAGAATGTGGTTCAAGGATTGGCCGATGGGCTTTCCAGTCTGGCTTCTGATGCCGCCCTTTTCGAGCGTCTGTCGGCGGGGGCCATCGAGCGCGTGAAAAGGCACTATGTATGGGACCGGGTTGGTGAAAGACTCAATGCGCTCTACCGGGAAGTTCTTCGAGAATCCGCCTGATTTTCCGATGCAATTCTGTGCCCTGCCCCGACACAAGCCAAGATGGCTGGTTTCTTATCCTCTTGCCAATACGCAAAAACAAGTTTTCCTGCTATATGCTCCCTATTCGCGCTCCGGGCGGTTGTTCAAACGACTGGCGTTGCTGAGCACTTCACTGGGCGCCTTTAGGCTGTTTGGCCGTCGCTGGGTGCCGGGGAAAAACAGCGAAGGGCTGACGGATGCGATAGACCCTTTATTTAGAGGGGATATCCTACGTGAGCTGATCGAAGTCTGGGAAAAACTCTTCAACGTAACGAATTTGGCTGTGGCCATTTCCCTGGGCACCCGGGACCGTTTTCAAAAGGTGACAACTTTGTTGATGTCGCCCGCGGGCGATATTCTGGGGTTGGCAAAGATAGGTTGCACAAGAGAAGCTAATGGGTTGATTTCGTCGGAATCAACTGCTTTGAAGCAGCTCAAGCGCTATGATTTGGTGAGTGCGGAAATTCCAGACCTTCTGGGGCAGGGAAGCAAAGGTCGAATCGAATGGATGCTGCAATCGCTTCTTCCCGGAACAAGTCTTGTGACGGCCGATATTTCCCGTATGGCATTTCATTTCCTGGTGGAAATGGCAATGAAGACCAGCAATCGAATGGTTTTAGGAAACTTGCCTTTTTGGGAACCCCTGAAACGGGCACTGGTCGAAAAAAAAATTCACAATCAGGATTTTGACAGTGAGGCCGGATTTGTCAAACACCTTCAGGATACGTTGCCGGGGGAAATGTCTCGTCGGGAAGGAGAATCGTGGCCTTTTACCGCCTGCCACGGGGACTTTGCGCCCTGGAATATGCGCACTTTTAAAAACGCTCTTTCAATATTTGACTGGGAAGAGTTTATGGCATTTGCTCCCGCCGGCTGGGATATGATTCATTATGTGGTTTCCGTAGAGCATCTATTGAGAGGAAAACCATTTGAAGTGATTCTGAAGCGTTTTGTTGGGGGTAGATACGATAGTTTAATAGACAGATGGGAGCGGAAAGTCCACCTCACGATTCGGGATTGGCCATTTCTGGTGCGTTTGTTTCTGGGAGACCTGGCTTGTGAAGCCTCCCGCCTTCGGGCAGCCGGTTTAGTCACGTGAAAATTTGTGTTGTCCACAATGCCTATGGGAAATTCAGCGGCGAAGAGGCCGTGGTGGAATCCATGGTCAGCCTGCTGGAAACAAACGGCCACCAGGTGGTCCCGTTTTTTCGCAGCAGCGAGGAAATCGTTCGCATGC
The DNA here is from genome assembly GCA_964588535.1 of uncultured Desulfobacteraceae bacterium. Taxonomy (GTDB): domain Bacteria; phylum Desulfobacterota; class DSM-4660; order Desulfatiglandales; family Desulfatiglandaceae; genus NaphS2. The sequence continues at coordinate 3,135 of CAZPQA010000092.1, forward strand.
CGCTGGGACGCTTGCGAGCCTTTTTGAGTGGAATCTACAGCCCAGGCTCTCGTAAGGCTATGGCACGGTTTCTGAGGGAACAGGCTCCTGACATTGTTCACATACACAATCTTTTCCCCCTCATTTCCCCCGCCATTCTCCCCATATGCCGACAGTACAAAATTCCGGTGGTGATGACGGTTCACAACTACCGGCTGGTCTGTCCGAGCGGGCTTCATTTGTACAATGGTGAAATTTGTAAAAAGTGTCGGGAAGGACGGGAGTACTGGTGTTTCTTGAAGAATTGCGAAGGCGATTATTTCAAGAGCGTGGGGTATGCCATCCGCAACCTGGTGGCTAGGTGGGCTGGATTTTATAAAAGGAATGTCAATCTTTTCCTCTCACTCACCGCTTTTCAAAAGGAGTGCCTCGTTGCAGAGGGTTTTCCCTGGGAGCGCATTCATGTGCTGCCCAATATGTTGCAGAAGAGCAATGCGAGACCGAGCCAGACCGAATCCGCCCGGTTTGTGGGGTATGTGGGCCGCATCAGCCGTGAAAAGGGGATTGAAACACTTTTGTCGGCGGCAGCCGGCCTTCCCCATGTGCCATTCGAGACCGCGGGCGATTACAGCCGAGTAGTGGGCCTGAAGGAGCGGGCGCCTCACAATATCACTTTTCACGGCCACCTGAACAGGACGGCCCTTTCTGAATTCTACAACGCTTGCCGAATCATTGTACTGTGCAGTGTCTGCTATGAAGGTTTTCCCATAGTGCTTGCAGAGGCCATGCAGTTTGGAAAGCCCGTGATTTGTTCTCGTATTGGCGGTCTTCCCGAAATTGTGGATGATGGCGTTACCGGGCTGTTGTTTGAACCGGGAAATGAAAGCGACTTGAGGGAAAAAATCGACTGGCTCTGGAAACGCCCCGCTGTATGCCGCCGTATGGGAGAAGCGGGCCGGAAGAAAGCCTTTCGTGAGTATTCCGAAGAACGTTACTATGAAAGGCTCATTTCATTTTACCATCGGACAATTGGGATGGGTCAAAGCGGATGATGTGCCGGACCGAAAATATTCTCGGGTATAACGTCCTTTGTTCCAAGCTGGATGATTTGCTGTTTGAACTTGTTGAATCCCTTGACGCAGGCGCGAGATCAAAATTCATTGCTTGTGTGAATCCGCACTCGGTTGAAATAGCAAAGCGAGATAAGAATTTTGAAAAGGCTCTCAAAAACGCACATCTTCTGTTACCCGATGGTGCCGGTATCGTTCTGGCTTCACGTTTGCTTGGTGGAAAAATCCATAAGCGCATTACGGGCAGTGACCTGTTTATTGGGCTCAGCCGGGTTCTCAACCAACAGGGTGCAAAAGGTTATTTCTTCCTGGGCGCCACAAATAACACGCTTATGAAAATAAGGGATCGAATGAGTGATGATTTTCCGAACATCGCATGGAAAGGTGCCTATTCGCCACCCTTCAAACCATTTTTCAATGATATTGACGACACTAAAATGATAACAGCCATTAACCGTGCCCAACCGCATGTGTTGTGGGTGGGTATGACCGCGCCCAAGCAGGAAAAATGGATTGCCAAAAACCGGCATCGATTGCATGTGCCCGTGGTGGCGGCTGTGGGCGCCGTTTTTGACTTCTATGCCGGAACGGTAAACCGTTCCAACCCCGCTTTCCAGCGCGTCGGGCTTGAATGGCTGCCCCGTTTGCTTCAAGACCCTCGAAGATTATGGAAAAGGATGGCAGTTTCAGCTCCTCTTTTCATATTCAGGGTGTTTCTGGAATGCATACGAAAATAAAATATTTTAGTTTTGAATTGGAAAAATCTCAAGACCATATTTTGCCATGTTGGGAAGGTGCGGTTAGGTGACCACAATACTCGTTATATTCGTCATTGCTTTTTCAATCTCTTTGGTTCTTACACCCATGGCCCGGGTTTTCGGCATTCGGTTCGGTGCCATGGATGCGCTGGATGAGCGGAAAATTCACAACAGGCCTATGCCCAGGACCGGCGGGATGGCCATCTTTCTTTCTTTTTGTCTCACTTTATTTCTCGCTACTACTTACAAAACCAATATTACGCAGGAATTGGTCCTGGACCGAAAAATCCTGTGGTTTTTTGTCGGAGCGGTCATTTCGTTCGGAATAGGCCTGGTAGATGACTTTCGGTCGGTCAATCCATGGATCAAATTTTTCTTTCAGGTGCTTGCAGCCACCGCGGCGTTCATGGGCGGGCTAACCATTAGAAAAATCGGATTTTTAGATTGGGGATTTGTCTCGGAAATCATTCGGTACAGCGCAACCGTTTTCTGGTTTGTGCTGATTATCAATGCCGTCAACCTGGTGGACGGCATGGATGGCCTTGCGGCGGGGATTGTGGTGTTTGCCTGTGTCATCAGTTTGCTCTTTAATCTGCTTCGGGCGGAATTTTTGGCTGCCTTGCTTTTTGCTGCTTTAGGTGGCGCAACACTGGGGTTTTTGCGCTACAATTTTAACCCCGCATCCATATTTCTGGGGGATGGCGGTAGTTATTTTCTCGGGTATGCCGTTGCATCTATATCGATCATCAGCGGGGCCAAGATGGAAATGGGGGCCGTTCTCCTGATCCCTGTTCTGGCACTCGGCATCCCAATTTTTGATACGATTCTGGCGCCCATAAGGCGCTTTTTGCGGGGAAAGAAGATGTTCATGCCAGATAGAGGGCATATTCATCACCGTCTCAGGGGGATGGGGTTGACCACAAAAAAGGCCGTAATGGTGATGTACGGGTTGACCACCGTGCTTTGTGTTCTTGCTGTGATGTTGGTCAATTATCAAGATGAGCGGATCGGGCTTTTCCTCATCCTCTTAGGCGTGGGTGCTTTTTTTCTCATTCGAAAGCTGGGTTATCTGGAGTATTTAGCGAGAGACAAGGTCTTTGACTGGTTACGGGATGTTTCCGATGTGGCGGGGTTCACCCATGAACGACGGAGTTTTTTGAACATGCAGATGGATCTGGCCGCATCCAAGGATTTTGACAGTTTATGGGAAAAATGCATCACCGGGTTTAACATGCTGGGGTTTGATTTTGCGGAAATGGCGCTTGAAAGTCATGGGGAGAGTTTCCGGGAGAAAAAGCCTGTTTGCGGCGGGAACGGCCTCGTGTGGTGCCGGAACGGGTTTAACCAGGATAAACATCTTTATGAAGAAAGTCTTTTGAAACTGGAACTTCCCCTGTTGAATGAGAAGGGCGTGAACCTGGGGACCTTGTGGCTGGTGAAGAACCTTAAGAGGGAACCGGTGAGCCATTATACGCTGCGAAGGATTGAGCATTTACGTCGAACCTTAACTAAAAGACTCAGAGAACTTGATTAAGGGTGTGGTATAGGTGCTGGATGATAGAATTGACGGTTGAGCCTTTTTATGAGTAGAATTATTGGTGGTGTGTAACGGGTTATAAATAAAGGGCTGAAAGGCTCTTTTTTTGTTTTTGGGGCAGATGGTGCAAGTTCATGAAGAGGTAATGGATTTTGGTTAAGTCGATTGTCTACATTATTATTGCTACGGTTGCGCTTTTGTTTGGTTCGGTGCAGCCGTGGATCATGTCGTTTTTTTCGGTTTTGATGGTGTTAGGGTTCGTGGTGTGCATGTGGCAGGGGGGGCTTTCGTGGCGGCCGGGGGGCTTGGCCTGGTGGATATTTGGCTTCTTTCTATTGCTGACGCTGTTTCAAATGGTTCCCTTGTCGAAAGAGTTGTTAGATGCGGTAAGTCCGTTTCGGGCACAGCTGCTGGAGCGGGCCGGTGAGGCACTTGAGTTTCCGGATTCCAGGTATGCCATTGCCTATTCGGTTTATCAGGCTTTTGCGCAGTGGGGGTTTGTGGTTTGTTTGGCTTTATTTTTTTGGATGTCTGCAAGCATTGCGAACGACCGCAAGACATTCAAGGTCATGGTGTGGTTGTTGATTGGCGTGGGCATATTTGAATCCCTATACGGCATGATTCAAGTTATTTTTCCGCAGGTGGGGATTTGGTGGGTGCCTTCCGAGGTTTCGGACGTCGGAACGGCCCGAGGGACGTTCATCAACCGAAACCATTTTGCGGGCCTCATGGAAATGATTTGGCCTTTGGCTTTGGGCGTAACGCTTGCCCAGGGCGAGTGGGAAGACCAAAAAGGTTTCAAGGCCATGCTGGCAGAAGACCAGCTGGGGAACCAGCTGACGCTTTTGGTCTTTACGGTGTTGATGATACTGGCACTGCTCACTTCCCAGTCTCGGGCGGGTATTCTGGGGAGCTTTTTGGGGTTTGCGGTTTTTATGGCAATTCTGCGTACTGCCACCGGGCGGTTTCGATGGGGGTTTCGCATTGCAATTTTTTCGTTGTTAGCGCTGGTCGCCCTTTATGGCAGCCAAATGGGATTCGATCAGGTTATTGATCGGTTTTTGCTGCTTGACAAGGGTGCTGTCGGAAGGATGAGGATCTGGACACCCACGTGGGAGATGGTGATGGATCATCCATCAGGTATTGGTTTGGGAAATTACAGCATTGTGGAGCCCGTTTATGTAGATCGGGAGGGGTATCGAAATTATTATGCGCACAATGATTATCTCCAGCTGCTGGCCGAGGCGGGCTGGGCGGGAGCCGCTGTACTGGTGGGCGGGTTCTTCTTTTTTCTGGTCCGAGCCATGCGGCGGGTGCGGAAGGTAGGGTTTCGCGTGGGCCGTTTTCGGCTGCTTGTGAGTGTTGGGGCACTGGCGGGGTTATGTTCCATGGGGTTTCATTCGTTCTTTGATTTTGGTTTGCATATGCCGGCCAATGCCGTGTATTTTGTGGTGTTGATGGCGCTGGTGGAGGCGGGACTTTGGCCGAATAAGAAGACGAACTAAGAGGACTGAACGTCCAACGTAGAACGTCGAATGAAGGGAAAGATGAGCGGAAAAGCGGGGTCAGGAACGGATCTGAATACACAGAGACTTAGGTTTTTTTGGCAGCTTGGCATGTCTACGCGAGGAGGGCGATTTTCCTTCGTTTAACAGGTCAAAAGCTCAAAAGCAATAGAGGATGTAAGTGGTGGAGACAGTCATGGGGGATGCGTTTTTTCGGGAGGTGATGGCATACCGGCCCATGTTGAGGCGTGCATTGGGGGCCATTCTGGGGTACGCTCAAGCGGAAGAGGTGTTTCATCGCCTTGCGGAGGCGGAGGCGGTGGGGGCTAACATGAAAGATCCCGGGATTCTGGAGGCGTTAGGGGCTTTCTTGAGGGGCGGAGAGGAAGACCTGGGCTTTTATGTGTTCACGGTTATGAAAAAGGGTACCGTTTTGACGGTCGGGGAAAGCGGGTTGGTGACGCCTTTGGGAACCCATATGGAGACGCGGCCGTATTTTTTTATCGGTGACGAGACAGTGGACCGATGTGCGTCAAGGGTCTCTTCCTATGGTCTGGAACAACGATATTTCTTCCCCTGGCTCCATGAATTCGCACATTTTCTGTGCTATTGCCTGCAAAAGCAACCCTTGATGGCCGGCCTTGCCGTTCTATCCTCGGCTTTGGCGCATAGGGGGTATCCGATTCGGCAATTGGATCAGGTTGAGCCTACCCTGCATCAACACAAGGACAAGTCCGTTGAAGAGATGGGCCGAACTCTGGGTCTGTTGACCCTTTTAAACGAGGCCATGGCCCTGTGGTGGGAAGGGGAACTGCTGGATGAAATGGTGCTGAAGGCAGGGGATTACCTGACGGACAGAGCGGCCAAAAACCCTTATGTGGGAGAGCTGAAGGCCTTGGCGCGAGCGGAATGTTTGCACCGGATTCGGCACTGGGACCGAGCTGTTTATCACCCTGACCCTTTCAGCCGGACCTTTTCAGGATCGTTTCGAAATATGAAGATGGATCGGTGGGGGTTTTTGGGGGGCGGATGTCAGAGGTCGGAGGTCGGAGGACAGGGGACGGAAGACAGAAGTCGGAGGACAGAGGTCGGAGGACAGAAGACGGACGCCGGAAGGTATCTGGCGGGGAAGACGGTGGCGATTCTGGGGGCCGGGGGCGTTTTGGGAAGGCACCTGGCCATGCAGGCTGTGGCTTGTGGACCGAAGAAATTGCTTCTGGTTTCAGAGTCTGAGAATGAATTGGGCAAGGCTTATGAGGATCTCATGGGAATACGTCCCAGTGTGGATTGCGAGGCAGTCCCCTTGAGCATCTCTGATCCGGATTCCATGGCCCATTTTTTGGATCAACATGCCCCTCACATCCTTTTTCATACCGAAACATGGAAAGTCTTGGAGTTTTGCGAGAACCAGCCCATGGCAGCCCTGGCGCAGAACTTCGTGGCCACTGCTAGGGTGGCTGCGCTGGCGGAGAAAGCCGGAGTGGAACGATTTATCTTCCTTTCTACGGTGAAGGCCGGCCGACCCGAGAGCTATTTTGCGGTTTCGTACCGGCTGGCGGAGCTTTTTCTTAAGGAAATGGCAAAAAAGGGCATGACCCGGTTCCTGTCCGTCAGGGTGGGAAATCTTCTGGACCCGGAGGATTTCCTGGTGCGGTATATGATGGGGCGGGTGATGCATGAGGGGGTTGTTGTCTTGCCCCTTCCCGACAGGCAATTCTGGTTCCTTAGCGCGGAACGGGCCGCACGGCTGGCGATTCAGGCCGGGGGCATGGGAAAGGGAGGCGAGGTTTTTTCCCTGCCAAGAGGTGAGCAAATTTCCCTTCGATGGGTGGCGGAAAATTTCTGCCATGTGCCGGGGAAGCGTGTGTCCTTTGAGGCGGATCCCGCGCGATGGGATGAGTGGCTCCTGAAAGCGCTTACGCTGGAGGAAGATGACCCGAACAGCCAGGAAAAGGCGACGGATGTGGATGGGATATGGAGGGTGGACACTGATCGGGGTGCGGCGGATTCCCTTCGGCGGGTTATGAATGAAGTCATGAAACTGGTGGAACAGGGAGATGAAGCGGGAATCGCTCGGTTGCCCTTGGTATAAGGAAAAAAAGAGAAGCCTGATCCCCCACTGATTTCGGCTTTGAGCCGTTTCGGGAAAAAAGCAGGAGCGAAAAAGCGGGTCCGTCATTTTGACGTCCCGCTTTTGTTTTTTTTTGCGCCAGGCATTGAAGGAATTTTACTTGAAAATAATCGGTGGCTTTTATTCCACCCAAATAAGCCGACGCGCTATGGCGCAGGCCTTTGACAGGATTTGCTTGTCAAGTGTGCCGATTTTTTTCACCAGTCGTTTTTTGTCCAGGCTTCTCAGTTGATCAAGCATGATCTTGGAATCCCTGTCGAGGCCGCCTGTACCACGGAGAATGAACATTTCAAAGGGATATACTTTCCCGGTTGAGGAGGTGATGGGAGCAACAATCAGCCTGGGCGAGCTGTGATTCATGGCATTTATCGAAATGATGAGTCCCGGCCTGGTCTTGCCGATTTCGGTTTGTACGGTGGGGTCCAGATTCACAAGATAGACGTCTCCCTGATTCATTTCAACGCCATCCCTCTGTCTCCAATGGTTTCCAGTCGTTGATGGCGGTCTCACGTGCCTTGTCGGTTGCAGCCTCGGCAAATGCCAGACGCAACGCCTTTTCTTCACTTTCCCATATTTTTCTTAGGACTTCGCGTTTCAATAATTCATTAACAGCCCGGCTTTTTTGGCGATTGGGTACCAGTTGGCCAAACCTTTCCCATGTGTCCCGTTCAAGGGTTAAATTTACTCTGACCTGTTCCATCTGTTCCTCCTTTTGTTCATTTATATCCATAGAGCCTGTATTGTAATACAGTGAAGTTGGGATTTCAATCAGAAACAGGCTTGATGTCG
>CAZPQA010000093.1:0-10777 GCA_964588535.1 uncultured Desulfobacteraceae bacterium
CCCTGTTATGATGACCGAAATCGAGCAGCCCCTGACCGTTCGCCGGAGTGTTTCGTTGTCAGATGCGGTCTATGAAGGGGAAGCAACCGTGGAGGATATGACAGCCCGGCGGGCGCAAGGGCGTGAGGACATCCTGAAAGCTCTGGATGATCGGCTGATTCCCGTAATCGTGGATCCGAAAGCAGAAATTGCTAACGAAATAGAAGTCTTTGCCGTAATTGACGCCATCATGGCCAAAAAGAACATTGGCACCCATATGGATGATGCGGTTTTTGTGGTGGGCCTGGGACCCGGGTTCACGGCCGGCTATGATGTCCATGCTATCGTTGAAACCAAGCGAGGGCATACCCTGGGCCGGGTCATCTGGCAAGGATCGGCAATTCCCAATACCGGTATCCCCGGTGAAGTGAAGGGGTTTGGCTCTGAACGCGTTATCAGGGCTCCCGGACCAGGCGTTTTAAAGGGTGTGCTTTCCATCGGGAACCATGTTGAAAAAGGCGATATCGTTGCTTATGCCGGGGATACGCCCATTCGGGCGCCCATTTCCGGGATGCTGCGCGGATTGCTCCATGACGGCGTATGCGTAGAGAAAGGCCTGAAGAGTGGCGACGTGGATCCCCGGAATGTTCAGGAAAGCTGCTTGACCATTTCCGATAAAGCCCTGGCCATTGGCGGGGGTGTTCTGGAAGCGGTTATGATGGCGCTTAACAGCTAAGGCGGCAAGCCGCAGTTTAAAGTTTAAAGTTTAAAGTTTTAAGTTTTAGGTTTTTCAGTCAATGAACTTCTTGTTTTTTGTGAAAGAAAACCAGGTGATAAGGCACTAACAGCTGATCTCAGGAGGTAGCGTAATGATTGATGTATTTGAAGCAGCCCTAAAAACCCTGCGGACCGGTGAAAGTGTTGCATTGGCCACCATCGTTCGATCCCATGGATCAACCCCCCGGGCCATTGGTGCCAAAATGTTGGTTTTTCCGGATGGTCGGATTGTGGGAAGCGTCGGTGGTGGAGCCATGGAAAATCAGGTCATTGAAGAAGCCAAGTCAGCGTTGAAAAACGGTGTTCCCAAAATGGTGCAATACAAACTCAAAGAAGTGGCACTGGGTCATCTGGGGGTTTGCGGTGGTGAGAATGATATCTTCATTGATGTGATCGCCGGAAGAAATCAACTTCTCATCGTGGGCGCAGGCCATTTGGGGCAGCAACTCTCCAAACTGGGCGCTTTCCTGGGAATGGACGTGGTTGTATTTGATGACCGCTCAGAATATGCCAATAAAGAGCGTTTTCCCGATGCCCGTGACATCATTGTGGGAGATGTTGAAGAAGAACTCAAGAAATTTCCCATTACCCCCTGGTGCCATGTGGTGATCGTCACCCGGGGCCATGAATTGGACGGCGTGGCCCTGTTCACCGTAATCCACTCACCGGCTCGATACCTCGGGATGATCGGGAGCCGTACCAAAAAGGCTAAGATCTATGCCGAACTGCTGGAAAAGGGCATCGAACAGGATCTCCTGGACCAGGTTCATGCTCCCATCGGACTTGATATCGGCGCCGAGACCCCGGAGGAAATTGCCATGGCCATTATGTCTGAAATTATCTCCATCGGCCGAGTTGAAAATGCCGTTAAACTCTGATAAGGATGGATTGGAAATGAGCGGGAAAGTTCATGGGACCATTTCCAAATGTGGAGAAGGTTTGAGAAAAACCGGAATTTAAGAATTGCTGGTGGGGGATGGACAGTTATGCCGGATGATATCCAGGATGAGGTTGCGGGAGAAAGGGTTGAAACGCAATCGAAAGAAGAGAGCTTTGCCGATCTGTTTGAGGCATATGATAATAAATTGAATGAAAGTGTTCGGGTTGGGGATAAAATCAAGGGGGAGATTATCTCCATCGGCAGGGACGCTGTTTTCGTGGACACCGGAACAAGGATTGACGGGGTCGTGGAAAGAGGCGAACTCCTGGATGAAGAAGGTGGGCTTCCGTATAAGGTGGGAGATGTTCTGGAACTCTACGCCATATCCGTCAAGGCGGGAGAGATCCGGCTTTCAAAGGCCGTGACCGGCGTGGGTGGTTTTGAGCTTTTGCAGGATGCCCATGAGGAAGCGATTCCGGTGGAAGGCAAGGTGAATGCCTTGAACAAAGGCGGGTTTGAAGTATTGCTGGGGCAGAAAAGGGCCTTTTGCCCTATCAGCCAGATGGACATTCGTTACGTGGAAAAACCAGAGGATTACGTGGGGGAAACCTTTGAATTCCTCATTACCGATTTTGAAGAAGACGGGCGCAACATCGTGGTTTCAAGACGAAAGTTGTTGGACAGGGCAGTAGCAAAGGCTCGGAAAAGTTTTTTTAAAGAAGTTGCCGTGGGCGACGAGATAAAGGGCAGGGTGACCAAGCTCATGCCCTTTGGCGCTTTTGTGGAGCTCATTGTGGGGGTGGAAGGGCTGGTTCATATTTCCGAGTTGGGTTGGTCACGTGTGGAAAATCCTGCCGACGTGCTAAAGCCCGGCGATTCCGTAAAGGTTAAGGTGCTCGGCATGGCGCCGGGCGAAAAGCCGGGCCAGATGAAGATCTCCCTTTCCATCAAGCAAACCGTTGATGATCCCTGGGAAACGGTTGCAGAACGGTTTAAAGAGGGTGACGTGGTCGATGGAAAGGTGACCCGTTGTGCACAGTTCGGCGCTTTTGTGGAGATTGAAGCGGGTATTGAGGGACTTGTTCACATCAGCGAAATGAGTTATCGGAAGCGCATCTTGAAATGCGAGGATGTGGTCGCACCCGGCGATATGGTTCAGGTGACAATCAAGGAAATTGATGAATCCCGAAAGCGGATTTCGTTAAGCATACGGGATGTGGAAGGTGATCCCTGGGCAGGGGTTGCACAGAAGTACCCGGTGGGGCAGGCGGTAGAAGTCGTTGTGGAAAAGCACGAAAAATTCGGGATATTCGTCTCTCTTGAACCGGGTATTTCGGCGCTGCTGCCCAAAAGCAGAATCCGGGAGTCGGCCAAGCCGGGTCATATTGAAAAATCAAAGCCGGGGGATGCCATACCCGTCGTAATTGAAAATGTCAACGTAAGCGAACGGAAGATTTCCGTGGGTCCCGGGGATGCGCAGGATGAAGGTGAATGGCGCAGTTTTGTCCCCGGCAAGGACGAAGGGATGGGTTCCCTGGGCGAGAAACTGAAACAAGCCCTTGCGGCAAAAGAAAAAGGATAAGGCCTGTTGCGGCGAATTTTTCTGAATAAGGTAAAAAGAATGGAGGGTCGAGATGGAACTGGACGGAAAAAAGGTTATTATCCTGGTTGAAGAGATTTTCAATGACCATGAATTCTGGTATCCCTATTACCGTCTCAAGGAGGCGGGGGCACAGGTGGTTGTGGTGGGCTCCGGGAGTGCGGATGCATACAGGGGAAAATCCGGAACCGTGGCAAAGCCGGATGTCAGCGCGGATCAAGTTTCGGCGTCGGAGTTTGATGGCATCATCATCCCGGGTGGATATGCGCCTGATCACATGAGGCGTTATCCGGCAATGGTCCAATTGGTAAAAGCGATTTTTGAAGCCGGTAAAGTGGTGGCGGCCATCTGCCACGCCGGGTGGATGCTTGCATCTGCCGAAATACTGGAAGGCCGAAAGGTGACGTCCTTTTTTGCCATCAAAGACGATCTGGTCCATGCGGGGGCCAACTGGGTTGACGAAGAAGTGGTCATAGACGGAAACCTGGTCACCAGCAGAACCCCGGATGACCTTCCGGTTTTTATGCGAACGGTTATCAAAGCGCTTGGTGCATAGATTATTGAGATGTCGGTTTTAGCGTAGAATCTCACCCAGAACCTTGTTGCCTGTAATCTGTCTAGGATGCATCCGCACCACATGGCCCTGCAATCGATCGTCCCTGGGGAACACAAAGGGGAGGTAGTTCTCGCCGGCGCCCGTCATGAGGGCTTTGTCTTTGGCGTATGGCCCTTCCACCAGCACATCAAACGGTTGGTTCAGGCAACTTTCATAAAACAGCATTCGTTTTTCCCGGCCAAGTGTTCTGAGCTCTGAAGCCCGCTGTTTTATGGTATGGATGTCTACCTTGTTCTTGTAATGCCAGGCCGGTGTTCCTTTTCTCGGTGAAAAGGGAAATACATGGAGGTATGAAACGGGAAGATCCCGAAGGAGTGACAGGCAGTTTGCCTGGGCCTGGGCGTCTTCCCCGGGGAACCCGGCCATGACATCCACCCCGATGGCGCCATGAGGGATGGCGGCGTGAATGGCTTCGATTTTTTCGGCAAACGCCTTCGTGGTATAATGGCGGTTCATTCTTCTGAGGATTCGGTCATCCCCGCTTTGAAGGGGAATATGGAAATGGGGGCAGAGCCATTTTTCGGAGGCAGCCATCTCAATGATTTCCGGCTCAAGTTCCTGGAGTTCCAAAGAGCTCAGCCTCAGTCGAAGGGGCAAGTCTTCTTTTCCCACCATTTTAAGCAACCTTTTGAGATCCATGTCTCCGGCCTGGTCTACCCCGTATTTTCCCAGGTGGATGCCGGTCAGCACCACTTCCCGGTATCCCTGTTCTGCGAACCCTGCAAGAGCGCGAAGGACCTTTTCAGGGTCCAGGCTCCGATAGGGCCCCCTGGCATAGGGGACGATGCAGTAGGTACAGAAGGACTGGCATCCATCCTGGATCTTCAGGTAAGCGCGGGTTCGGCCGGGGAAGTTTTGGATGTCCAAGGTATCAAAAGGTGTTTCAGGTTCGAAAGGCGGCAAATCAAGGGTTTTTTCAGGTGCAGGGGGCAGTGCCGTCAGAAGACGCGGAATTTCAGCCTTGACCCGGTTGTTGGCGATAAGGTCCAGGCCCTCAATGGCTTCAAGTTCCTCCGGAAATGCCTGCGGATAGCAGCCGATGGCCGCAACACGGCTTCCCGGGTTTTCCCGGATGGCCTTGCGGATCGCCTGCCGGGACTGGTGCGCCGCCGTGTGGGTGACGATGCAGGTATTGACCACCAGGACATCGGCTGAGGCCCCATCGTCTGCCCTTTGCCATCCTGCCCGGCTCAGGGATTCCTCCATAAAGGCGGATTCATATTGATTGACCTTGCAGCCGAGTGTGATGACTTTAAATGTCTTTAACAATCCATCCTCCTCCCAGCACCCGGTCCCCTTCATAACAGGCCAGGGCCTGCCCCGGCGTTACGGCCATCTGTGGCTGGTCGAAAATAAATCGTACGTCGCGGGAAGAGAGCATCTCCAAACGTCCGGAGGCGGGCTTGTGCCGATAGCGGATCTGGGCGCTTACGGCCTTGTGTTCGACGGGTTTAAAAGGACTGATCCAGTGAAAATCCGTTGCGAATACTCCCTTTGAAAAAAGATCTTCCCGCCTTCCCACGATGACCCGATTGCCCTTTGGCTCCAGAGCTTTCACATAATAGGGTCTGGAAGAGGCGATACCCAGCCCGTGCCTCTGGCCAACGGTATAACGGTGAATGCCGTCATGCTCCCCAACCCTGTCACCTAAAAGGTTTATGATGGGGCCTTTTTCAAAAGTGGCATTCTTCTTTCGCGATTCGATGAAGTGCCGATAATCCATGTGGGGAATAAAACAGATTTCCTGGCTTTCACGGTCGCTATGGCAGGGGATGTTCAGTTCGCGGGCCCGATGCCTGGTTTCCGTTTTGGTCATGGTTCCCAGAGGAAAAATGGTTTTTAAAAGCTGCCTTTGGCTCAGCCTGTGAAGAAAGTAGGACTGGTCCTTTTGCCGGTCTTTGCCTCTCCACAAACTGATGGGATTGTTTTTGCCCGTTCTTTTGATGCGAACGTAATGTCCCGTTGCCATGAAATCAAATTGATGCGCTGCCAAATGGCGGTGCATCCGTTCAAACTTGATGAGGGGATTACAGCGAACGCACGGGTTGGGGGTGAGCCCGTTCAGATAGGCATCCACAAAAGGGGCAATCAGTTCTTTTTCAAATGTGGCTCTCAGATCCAGGATTTCAAGGGGAATTTTAAGGTATTCCGTGATTTCCCGGATCCTTGAGATTCGTTGTCGGGTGATGTCGTCTGGGGATGGCAGAACGAAGTGCAAGCCTTGGATCCGGTGTCCGGCCCCTTTTAGAAGGGCTGCTGCCAGAGCGCTGTCCACACCCCCGCTCATCGCCACGAGTATGTTTAGGGATTTGTTAATGTTCAATTCAGGAGGGTCTTGTTGAATTTGACTTCCATGGCGCGGGCCGGGCATGCGACCACACACCATTCGCATGCACTGCATTTTTCTTTGTCAAAGACAACATCCATTTCCGGTCTGTTGATGCTGAGAGCGCCCGTGGGGCAAACCGCCGTACAGGCGCCGCATTGATAACACTTATCATCGTTCCGTTTGATATCCTCGCCGATGCTCTCCACCTTGACGCCGATATCTTTGAGGTATTGGACCCCTTTTTTGTAATTCTTTTTATGGCCGCTCAGCTGCAGCACCATGAAGCCTTCTTTTCGCGGGTAAATGACCGCCTTGAGGATATTAAAAGAGAGATCGAACTCTTTGACAAGTTTTGCCGCGATGGGATCGCCAACAACGGTTTTGGGAAACCGCAATGAAATGGTTTTTGAATACATGGTTATTTCTCCCTTTCAATATAACCCATCAAAATTTTTTGATGACCCTTTCAAATCCTGGAAGGGAACCGGTGATGGATGATTCAGCGACGCAATAGGCAATCCTGAAATGCCCGGGGCCCATGAATCCGCTTCCCGGAACGGTCAGGATGTTTTCCTTCTGAAGGGCCTCGATAAAGGCCACATCATCTTCAATGGGGGACTTTGGAAACAGATAAAATGCGCCTTCCGGCTTTTCAAACTGATAACCGAAGCTCCAGAGTGCGTCACACAGGATGTCCCTGTTTTTCTGGTACGGCGAGATGTCCACGCTGTCATGGAGCAGGTGCAGTATGGCCCGCTGCATGACCGCCGGTGCATTCACATAGCCCAGGGTGCGATTGCAGAAAATCATGCCCGCAAGGATCATACCCTTATCGGCCATGTCGGGATGGACCGCCGCATAACCGATCCGTTCACCCGGCAGGGACAGGTCTTTAGAAAATGAGGTCACCAGGAAGCTTTCAGGGTATGCATCGAAAATACTGGCGACGTGAACGCCGTCATAGACAATTTTGCGGTAGGGTTCGTCGGAAATGAGATAAATGGGACTGCCCTGTTTCCGGCTGTAATGGGTCAGCAAGTCTGCCAGTTTACCAATCTCTTCCCGGCTGTAGACCTTGCCGGTGGGATTGTTGGGAGAATTGATTAAAACGGCCTTTGTTTTTTCGCTGACGGCATCTTCAATGGCATCAAAATCAAAGGAAAAATCCTCCTTTGTGGGCACCCGATGTACCACCCCCTGATGATTGTCCAGATAGAAATCATACTCAACAAAATAAGGTTTGGGAATGATCACTTCATCACCTGGGTTGAGAATGGTCTTAAACACCACATTCAGACCGCCCCCGGCTCCCACGGTCATGACCACCTCATCGCCTGAAAAAGCCGCTTCGTTGTAGGTGCTTAAAAAATCGCCGACGGCCTTACGTGTTTCAGGAAACCCGGCATTGGGCATGTATGCGTGTCGGGAAGGGGACGGGTCTTCAATCAATTCTTTTAGGATTTCTTTCAGCTTAAACGGAGGTTCCAGATTGGGATTTCCCAGACTGAAATCAAACACATTTTCCGGTCCGAACTGCTGCTTTCGTTTGGCGCCTTCCTCGAACATTTTCCGAATGAAGGAAGATCTTTCTATGGCTGCTTTGATCTTTTCTGATACGGGCATGATTTGCTCTCCTGATTCGATGTTGTTAGTTGATAAGAATAACTTTTTGGGCCGGGTTGTCAACATAAAATGTAACCATTTACGGTTCACGGTAAATCATCTTGACACCATCAGGCGCTTTGCCTAATTTGGAAAGGGCCCTTTGTGACCGTGCTGTTTTTGTATCCCAAAATAATTATGAGAGAGTTCAGAGAGGTTGCAGTATGGAAAACCATACCAAAAAGAAACCGGTCATTGCCATTCTGACCGGCGGAGGAGATGTCCCCGGACTCAACCCCTGCATCAAGGCCCTGGTATGCCGGGCCATCGATGAAGGGATCAGGGTCGTGGGGTTTCGGCGCGGTTGGGCAGGTTTGCTGGAATATCATCCCGATGCCACAGGCCCGGATCTGGACCATTGTGTGCATGAGTTTGATAAACCCGAGGTCCGAACCATCGACCGCGATGGCGGGACCTATCTGCACACCTCTCGCACCAATCCGGGGGCGGCCAGGAAAAAGGATGTTCCGGATTTTTTGAAAGACCACTTCGGGACGGATGATGAAGTCATCGATTTTACATCCCACTGCATTGGAAACCTGGAACGGTTGGGCATTGATGCGGTGATCCCCATCGGAGGGGACGACACCCTCAGTTTTGCGGCCAGGCTGGGCGACAACGGCTTTCCCGTCATTGCCATTCCCAAGACCATGGATAACGATGTGTTCGGCACTGACTACTGTATCGGGTTTTCCACGGCGGTGACGAGAGGGGTCGGTTTCATCCATGCCCTCAGGACATGCGCGGGTTCCCACGAAAGAATCGCCGTCATTGAACTGTTCGGGCGCTATTGCGGTGAGACGTCGCTCATCAGCGCCTATCTGTCCGGTGTTGAGCGGGCAATTATTCCCGAGGTGCCCTTTGACCCGGAAAAACTGGCAAAACTGATTATGGAAGATAAAAAGGCCAATCCTAAAAATTATGTGATGATCACCATATCGGAAGGGGCCAAGCTCGTGGGCGGGGAGATGCTTCTTTCGGGAGAAAGTGATGCCTACGGTCATCGCAGGCTGGGGGGAATCGGCGAGGAAACAGGCGAACTGCTCAAGAATCTGACCGGGCAGGATGTGTTGAATCAGCGGCTTTCCTATCTGATGCGGAGTGGCGCCCCCGATTCCCTGGACCTGATGGTGGCGGTCAATTATGCCAATATGGCCATCGATCTTTTTCTGAAGGGCGTTTTTGGCCGGCTCGTGGCCTTGAGCGGCGGAGTGTATACGGATATCCCCCTGGGAACCGTCAGTACGGGCCAGAAACGGGTGGATGTAAGGGAACTCTACGATGTGGACGCCTATCGGCCCAAAATCCGGCATGTGAGTGGGAAACCCATGTTTCTTTATTAGCCATATGAGCCGGAATAAAGCTCAACAGCCGCAGTCCCTCCTCGTTCCCACGCTCCAGCGTGGGAACGGTCAACAGTTTTTAAGAGAAACTTGTCTCGCTGATCCCAAAGACTTTAGCTAACTTTTGTTTGGTTGCTTTGCGATAAACAGCGCCTTCTCGTTCCCATTTTGCCACTGTCGCCTGTTTTACTCCGATTCGATTGGCAAGTTTTTCCTGAGTCCAACCCCTTTCAAGGCGCTCCCGTTTGACAGGATTCATAAAGATATAGCTTTCCGCTTCGCCTTGATCATATAGTGGCTCAGACTTGGCTTCACGAATATCGCGTATATCGGATTCATCTTCTATGCGGTCGAGGATAGCCTGGAATATGTCGACAGGTAGTACCACAAACTTTACTTTTCCATTTTCCTTAATAGTTTGGTATTCCATATTTACCTCTTGTAAATGTCGCCCCGAGGGCGGATTTTTACTATTTCAATTATCAACCGGTCATCCTGACGTGTATAGATAACGCGGTACTGCCCCACTCTGAGACGGAATCCATTCTTTCCCTTTAAGATGTCGATATCAAGAGAAGGGTTGTCTGGATTTTCCGCAAGCTGGTGTAAATTATTTACGATAGCGGATTTTATTTTGACTGGCAGGCGGGCCAGATAGTTTCTCGCTTGCCGTCTGTATTTCAATTTATGCATCATTAATTATAGCTTTAAAGGATATATTGTCAAGAATAAAAGGTAGATAAGCGCGTGTTCCGTGGGATATTCCGATTGACTTTCGGGAATATTTGGAGAACAGTTCCGAATAATCAACAACCAATCTCCTAGTAGAACCGCTCCGATAGGAGGCAATCTATGAACCCAAGGGTTAAAATGGTACGCCAGAATCCGGATTATACTCTCAGGGACTGGAAATAAATAACTCATCGTTTTCACATCCCTGCTTCAGGCCATCTTTAGCCGACCTTTCAATCACAAAATCCTCGACGTAGGCCTGCTATGCCTGCGGTTTTGTTCAATCTGATCGACTAAACCTGACCTAAATCAGGGCGCGAATTCCAATGATTTATTTATTCCCAGTCCCTCACCCTCGTTTTTGACAACGGGGAAACCAGTCGGTTTGATGTAACTCCCTACCTGGAAAAGGGAATATTCCAGGAGCTTCGAGAGATGCGAAACTTCAAAAACCTTGCATGGTGGACGGCTGTCGGGTAAAATCGTTTTACGGGTTTGGAAAATGCTCCGATTTTTAGAACAGGGAATATAAGGGAGATCCCCATGACAGTAATGACGGATAGAATTATTGAAGAGGCTCTGATGATGCCTGCGGAGATTCGGCTGAATCTGGTGGAGAAGCTCATTACAAGCCTCAATTTGCCCATAGATGGGGAAATTGACCGGATTTGGGCGGAAGAGGCTGAACGTCGCATATCCCAGATCGAAGCCGGGGAGGTGAAACTCGTTCCTGGTAAGGAGGTTTTTTCTCGGATACGAGCAAAGCACACTAAATGAGATTTTACTTCCATGAAGATGCGGAAACTGAGTTTGACAAGGCTGTCGAGTACTATGAAGATATTCAACCCGGGCTTGGTCT
>CAZPQA010000094.1:0-10656 GCA_964588535.1 uncultured Desulfobacteraceae bacterium
TCCAGAAAGAGCTCGTTTTCAATGTCCCCAACGGTTCCGCCGATTTCCACAATCACCAGGTCCGGGGATTCTTCCTTTACAACCTGCCCGATGTGATCTTTGATCAGGTCCGTCACATGGGGAATATACTGAACGGTTTTACCCAGGTAATCACCGCGCCTTTCCTTTTTCCTGACCATGTTGAAAACCTTGCCCATGGTCAAATTCCAGCTGGACTTGCAGCGAACCCCCAGGAAACGCTCATAATGTCCGAAATCCATGTCCACCTCGGCACCGTCATCGAGCACGAAAACCTCGCCGTGTTCAAAGGGATTCATGGTACCGGGATCAACATTAAGATAACCGTCACATTTGATGGGAACAATTTTGAGTTTCGTGGAGAGCAGGTGGCCGATTGAGGCAGCCGCAATACCTTTGCCTAAGCCTGAAAGCACGCCTCCCGTCACGATGATGTATTTGGTGGGCATTTCCGGTGCGTTCCTTTCTTTAACAGTATATTATTTATTAAGCATCACAACCGTCCCGAATCGTCCGGTTACGCCCTCTCCCCTGTAAGAGAAAAAACGATCCGTATGACATCGGGTGCAAATTTCTGAAACCGTAATGTTATCGGGATTGATCCCTTCCATGACGAGCTGATGGGAACTTAAACGCCAGAGATCAAAATGGTTTTCAGAAACCCTGAAATCCTCGAAATCGGGCGGGAAGATGTCTTTGTGGGTGATAAACTCGGCGCAGCAGGGACCGAGAGACGGCCCAATGACTGCAACAAGATCCTCTGCCCTGCAGTCGAAACGATGTTCCATCATGCGTACTACCCGCCCCAGAATGTTCTGAACATTTCCTCTCCAACCGCAATGAACGTTGGCAATCACATTTTCTGTTGGGTCAAAGAGAATCACCGCCTGGCAATCGGCCTGTTTGATCATCAGCCCGACACCGGAAATATTCGTTATCATGGCATCTGCCTGCCATGAGGCCCCGAATGTTTCAGTTGTCTCCGTATCAACAATCAAGACTTCGGTCCCATGGGTTTGCCGTATGGAAAGGATTCGACGGGCGCCCATGGTGTGTTTGATGATCATCAGGT
This sequence comes from uncultured Desulfobacteraceae bacterium, assembly GCA_964588535.1. GTDB lineage: Bacteria > Desulfobacterota > DSM-4660 > Desulfatiglandales > Desulfatiglandaceae > NaphS2. The sequence continues at coordinate 1,091 of CAZPQA010000094.1, forward strand.
TTTCTGCTACATTTTTCCTGGAATCCCCTACCGCATCGCTGGTGTTCAGTGAATCATAAGGGGAATAACTGGTGCCCCCATGCCGGGTAAAAGTTCCGTGTTTCAGTTGATGATATTTGGAAAGATCTTGATATTGAAGGTATGGAACGCGGTGTTGCGCCTCTGACAGACGGTGAGAATCCGGCATGAGCATTCCGATTTTAATGTCCTTGGCCGCGCATCCTTTTTTGAAACCTGAACGATATGGTCCAGCCACCCGGGGAAACCATATAGATTCACTCGACGACACAGACTTTCTTACTTACCGCTGCTTCCTTCCGGACCTGACGGGGTTTATAAGTGCCTGTTACGTGAGGTCCATATCAACCCCAAAGTGTTGAAAACGCATCTCGAATCAGGGATCTCCAGAAGGATTTTCAACCCCGCATAAGCGGATTTCGGGTAAAGGGGCACCGCTAACTCCCCGTCTAGCGCGACCAAGGGCTTTCACTGAATGGTACTTGACGTTTATATAATGTCGACTCTTTCTTTCAATTCCTTTCCGACCTTGAAAAAAGGGAGTTTCTTCCGGCCGACATTGATAATTTCTCCTGTTTTGGGGTTTCGGCCTTTATAACCGTCATAATTCTTTACCTTGAAACTGCCCAGACCGCGGATTTCCACCCTCTCTTCGTTAATGAGAGCGTTTTCCATCTCTCCAAAGACCGTGTTAACCACTTCCTCAGCCTTCCTTAAGGGTAAATCTTTTTCTTTGGCTAAGGCTTCAATCAATTCTGACTTGTTCATCATTCCTCCCATGGTTACGCGTAGACAGCACTTCGTTCGGCCACCGGTCCCGAAGCAAAAGATCGCTTAGGGGTTTTTATAGCCTTTGGATCACTAAATTATCACCTGAAACCGAAACATAAAGAAACAGCAACTCCGTTGTTGCAACCCAATGGAAAAATAGAGGATCAGTGCTTGTAAGTCAAGGAAAAATCGATTAAAAATATTCCTGATCCTGCGCCTACCAGCATGGAAACTGTAAGGAATGGCGCTTGCCGTTTACTTTTCCTCTGTATTGAGATATAAACCCCGAGAATTTTGGAGTGAATCATATAGCAAAACCGAAACATAAAGCAACTGCGTTTTTAAAAAAATGAGGCCGCTGGAAAACCTGGCCTGAAGGATTTGAAACCGGGAGAGAAAATACCGAAAAAAGGTAAATCTTATGAGTGTTGTAAATGTAATAACAATCGACGGCCCCGCGGGCTCCGGCAAAAGTACCATAAGCCGCTTACTTGCCGCCAGGATTGGCTATGCTTATCTGGACACCGGTGCCATGTACCGTGCCATTGCCCTTGCTGCAAAACGGGGGGGTATTTCAATTGATAACCCTATGGCATTAAAAAATTTGTGTGAAAATATACATCTGCGTTTTGTGGCAGATCAGGACCCTCCCAGGTTGTTGATGGGAAATGAGGATATATCGGAGGAGATTCGGAATCCTGAGATGGACATGCTGTCCTCCACCGTATCCACAGTCAAAGTGGTTCGGGAGTCCATGTGCAACCTTCAAAGAAAAATGTCCCGCCATGTGAACAAGGGGCTCGTTGCAGAAGGCAGGGATATGGGCACAGTGGTTTTCCCGGATGCAGAGTTTAAATTTCTATTGACAGCCTCCCTTGAGGAAAGGGCCTCAAGACGACATCTGGAATTGCTGGCGCGCGGGAAAACAATGGAAAAAACGGCCGTTATGGCCAGCCTCAAAAAACGGGATGATCAGGATGAAAATCGCGCTCTGGCCCCTTTGAAGCCCGCCACTAACGCATTTATTCTCGATTCCACGGGGATGGAAATCGAAGAGGTGGTGCAATGGTTGATGAACCATATGGCCTCTATTTGAGGAAATAAGTTGAAATCCTGTTTTAGGTTTGGTAGTTAGATAACCGAGATTATTTCGCTAAGGTAAGCAGGCTCAGGGGGGTTACCAGGTTAATGGAAAAGGCAACTGACTTCTTAACTCAAAACGAAACAGAAAACGCCAAGGATGAAACGGCAACCCAGGATAGTGATCAGGTGATCCATGAGGATGGACAAGGCACAGATGATGATCAGGGCATGATGCGACAAAATGATGACACCGCAGGGGAGATGGATGCTGACAACTTCATGCAAATGTATGAAGAAAGCTTGAAAAGCATTCAGGAAGGGGAAGTGGTCCCCGGTGAAATCGTTCAGGTGGATAAAGAGTATGTGCTGGTGGATATCGGCTACAAGTCCGAAGGCCAGATTTCCATTCATGAATTCATGGATGAACAAGGCCAGGTTTGTGCAAAGGTGGGCGACAAGGTTGAGGTCCTCCTTGAACGAAGGGAGGATGATGAAGGGGTCATTCGCCTTTCCAAGGAAAAGGCCGCGAAAATCAAGATCTGGGATCAGATAAAGGAAATATATGAAAGCAACGGTACCGTTTCGGGCAAAATTGTTTCCAGGGTTAAGGGTGGGCTCTCAGTAGATATCGGCCTTCAGGCTTTTCTACCCGGATCGCAGGTGGATCTCAGGCCGATCCGGGATATGGACAGCCTGGTGGGGACGGAACATGAGTTCAAGATTGTCAAATATAATAAACGGCGAGGCAATATCGTTTTGTCCCGTCGTGCCATACTTGAAGCGGAACGTGCCACCTTAAAAGAGGAAACGCTCAGGATTATCGCGGAAGGGGTCGTCCTGAAAGGCGTTGTTAAAAATATTACGGATTACGGACTCTTCATTGATCTCGGCGGTATTGACGGCCTGGTTCATATTACGGATATGTCCTGGGGCCGTGTGGGGCACCCGTCTGAAATGCATCGGGTTGGGGATGAAATAGAAGTCAAAGTGTTGAGTTTTGACCCGGAGAGGGAGCGGGTCTCCCTGGGGATTAAACAATTGGCAGCAGACCCGTGGAGCCAGGTAGCAGAAAATTATCCCATTGGCGAAAAAATTGCCGGGCGTGTTGTCAGCCTTACGGATTACGGTGCTTTTGTGGAGGTGGAACAGGGTGTTGAAGGGCTGATCCATGTGTCAGAGATGTCATGGACCCGTAAAATTCGCCACCCTTCACAGATTCTAAGTGTGGGGGACAAGGTCGATACCATTGTCCTGAACATGGATGTTTCGAGGAAGCGTATTTCACTGGGTATGAAACAGGTGGAGCCCAACCCCTGGGATGTCATCGAAGAAAAGTATCCGGTGGGCACCACCATCGAGGGCAAAATTAAGAACATCACGGATTTTGGAACCTTTATCGGCATTGATGAAGGGATTGATGGCCTGGTTCATATTTCTGACATGAGCTGGATCAAACGCATTAAACACCCCTCCGAGATGTATAAGAAGGGGCAGGAAGTGCAGGCGGTGGTTCTCAATATCGACAAAGAAAATGAACGTTTTTCCCTTGGCATCAAACAATTGACGCCCGATCCCTGGGATGAAATTCCCGTAAAATATAAACCCGGAACACGCGTCACGGGAACCGTGACCAACATCACCGATTTCGGGCTGTTTATCGAACTGGAAGAAGGAATCGAGGGCCTGGTCCATGTTTCTGAAATTTCGGGCGATAAACGGGGGAACCCCCTGTCCCGATTTCAGTTGGACGATGTGATCCAGACCAAGGTCATCAATGTTTCGCGCCGTGAAAAGAAAATCGGCCTTTCCATTCGTAAGCTGGAGCAGACCAGTGAAAAGGAGATTTTCAAAAGTTATGTCAACAACCGCAAGGAAGCCACGTCAAACCTGGGTGATCTGCTGCGGGAAGAAATGGTAAACCTCGAGCGTGAATCTGTACCGAATGAATTGGGCCCGGAAGAAGCGCAAGGGGTTGAAGAAATTTCAGACGAGAGCGGCAGCATAAAATCATCTTCTGAAAAAGACTGATTTTAAATATTAACAGACCCTGTAGCCATGGCAAAAAAAAGCCGCCCACTATTGATCGTACTGACCATCCTTCTGGTTGTGGCGATTGTATTGGGTGGCACCCTGCTTCTGGTGCTTCATTTTTTCAACCCATCCTCAACAGGCCTCTTTGAAGAGAAGATTGGTGTTGTTTCCATAACCGGGACGATTTCTTCCTCCAAGAAAATTTCCTCAGAGCTGGTAAAGTTTGCCAAAGATGATAGCATCAGAGCCATCATCCTGCGGATCAACTCCCCGGGCGGTGGGGTCGGCGCAACCCAGGAAATCTATCGCGAAGTACAGAAGATTACCTCTCAAAAACCGGTCGTCGCATCCATGGGTTCTGTCGCCGCCTCGGGTGGGTATTATGTGGCGGCGCCCGCAACCAAAATCGTGTCTAATCCGGGGACCATTACTGGTAGTATCGGTGTCTTTATTCAGTTTGTTCGCCTTGAGGAACTAATGAATAAAATTGGTGTTGACCTTGAAATCGTCAAAAGTGGTGAGTTCAAAGATATGGGGTCGCCGGATCGAAAGCTGACCCAAAGAGACCGTGAGATAATAGACGCATTAATAAGGGATCTGCAGGGGCAGTTCGTATCAGCAGTGGCATCCGGTCGAACTCTCTCCGTCGAAAAAGTTCAGGAAATTGCGGACGGACGCATTTTTTCAGGTGCCCGTGCCAAAGACCTGGGCCTGGTTGATTTTATGGGAAACTTCCAGGATGCCGTTGAAATTACCAAAAAAATCGTTGGCATCAAAGGAGACGTCGCGCTGGTTTATCCCAAAAAAAGCACCAGTGAACTGTGGAATCTGTTTCTGGAGTCAAGTGCCAGAAATATTGTGGGCGTGCTGACCGAGAAGGGGGGCGGTAGCGTGGAGTACCGATGGGATGGACTCGCAAACCCTTCTAGCGGAAGCTACTGACATCCCCCTTACCTTCCCGAATAATCTCCGGCTGGTCATGGATCAAGCTTACAACACTTGAAGGATTCTGATAAAGCAGGCCGCCGTCAATGATGACATCAAGATTGGCGCCATAGGCAGCCTGGATGGCATAAGGGTCATCGAAGCCTGCACTGGTGCTGATGATGGGCCGGCCCAGGGTGCGGACAATGGCGCGTGTAATGTTGTTATCCGGTACGCGAATCCCCACGGTTTTTCTCTTGGTCAGCATAATTTTAGGGACCAGACGGGTACCTTCCATAATAAAAGTATACGGACCCGGTAGCAATCGTTTCATGGTTTTATATGCGTAGTTAGACACCAGGGCATATTTGCTGATTTCATTTAAGCTGTCGCAGACAAAAGAGAAGGGTTGTTTCAGGGGACGGTTTTTCAACCTGTAAATATGTTGTATCCCTTTCTTATTGAAAAGATCACAGCCAATACCGTAAAATGTGTCTGTGGGATAGGAAATCACGCCCCCTTCATCCAGAATCTGACTGACGCGGTCAATGTGGCGCTGTTGCGGGTTATCCGAATGAATGGGAAGAAACAATACCTTTTTTTTGGGACCTGATTTTTTGGGGGGGGACATTCTTTTTTTGCCTTTAGAGTCTTTCGTGTGAATATGGATTTTGTCTTATGCCTTTTTTCTGTTTTATTCGGTCTCTGCCTGGGCAGTTTTGCAAATGTGTGTGTTTACCGTATTCCCCTGAACAAGTCAATCGTCCGTCCCGCATCTTCATGCCCCAAATGTGGGGTCAAAATTCGATTTTTTGACAACATCCCCGTCTTCAGCTACCTTTTGTTGATGGGCCGCTGCAGACAATGCCGAGCCTCCATCTCCATACGATATCCTCTGGTGGAGATTTTGATGGCGTTTTTAAGCCTGGCGCTCTTTATCAGATTCGGTTTTCAGTTGCAATATATTCAATTCATGGTGTTCGCTGGAACCCTGGTAATCCTCAGCTTTATCGATTTTGATCATAAAATCCTGCCCGACGTCCTGACCTTACCGGGGATCGCGGTGGGATGGCTGGTATCATTTCTGCCGGGTGGGATCTCCTGGGCTGATTCCCTCATCGGGCTGGCGGCAGGCGGGGGATCCCTCTATCTCGTAGCGACCGTTTATGAACGAATTACGGGCAGGGAGGGCTTAGGTGGCGGGGATATAAAGCTCCTGGCCATGATCGGCGCATGGATGGGCTGGCAGTCTCTGCCGCTCATCGTCTTGATGTCATCGCTCAGCGGTGCTATCATCGGTTCTGTTTTTATCCTGTCAGGAGGAAAAGGCGCGCGCACACAGATCCCCTTTGGCCCGTTTCTTTCACTTGGGGCCCTTTCATATCTTTTTTTTGGCCGCCAGATATCACTATGGTATTTTGGTTTGTTATGAATGGCTAAAAAAACCTGCAATCAATGGAGGATTAAAATTTGCGGGTTTCCTTCGCTTTTAACCGCTTGAGAACGGTCATCATGACCAGCCTGGCGTTTTTGATTCTATCCGCCATGTTGCTCATCCATATGGTGACGGCAAAACTCACTGAGCGTGACCTCATCAACGCGCGTATCCAAAGCGGTCGTGTGCTACTCCAGGCCGCCAACATTATCGCAATCGATCTATCGCAATGCAGGGCCGGGCAACCCAACCGGAAGGGGGGCCGGAAAAACAATCCCTTGGGGACGGATTTTGGCAGGCATGTGGTATCCTTGCTTCATAGGGCCGGGTTTTCAGGGATTATGATCAAAGACAATTCGGGTTTAGAGGTATTTTCGTATGGTGATTGGAGCAATAAACTTTCCATTCAAAATACCGGGACCCCTCATCCTGCCCGGCCCACCCGTATTGAATTTTCGGGAAGGACCTGGGGGTTGTTCTGGCTGGCGCCTCGAGATGTGATCCTTGTATCGTCTTTGCGGGTCAAGGGGCAATTTGCAGGATCGGTTGCCATATTTTCTGATTTAAAACCCCTGTACAAAAAAATAAGGGCATCCGAACCGATCATTCTGGGCTATATTGGAATGAATGCACTGATACTGGTTCTTTTTGGTATTTATCTGCTTTCTCGAACAGTGGTCCGGCCCATTAATCGTCTCGTTGCAATGACTGAGAAGTTTGATGGTGCCATCCCCATCATGCAGAAAGACGAATCCCCCAACAACGAAATCGGTCGGCTTTCACAATCCCTCAACCACATGTTAAGGGAGCTAGATGCCAATGAACGAAAGCTCAAAGAGAATATTTCATCCCTGGAGGCAGCCAATCAGGAAATCAAGCGAGCACAGGATGAAATGGTGGAATCTGAAAAAATGGCCACGGTGGGACGTCTGGCCACCGGTGTGGCCCACGAGATCGGCAATCCCCTGGGCATTATCCTGGGTTATATCGAGCTGCTTCAGCGGGGAGATCTCACCTTGTTGGAACAAAAGGATTTCCTTGTCAGGATGGAATCCGAGATCAGCCGGATTCACCGAATTATAAGGGATCTTCTTGATTTTTCAAAGCCGTCGGCCGGCCGTCCGCATGATACAAATGCCAATGAAATCCTGGAAGAAGTCCTGACCATTTTAAGCCCACAAACTTTGTTTGAAAAGGTTCAAGTCAGGCGAATGCTTGAGGCGGAAGCCGTCATTGTAAAAGTAGATCAAGATTCCCTGAAGCAGGTTTTCTTAAATATTATTATGAACGCGGCTGATGCCATGGCTGAGAGCCAGGTTTTTGCTGGAGATTCAAGGGGATCGATTCTGACCCTTAAGAGTTTCAACGAAGAAGGATTTCTGATCATACGGTTTTCAGATACGGGCTGCGGCATGAGCCGTGATGAAATAAAACGTATCTTTGATCCGTTTTTTACAACCAAAGCGCCTGGGAAGGGTACGGGCCTGGGCCTTTCCATTTGTTACACGATCATGGATCAGGCGGGCGGCAGGATTCGTGCGGAAAGCGAACCCGGTGGGGGGACCACCCTGATCCTTGAGATACCCCTAGGTAATATTGAAAAATGAGGAGAATTGTTGTGCCCAAAAGACGAGTGCTGGTGATTGATGACGAAAAAAACATGCGCCATATGTTGAAATTTATGCTGGAGAAGGAAAACTATTCGGTTTCATGCGCAGAAGACGGTTTGACGGCCCTTGAATGTATGGATCAAGATGGTTTTGATTATATCCTCTGTGATATCAGGATGCCGCGCATGGACGGTATGGCGTTTTTAAAGCGCGCCAGCGAGAAATATCCTGAGAAGACATACATTATGATGTCTGCTTACGGCACCGTTGATACAGCCCTTGAAGCCATCAAAAAGGGCGCATACGACTATATTTCCAAACCCTTTAAAACGGATGAAGTCCTTTTGACGCTCAAAAAAGCGGAAGAGCGTGAACGGCTGAAAACGGAAAACCTGGACCTCAAAAAGAAAATGGAAAAGATCCAGAACAAATATTCATTTGGCAGCATCATAGCCAGAAGTGAGGCCATGGCAAAGGTCTTTGATCTGGTGGGGAAAGTTGCGGAACATAAAACTACCGTATTGATCACCGGGGAGAGTGGTACGGGAAAAGAATTGATTGCCCGGGCGATACATTCCAATGGACAGAGGACGGATGGTGCATTGGTCTCCATTAATTGCGGTGGAATACCCGGAAATCTTCTTGAAAGCGAATTGTTCGGCTATAAAAAGGGGGCCTTTACCGATGCCACACGAGACAAACCCGGCCGTTTTGACGAAGCACACAAAGGGACCTTGTTTCTGGATGAAATCGGGGAACTGCCATTTCCCCTGCAGGTGAAGCTGTTGCGGGTGTTACAGGAAGAAGAAATTGCGCCCCTGGGCGGAAGCGGCGCCAGAAAAATTGATGTTCGGGTTATCGCGGCCACGTCAAAGGATCTGGCCAAAGAGGTGGAAAAAGGAAACTTCAGGGAGGAGCTCTATTATCGCATCAATGTGTGGCGCATCCATTTGCCTCCCTTGAGAGATCGAAGGGGTGATCTTTCCCTTTTGACCGGATACTTCGTGGATCAATTCAACAACAAACTGGGAAAGGCCATTGAAGGTCTGTCTTCAGAGGCCATGGGCATGATTATGGATTACTACTGGCCGGGGAATGTCAGGGAGTTGGAAAATACCATTGAGAGGGCGGTTCTTCTCGCCGCGGGCCGGTGGATAACCCCTGAAGACCTGCCCTCCAGCCTGCTCAAGCACCGAAGTTCCATTGAAGAAATCGATGGATCAGAAGCGCTCTCCATCAAGCGCGCCACAAGACGTCTGCAGCGGGACTTCATGGCGAAAGCGCTCAAGAGAACAGGGGGCAACAAAACCCAGGCGGCCAAACTCCTTGAGGTCAGTCGCCCCATGCTCATCGCAAAAATAAAGGAATACGGCTTGTAACCATAAACGATTATTATATCATAAAGACCTTAAAATCCTTTTTGTCCGGAACCGTTCCTGATACGATTTGATCCGTATGGGTACCCACAACCCGAACATCCTGAACTTCCCCTTCGTGCGCATCGCTGTATGAAAGGGTGATTTGAACCGCCAGATCAATGGCTTTGTTCAATAAATCCCCGGACACCAGAACAGTCGGCCCGGGAACCGAAACGGTATTCAGGAGGATATCCTCTTTTATAGCCAGTTCCTTCAGTTTTTCATTTTCCCGTTTGTTGCGGCCCACCACGATTTTCACATGGTCATTTATCCTGA
>CAZPQA010000095.1:0-10644 GCA_964588535.1 uncultured Desulfobacteraceae bacterium
TATGGAAAGCCCGGACGTAAAAGAAGCCTATCTGGGCAGCGAGGCGGAGTGAAAGGGAACGGGATGCTTGAAGTTCAAAACCTGATGGTCTTTTTTGAAAACGCCTTGGCCTTAAATGATTTCCAAATGGAAATCCGGGAAGGGCAGGTTGTGGGGGTCATCGGGAGCAACAGTGCCGGGAAAACCACGTTGATGAACACGCTCTCGGGACTAATCATCGATATGCGGATCAAGGAAAAACGCCGGGGCGGTGAACGGATTACGGTCTACGGAAAGATCTTCTATAAAGGGGAGGATATCACCGACACCCGGCCCAGCGAGCGGGTTAAAAAGGGGATTGTGCTCTGCCGCGAACGGCATCCCATTTTCCCTGAAAGCGATGTGCTCCAGAATCTCCAAATGGCGGGGTATCTGAGGAAACGATCTGAAATCCAGGAAACCATTTCGTATGTTTTTGACCTGTTTCCGGCCCTGGTCCCCTTAAAATCGAGGAAGGCAGGGTTCATGAGCGGCGGCGAGCAACAGATGCTGGCTGTGGGAATGGCCCTGGTCCCCCGGCCGCAGTTACTTTTATTGGATGAACCCCTTCTGGGCCTGAGCCCCATGATGCAGCACGTGCTGGTGGATGCCATCAAGGGCTTGAAAGCGAGATCGGGCATTACGGTGGTCATCAGCGAGCAGTTTGCCCGACCCGTGCTCCCCATGATTGATTTCGGCTATATTATTGAAAACGGCATGTTGACATTAACCGGCACCGGCTCGGAATTGATGGATAATCCCGAGGTCAAGGCTGCCTATTTTGGTATTTGATAACCATGTCCCCACTCAACCCCGATGGAAATATTTTTGAAGCCTTTGCTTCAGCTGCCACGGAAAACGGCAACAGAACAGCCATCATTTATCTGGGCACGCGTTTCACCTACAAAACAATTCTTGGCCTGGCCGAGAATTTCGCCGGCTCATTGAAAGAAGCCGGTGTGGCGGAAGGGGATCGGATAATTCTCTATGTGCCCAACAGTGTACACTGGGTGGTGGCCTGGTTGGGCATACAGCGGGCCGGCGCCATCGTGGTGCCTATCACGCCGATCTATACGAAACATGATCTGGTCTATATCGCCAATGACAGCGGCGCGAAACACATTGTCTGTTCCGATACCAATTTCGGCTACGTGAAACAGGCAATCCCCGAAACCGACCTCAAAAAGGCGATTGCCGTAAGACTCACGGACCTTTTGCCGGGATGGAAAAAGCTCTTTGGCTGGACCTTTGACCGGGTGCCCAAAGGGAAGGTGGCCAAGGAAGATGACACCCTCTGGTTCGGGGATATGGTCGAAGGGAACCCTGGCGCCAAGACCTTGCCGCCCCTCACCCAGAAGGGCAAAGACATCTCGGAAATCATCTATACCGGCGGTACCACCAAATTCCCCAAGGGCGTTCCCATCTCCCACGGGTTGTACCTGGAATCGGCCGGCGAGCAGATTTCCATTTGCGATCCCCTGTTCAAGCCGGCGGAAAATGTAGTTTTGGGCACGGCGCCGCTTTTTCATATCCTGGGCCAGACCTGTGCTTTGAGCACCCTTCTGGTGGGCGGCGCCATCATCCTCATGCCCAAGGTGAACCTGGATGCTATTTTTGATTCCATACAACGGCTTAAAGCCAAAACATTGATCGGGGTTCCCGCCCTCTACCGAATGATCCTGGATCATGACCGCATCGATTTTTATGATCTTTCTTCTCTCGACTACGTTTTCAATGGGGGCGACGTGTTGCCGGAAGAGACCAGCAGACGGTGGCTCAAAAAGTTTGATCGGCCCATTCATCAGGGATATGGTGCCACCGAGACCTGCGGCGGGGTCACCATGTGTCCCACGGACGAGGAGAATCCTCCCAAGAGCATCGGTCGGGTGGTGCCCAGCAAAACGGTCAAACTGGTGGACTCGGCCACCTTGGCGCCCGTGGCCCCCGGTGAGCAGGGAGAGGCCCTGGTTCATTCGGACCGCATGGTCAGCGCCTACTGGAACAAGCCGGATGAAACCCAGGAAGCCTTTGTGGAAGTCGATGGCCTTCTCTATTACCGGACCGCCGATGTATTGACCATCGACGAAAACGGTCATTACTATTTCGTGGACCGTACCGTAGACACCATCAAGCACAAAGGATACCGGGTGTCGTCTTCCGAGATCGAAGGGGTATTGCAGGAAAATCAGGCCGTCATCGGCGCCTGCGTGGTGGGCATTCCCGATGAAAAGGTGGGAGAGCGCATCAAGGCATTTGTGGTCTTAAAAGAGGATGTCAAAGGCATCACCGGGTATGACCTCATCAAGTGGTGCCGTAAGCGACTGGCCGGCTACAAGGTGCCCCAGTATATCGAGTTCCGAGATATGCTGCCCAAGAGCAAGGTGGGGAAACTGCTGAGGCGCGAGATTCGAAGCGAGGAGGAGCGTCGGAAAGAGGGATAAGGCGTTATCGAAAAAAACAGCGCCGGTTCCCAATTGGTTCGAAGAGAATCGAAGGGGTCCGGCGCTTTTTTTGTTCAATGGGCTGGTCTTTTATTCAAACACAAACTCCTTCTCCTTTATTTTGGCGTGTGCTGCCGCCAGTCTGGCGATGGGAACCCTCGGGGGCGAGCAGGAAACATAGGTCATCTTGATGTGGTGGCAGAACCGGATGGATTCGGGATGCCCGCCCTGCTCGCCGCAGATGCCCACGGTCATTCCGGGCCTGGTTTTTCTGGCCCACTTGATCGTCATCTTCATGAGTCGGCCAACCCCCTTGATATCCAGGACTTCAAAGGGGTTGTTCTGAAGAATGCCCAGATCTTCATAGAGGGGCAGGAATTTGTTTTCGGCATCCTCCCTTGAAAAAGAGAAGGTGGCCTGGGTCAGGTCGTTGGTGCCGAAGGACATGAATTCGGCCAGCTCCGCGATCCTGCCCGCGCGCATGCAGGCCCGGACGACTTCTATCATGGTTCCGAATTCAAGGGGGATGGAGAGCTCAAATTTTTTCTCGATATCCTTTTTGATTTTAGTAACATAGCCATGCACCCATTTGAGTTCCTTCAGGGTGCATACCTGGGGAATCATAATTTCCGGAGCCACCCTGCCGCCTTCCCGAATGTGCTCGGCAGCGGCCTCGAGTACGGCCCTGATCTGCATGGCGTAAATCTCGGGGTAGGTGATGCCCAGCCTGACCCCCCGGTGTCCCAGCATGGGATTGATTTCTGTCAGGTCCCTGACCTTCCTGAGCATCCGTTCTTTATTTTCGATCATGGGCCCTTCCAGGTGTTTGGATTTCAATTCCTGCAGGCCCGCCAGCATGGCATCAAGGTTGGCCGCATAACGGCCATGGAGTTCAGGGTCAATGAGTTGAAGCGTATCCGGCAGGTCGCTCATGCCTTCAATGGTTTGTTTCAATTCCCCAAGCTTATCAATTTCGCTGATGAGTTCATCTGAGGAAGGCAGAAACTCGTGAATGGGTGGATCCAGCAGGCGTATGGTTACCGGGTATCCGTCCATCAGGCGAAAGATCTCCTTGAAGTCATTTCTCTGGAAAGGAAGGAGTTTGTCTAGCGCTGCCTGTCGATCAGGGGTACTCTCCGCCAGGATCATTTCCTGGACTACCGGGAGCCTCTCCTGTTGGTTGAACATCCGTTCCGTTCGACAGAGCCCGATCCCCACGGCGCCGTATTTTCTGGCTTTGGAAACCCCATCAGGGGTATCGGCATTGGCCATGACTTTAAGTTCGCTGATTTCGTCCGCCCACTCCAACAATACCAGCAGGTCTTCCACAAATTCGGGTTCAATGGTGGGAACGCTGCCCCCGTAAACGTTCCCGGTGGTGCCGTCGATGGTGATCATTTCCCCCTCCCTGAGGGTCATTCCGCCGATCACGGCTTCACGGGCAGCGTCGTCAATGACAATGGCTTCGCAGCCGGATACGCAGGGCTTCCCCATGCTTCGGGCCACCACGGCGGCGTGGGACGTTTTGCCGCCCCGGCTGGTGAGGATCCCCTGGGCGGCGAAAAAGCCGTGAATGTCTTCCGGCTTGGTTTCCTGCCTCACCAGTATCACTTTTTCTCCCAGTTTCGCTTTGCTCTCGGCTCGGTCCGCATCAAAGACCATTTTACCCGATGCGGCACCGGGGGATGCCGGCAGGCCCTGGGCCAGGACATCCGCTTTGGCTTCGGGATCAAGGCGGGGATGAAGCAGTTGTTCCAACATGTCGGGCTGAATGCGCAACAGGGCCTCTTCTTCGGAAATAAGCCCTTCATTGACCATGTCGATGGAGGTTTTAATGAGGGCGGCGGCATTCATTTTAGCGCTTCGGGTCTGCAGGCAATACAGCTTTCTGTTTTCTATGGTGAACTCGAGGTCTTGAACTTCACGGTAGTGATTTTCAAGGGTGTGCCGTAATTTCATCAGCTCCGGATAAACGTCCGGCATCTCCCCGCGCAATTTACGGATGGGTAGAGGGGTTCGAATGCCGGCAACCACATCTTCCCCCTGTGCGTTGATCATGTATTCCCCGAAGAAGCGGTTTTCTCCATTGGCGGGGTCCCGGGTAAAGGCAACCCCGGTGGCGCTGTCGTTTCCCATGTTGCCGAAAACCATGGTGCAGATATTCACTGCCGTTCCGTTGGCCATCTCTTTGGTGATTTTGAACTCCCGTCTGTAATCGATGGCCCGTTTTCCCATCCAGGAACCGAATACCGCTTCCACGGCCATGTTCAGCTGAACGTAGGGGTCTTGTGGAAATGGTTTTCCGGTCTTTTTTTCAACCACATCCAGGAACTGTTTGCATGTTTTTTTAAGGGCTGCCGCATCCAGATCAACATCTTCTTCTACTTTATTCTCTTTCTTTATATTATCGAAAATAATGCTAAAATCTTCATCCTTCATGTCCAGGGCGATGTTTCCGAAAAGCTGGATCAGCCTTCGGTACAGATCGTATACAAAGCGCTCATTTTTTGAAATCTTGATCAGGCCTTTAACCGATGCCTCATTGAGCCCCAGGTTCAGGATGGTATCCATCATGCCCGGCATGCTCATGGCGGCCCCGGATCGAACCGAAACCAGAAGGGGGCCGGCCGGGTCACCGAATTTTTTCCCCGTTTCTTTTTCAAGCCCCTCCATGGCAGTCCGTATCTGGTCAGATAATTCCGGGTTAAGACCGGATTTTTTCTGCGCCACATGGTCCAGGCACGCTTCGGTGGTGATGACAAAGCCCGGCGGTACGGGAAGCCCGATTTGGGTCATTTCACAGAGATTAGCCCCTTTTCCCCCAAGGAGTTTCTTGTTTTTTCCATCCCCTTTATTAAAAGAGTACACAAATTGACTGTTTTTCATGATGATCCCCCTTATTGATCTTTTTTCCTGATATATTCAAATAGATAGCTAAAACCCAGCAGCGCAGCCCCCAGACCGGCGACCTTGATGAAGGACGTATCCTGAAAGAAAAGCCGGGAAACAATAATGGCAAAAACGGCTGCGAGAACCGCACGAAAAAGAAATACATAAAACTTGTTCATAGACCTATCAAGGGCCTCCTTTCAACATTTCTTAAACGGGACGATGGTCCCCGGTTTTTGAGGGGTCTTCCGCCCATCATCTTCAACGGGTTGCTTCTTTACTTCTTCCAGCACAACCTTTTTTACTGCCTCCAGTCTCATGGGTTTTCCGCCCATGGTAAATGTTTCACCTTCAATGTAGACATCTTTGAGAATCCATGTAACGGTCTGCGTGGGGATGGTGAGCAGCAACATGGTGATGTGATACCAGTCTTTCTTCATGTCCGGTCTGATATCTTCCACACGGGCAAAAACGGTCGGGTTGTCTTCGTGATAAATTAAAACCACATCGCCTTCTATGGCCATTTTGGAACTCCCCTATTCGCTGCTATCAACCACAGAGCCCGGATCAGTTCTCAGTTTTTCCACTTTGGCTTCAAAACTGCTGCCCAGGTCGACGCCCATGTCCCGGGCGCGTTTCTTGGCATGCAGCCCGATGTTTCGGGTGTCTTTCATGAACGTATCGCTTTGCTTGGCTGAAGGATCATAGCTGTCAATCCGATCCATTTCCGACTGGTGGTAGGCCACCCTGGACACAAGCCTTCTGAGCTCGGTTTTTCCGCAATCGGGGCAGACCATGGATTCAATCTCTTCCGCTTTCATGATGAGACGCTGGAACTGGTGCAGGCAATTTTGACACTCATATTCAAAGATGGGCATAATACGTTAATTTTGTTTACGGAAAAGAAAAATAATCCAAAAATGACATCATATTTTTTCTGTACCCATATCAGAAAAAGCGCGTTTGCTCAATGGAATTCAATCAATGATCAGGCAT
Source organism: uncultured Desulfobacteraceae bacterium (assembly GCA_964588535.1). Lineage (GTDB taxonomy): Bacteria > Desulfobacterota > DSM-4660 > Desulfatiglandales > Desulfatiglandaceae > NaphS2. The sequence continues at coordinate 6,345 of CAZPQA010000095.1, forward strand.
TCCCCCCTTTCTTTCTTGACCGGTATTTGTGATGACCCTATACTCCTGCTTAAAAATGGATAAGATTTGAGTTAAACGTTGTGGGATTGAGATAGAATGGATGAAAATAGTTTTAAGAAAAATCCATATGTGCAACGCTTGAAGGATGTGGGTTATGATGACATCGGTCAAGTGGGGGGAAAGAGCGCATCCTTAGGTGAAATGCTGAGAGGTCTCTCAAGTGCAGGGGTGCGTGTGCCGGATGGATTTTCAACAACAGTTGATGCATACCGTTGCTTTATCAAAGAAAACGATCTGGAAGAAAGGATTGGTTCAATCCTGCGGCAATACCAGGGAAAACAGCTGAAACTTAGGCAGGCGGGAAAAGGTATTCGAGATCTGATTTTGAAAAACGCTTTTCCAGAAGAAGTGGCTACAGCCATCAGAAGCGCATACCGGCATCTTTGTGTTCAGTATAAAAAGGATTCCCTGGCTGTGGCGGTACGGAGCAGTGCGACCTCTGAGGACCAGCCGGGCGCCAGCTTTGCGGGGATGCTGGATACCTATTTGAATATTCAGGGTGAAACAGATCTCCTTCGGACTTGCCGCAGATGTCTGGCCTCCCTTTTTACCGACAGGGCCATTCGATATCGGGAAAGAATGGGTATAGGTGACATCGGTTCTTCCCTCTGTGTGGCCGTTCAGCGCATGGTCCGTTCAGAAAAAGCGGGGGTCATGTTCAGCATCGACAAAGAAACGGGATTTCCCGATATGGTCATGATGACTGGCTCCTGGGGGCTGGGGGAAAGCGATGTGGCCGGTGAGACCATTCCCGATGAATACCGTGTTTACAAACTTTTTCTCGGGGGGCAGGGCGGCAACCCCATGGTGGAAAAACATTTCGGTGTTAAACAGAAAAAATATGTTTTCAAAGCGGGCGGTGGGATTGAAACGAAGCCCACAACCCATGAAGAACGGTACACCCTGGTATTGAGCGACGATGAAATTCTGACACTGGGACGATGGGCGGTGTTGATTGAAGATTACTACGGGCGGCCCATGGATATGGAATGGGCCATGGATGGTGATTCAGGTGAGCTTTTCATAACGCAGGCAAGACCCGTTACGGACAGTTTCAAGCGGGATGCGGGGCTTTCTTTCTGCCGGCTGGAAGCGCGCGGCCGAAAAATCCTGACCGGGGTCAGTATTGGTGAAGGGATTGCCAGGGGAAAGGTGTTTCTCATTCACAGCTTTGAGGAGATTGATCAGTTGACGGATGCCACGGTTCTGGTGGCAGAGCAGGCCAATACCGCCTGGGTAGGGGATTTGCAGGAAAAAAATATCAGAGCCCTGGTGACCGATTTCGGAGGCCGGAATTCCCATGCCGCCCTCATTTGCAGGGAGATCGGAATCCCGGGGGTAGTAGGAACCCTGAGCGCCACGGAAGAGTTGACCCACGGTCAGGAAGTGACGGTCCAGTCCATCGAAGGGGATCACGGCTTTGTTTATGATGGTGCGGTAGATTACGCCGAAGAAACCTATCACCTTCGGGATATGCCCTACACGGACCTGGATGTGATGATCAATATCGCCAGCGACGCCGCGGCGTTTCAGTGGTGGCGGCTGCCATGCCGGGGTGTCGGGCTGGTGAGGATGGATTATATTTATCAAAATGTAATCAGGATTCACCCGTTGGCGGCGATCCATTCAGATAAACTGCTGAATCGAACCGATAAATACCGGATACAAGCTTTGACGGAAGGATACCAGAACCCGAAAGACTATGTAGTAAATCGACTGACGGCCTGTCTGGCGAAGATTGCCGCATCCCGGCTTCCTGATCCCGTGGTGGTGCGACCCACGAACTTTGAGCCGAAAGAATATCGCCAGTTGATCGGCGGAAATCAGTTTGAAGATGCTGTTGATTCCCATGGGCCGGATCTGCGAGGTACGCGTCGTTATCTGAGTGGGCCATATGGTGAAGCATTTGCGCTGGAGTGCGAAGCGTTTCGGCGCGTGCGTCATGAGCACGGGTTTAAGAATCTCCATCTCATGATGCCCTACTGTGAATATCCGAAAGATGCAGAGACAATCCTAAGGACCCTTGAAACAGAGGGGCTCAAAAGGGGAGATGAAGGGTTCCATGTTTATCTGTGTTGCGACCATGCTTCCAATTGGACCCTTGCAAATGACTTTGCACCTCTTTTTGATGGGTTTTCATTGGATATCAGGAAATTGCAGAGATGGGTACGGGAAAGCGGCGCAGGAGCTGGGGATGCGGGTGATTTCATGAAGAAATCGCTCACACAGATGCGTGATGCCTGTCGTGCTTCGGGGGGGACGGTTACGGTGCGGGGGCGGTTGCTGGTCAATGCATCGGACTTGGTGTCGCTTCTGGTGGCGGTGGGCGTGGATGCGGTTTCTGTAAACCCGGAGGCCATTCCCCGCGTGATGGAGTGGATTGTCCATGCTGAGAAAAAGTAAGTTTACTTTTTTTTTGACAAAAAGAGCTTGTTTGGAGTAGGTAAATTAAGAATGCAATTTGACAATTGTTGTGTGAGCGCTGTTTCGGTTAATACCAGAATTTTCCACCGTCTAAGGGAATGAACACAAATACATTAACGGGGAAAAAGATAGCACTTTTTTTGGCACAATCATCTAAGCAAGGGGAGAGGAATGAAAAAGAGAAATGTTAAGTTCAGGCGCGCATCATGGTTGGTATTGTTCTTTGCAGCGGCATTCTTTATCTGTAGCTTTCATCCAGAAATTTATGCTGAAACAGCCACGCTGGAATCGGAATATCCAGAATACAAGAAAGCTTTAGAAGATACCAAAGAAACCACCCAGGCCGAAATTTCCAGGGACCTTTTGGCGGTTGTTCCCAGGTCGGATGTCACCAACTATTTACGACTCCATGGGGATGAAATCAGATGGAATGAAGATAAAGAAATCAAAATCAACGGCGAATACATTAAAGAAAAAACTCGTGTGCTGGTCGTTTACTTTGCGAAAACGGATGACTGGACGACTTATTACAAGCCCAATTTAAACAAGGAATACGATACGCCAGTAAGTATCTGGGTGACGGTCGCTCCTGAAATGAAAAATTTCTTTGTGGGGCAAGAGTGTCCCCCGAAAAAAGAAAGAATCATTCAGGCTCTAGGTCTTCACCCAACACAAAGCCCGTATGAAGTTCTGATCGAAATGTGGGTTGATCCCAAAATTCTATTTCGGCCAAGCCCGGATCCTGAGATTACGGACCACGAAGCGGAACTGGCAACCAGGATAGATGGATCCATTTGGTGGGAATACCCCAGTGATCAGAACGCATTTCTTACTCTCGACGATAGCGTCTTTTTTCTTGAAAAGTCATGGTCAGTTCTGGGCAATATGACCTTTCAGGAATGGTATGAAAATCGCACTGCAACGATTTATAACACTAGCGGCGATGTTGACACTTGGGGGTGGCCATGGACTCGACTGGGGTACACCTATGACTGGGGCAACAAAGATAATCATGTGGGGTTGAGTGAGTTTGTTGTTCGGATAGACCCTGATAAAAAATCGGCCACGGTGATACCTACACAAGGAATCGTGGCCGGTACTGCGGATTGGGATGCCTATTTTCGATGCGGCCCCAAGGCGCCCATGCTGGCGTTAACCACCTCAGCGACAGGGGTAACTCTTGATTGGACCAAAGTGTCTGGTGCAGAAGGCTATTATGTGCGCTATAAATCCGTTGAAAGGGGAGAACGATTTGAACCCCAATTTGAAGAGAACGACAAAATCGACGTTGGAGACACAAATACCTTTAGTACAACGCTGGGGTCAGGCGACTGTTTCTATGTGGCTGTCCAGAGTTATAGCCAGGAGGGCCGGGGAGGAATTTCCAACATTGAGTACTTTTACATTCCTTAACTAATTGTATTAAACCACCGGTTCCACTGGTGCAAACCCAAATAGGCTTTGCTGAAATAAAAAGGGGACGTCCATGATTTTATGCGTTTCCACCCTTTCTGAAGTTGCCAGTATTTATGCTGAATAAGATCCTTGAAACGCATATTTGCATGGACGTCCCATACATACGATGCTGAGAAACCGTAATTTTATTGCATACACACCCGCCTCACCTGGGAAAGGTCCGTCAGGCCCAGGCAGATCTTCCTGATGCCTTCCTGCATGAGGGTGGTCATGCCGTCCTTTACGGCCTGATCTTTCAGGGCTTTCACTTCTGAACGGTTCTGAACCATTCCCTTGATTTCATTCGTTCCCACCAGAAGCTCATGAATGGCGGTTCTTCCCGCATAGCCGGTGCGGCCGC
>CAZPQA010000096.1:0-10425 GCA_964588535.1 uncultured Desulfobacteraceae bacterium
AGAAGCGCGCAACCGATCCATATTTTTATTTTCACATCAAACCCTCACATTTCTCGTTGATCATCATGGGAGACACCTTTCAATCTCCCGGCTTCCAGCAACCGGGGTCAGGAAAGGCAAAGATGACTTGTACCCCTATTTGCTCCAAACTGTCAAATGATACCGGACCTCCGGATCGTTAAAAACGGTTGACAATCCAACCTGAGGGGCTATCTTACCAAAACGTGATGGCGCCGTGAAAAGTCCCATCTACTGCGTTGCAGTGATTTTTCAGAATCTCAACATACTGCATGTATGCCTACGATCCTGAAAAACCACTACGCCTTGTATATGGAACTTTTTACAACGCCATCCGTAGATAGATTCGTGACTTTTTACGAGGGCATCAAACGTGAATATATCATAGATTTAGGAGTCAAAAAACCAAATGATAAAACAGAAACGATTGCAATGGATTATCACCATCATGGCGTTTGGGGCCATTTTATGGATCTCAACCCCCATCTCGGCAGCCCTGTCCGCAGAAGCGCCCGACATGGGGATGGCCATGGGGAAGGCCTATCCCGATTTTTCGGAAGGGATCTTAAATTCCGCCAAATTGGAAAAAATGGATAAAAGCCTGCTCATAAAAGCCAAAGGGTTTGAAATCAGGGACTCCTTTGTTGAAGGCATATTTTCTCAAGTTACGCCTGAAATTCGAAAGGAGTTGGAGAGGAACATGCTTTTCCTCCTGGATCAGGAAGTAATGGCGCAATTGATCAAAGATGACGCGAAATCCATGGGCATTGCAACAGAGCCTCCAAGCGAACAAATGTTCCAAGCCTATATCGACCGCGTCACCAAAGGGGTGACGGTTTCGGAAAAAGCCGCCAGGACCTTTTATGACGAGAACCGGGAAATGGTTGGCGGCGTGCCCTTTGATCAGGTAAAGGAGCCCATTCAGGGACTTTTGCTCCAGCAAAAGAAGCAGGAAACCCTGCAAGCCCACATCCAGGGCCTTGCCGGAAAAGCGCAAATGCACATCAACGAAGACTGGGTCAAAAAGCAGGTGGAAATAGCCAGGGACAATCCCCTGGACCGCGCGCGGCTTTCAGGCAAACCCACCATGATTCAGTTCAGTGATGCCGGGTGTACACCATGCGAAATGATGAAACCCATTGTTAAGAAACTCAAAAAGAAATACGCCACCACCATCAATGTCATCTCCATCCCCGTCAGGGAAAACCAGATGCTGGCAAAACGGTTTAATGTGCAGGCTGTGCCGGTGCAGGTGTTTTTTGACAAGGAAGGGAAGAAGGTCCTTCACCACATGGGCTTCATGGCGGAGGCGGATATTGTCAGCCAATTCAAGAAGATGGGGGCCATTTAAGGCTCACTCACCATGTTCCGCAACTGTACAATGAGGTCCCCCTCTTTTTGAGAGAATTTTTCGAGAAAGAGGATCGTATCGCTGACGGAGCCGTTATTTCTCGCCAGGACCGCTTCAAAAAGTTCAAAATGCCGGTGATACAATGCCACAGTCATCAGATAGGCATTGTTTGGTGGCATTTGACCGAAATGGACAAATTGGCGCGTCTTGAAATCCTTTTTCAACGCCTCAAACTTTTCATGGTACACCGAAAAAACCGTCTTTCTGAGCACTATCTTCTCTTCATAATCCACCTCAAGACTGTAAACGTTTTCCATCTCAGTCATAAGCGCATTTAAAAACCGTGAAAACAGCCGCTCATCCGCCAGAGCATTCCGGGCCTTAACTGTGAAAGGGTGTGCCGGCCCGAAGGTCTTTTCAAAAAACTGAAACGACCCCACCTTTCCCACCAGCACGGCCAGCCCTTCATTGAACGCGCCCTGTCCGTTGACATAAAGGGTTGCATGGGTCAATTCATGAAGGAGGGTATTCGCCAGTTGGGGTGTGCTCCCGTCAATGAGATTCATGGTGACCGGATCCTGGAACCATCCCAGCGTACTGTACGCCCCGGCCCTGCCCACGTACACGTCCAGACCTTCCTGTTTTAGTCGTTCCCGCTCCTTTTTGGCTTCTTCCAGGTCAAAAAAACCCAGGTACGGCAAATGGCCTACGATGGGAAACCACCAGGTTTTCAGTAAAAATCGGTCCTTTTTTGAAGCAGAGACAACGAAAATGGGATTCCGGTTCAAATGGGGATAAACGGTCTCATAGTTACTGGTTTTTTTTAAACCCAGTTCTTCTTCCCCGAATGCCTTAATTTGCGCTACCAGCAGGAGTTTGTTTCGTTGATCCGGCGTAAAGGGTTCGGAATTTAATGCCTCCCATATGGGCATGGCGCCGTTCAACAGTTGTATCTGCCCTTTGGCCACGTGAAACAGATAGGAAAGCCGGCATCCTGAGCCCACCAGCATCAGGCACAGCAGTAAAATGGCGATGAAGAGTCGGGTCGCTCTGGGTTGTCGAATCATAGTTGTCTTGTAAATATCCTTGACCAATGTCTTAGATGCGGACATATTAATGGAACAGAAAGACTGAAATTGTCAATGGTTGATTCTCCGCCAACAATCCCAAGGGGTTGTCAAGAACCCTTGCATTTATCGCAATATGTCGTTATTGTATTTCGTATAAGCGCTAAAAATAGCATTTTTGAGAAATAAGATGCAATATCTTACGTTAAGAGAGTCCTTCAAAGATTTTACCGTATTTTCCCTTCATGACATCAGGAGAATAGATGCCGGTTTTCATCGGAGAAGATTAAATGAATGGCAGGACAAGGGGTACATAAAAAAAATCATCCGGGGTTATTATATCTTTTCTGATCTGGAAGTCGATGAGAATGCCCTTTTTGAGATCTCCAACAGGATTTACAATCCATCATATATCTCTTTTGAGACAGCCCTTTCTTACCATCATCTGATCCCTGAAAGTGTGTATGGCATATCTGCTGCTTCAACCCGCCGAACCTATACATTCAAGACCCCTATAGCCAGATTTAGCTACAGGACAATAAAACCAAACCTCTTTTTTGGTTATGACCTTGTCAGTCATGGTGATATGCATATGAAGATAGCCACTATGGAGAAGGCAATCCTGGATTATTTTTATCTTAATCCGAGCATAAAAAGAGGCTCGGATTTTGCCAGCCTGCGAATAAACAGGGATCTATTTCTCGAAAAGGCTCAAGAAGAAACACTGTATGAATTTACCGATAGGTTTGCCAAGAAGACATTGGCTGAACGAGTACAATCTTTTCTGAGATTCTTAAAAAATGCTTGATATAAAACAGATAGAATCGTTTTATCCTGAACATCTGCGCTCTTTTAAAAAAAATCTGTTACGGGAATACTTGCAATATAAGATTTTAGAGATCGTTTTTGATTCAATGCTTGGAGAAAAGTTATCATTCATGGGCGGAACAGCAGCCCGCATTGTACATGGAAATACCAGGTTCTCTGAAGGCCTGGACTTTGATAACCTTGGTTTGAATATAAACGAATTTGAGCAACTGTCCGGTTTAGTCCGGAAAAGACTGCAGTTGGAAGGATACAAAGCAGAAACTAAGAATGTATTCAAGGGAGCATATCGGTGTTACATAAGGATTTCTGATATCCTTTTTGAAAATGGGATTTCCAGACACAAAGATGAAAAATTATTAATCCAAATTGATACCGAACCACAGCGGTATGACTATTCGCCGGAAAAGGTCATCATTAACAAGTTTGACGTATTTTTGCGGATAAATGTTGTCCCAGCGGATCTGTTGTTAGCTCAAAAAATATATGCCATTTTCAATCGAAAATGTGCAATGGGCAGAGATTTCTATGATGCCGTATTTCTCCTTGGAAAAACAAAGCCTGACCTTGGCTATTTGCAGTCAAAACTGAAAATTAAGGATATGGCAGATTTGAAGGTCAGGCTTCTAACCATATGCAGCAAGCTTGATTTTAAAGCCTTAGCCAGGGATGTGGAAGAGTTCCTCTTTAACCCTAATGACGCCAAAAAGATTTTGTTTTTTTATGACTACATAGGTGAATATGATTTCATTTGAACAGGGCGTGTAAATACAGGTATTGGGTACTGGGTATTAGGTATTGGTTGGAGCGGACCCAGCAACGAGCAACGAGCAATCCCGCTGAAGACGGGAGCTTCGACCAGCAACCAGAATAAGGAGGCAACAATGAAAAAACGTGGACTAGTCTGGAGTCTGATTGGGGCCGGGGCAATCGTTGCGGCAGTTATTGCAGCCGTCCTTATCCTGGGAATGCAGAGAGAAGAACCGATCAAAATCGGGGCCATCATCTCACTCTCCGGTCCTGCGGGCCACCTTGTGGATGTAAGGGACGGGATGCAGCTGGCCGTTGATGAGGTTAACACCTGGGGAGGCGTAAACGGGAGAAAAATAGAATTGATTGTGGAAGACAGTAAATCCAGCAAAGAGGAGGGGGAAAAGGCCTTTGAGAGGATAGAGGCACGTGACCATCCACTCCTCTATGTTTCGGTCACAAGCTCCGGTTCAATGGCGGTAGCCCCTCTGGCAGAGAAAAACAAGGTTGCACTTGTGGGACTTGTGGCAACGGCCCCAGAGCTCATAAGGCAAAAGAAATGGGTCTTTAAATATTATTATGCGCTGAAGGATGAGGTGCGCCCTATCCTGAATATCTTGAGGCACCTGAAGGTCAAGAAACTGGGTATACTCTACCAGGACGATGCATATGGCGGCCCGGTCTTCGATCTGCTCAAAAAGAAGGTAGAAAAGTCGGGTATAGCCGTGAAGGCCGAGCCTTTCGCCGTCAAGAATCCTGATCTCCAGCCAAAGATTTCAAAGCTTAAAGACACTGACGCAATCTATGTTGTGGGTTTTGTCAAAAACGAAGGCAAGGCAATTCGTCTGATGAGAAAAGAGAAATACCCGGGGTTCATACTCGGGGCCGCAGGGGTAACCAATCTGGTCGGCAAGATACCAGGGGTGGATGGGGTCTATGTGGCTGCCCCTCTGATCTACAACCCGGACTTTATCTTTGCCCGGGAGATAAAAGAGAAATACGAGGTCAGATATGGAAGATCTTTTACCCATCAGGCGGCAAACGGATATGATTTTGTAAAACTTGTTGCGGCCCTGCTGGAAGACAGGGAAGTGTCCCGTAAGGACATCCGGCGGCACCTGGAAGGGGGATTTATTCACCCGGGGATATTTGGTGAACTTGATATTAAACCGGGAAACCATGAAATAGACTTTCCCCTTCATCCTGCCCGGATTGAAAAAGGGAAGATCAAGTTCCTGAATCTCTATTGAGGGATAGAACATGAGGACGGGTATAAGGACAAAGATACTTGGGGGGTTTTTGCTGGTCATCGTACTGGCAGCCGCACTTTCGCTCTATTCCGGGGCTATCAGTGAAAGGTCTTTGGAGGCATCTGTCGGCAGGCATTCTGTTTTCTTAGCCGAGGAAATCTCTAAGAGGATAAGCCACGACATCTACGCCAGAATCGGGGAGCTCCAGACCCTCTCCATGCATTCTCATTTTCAGGAGACGCTGCAGGAGTCAAACAGTCAATTCAAAGAAATGGGTGATGTGGAGGGCTGGATCGGACAACGGGAGAAGGAATGGGTCTCTGTGCCAAAGGGAAAGATCACCCTGTTTATGCATCAGTTAATCGACAATGAGTTGTCAAGGGAATTGCGGGAAGAATTTATAGAATTATTTGAGAGAAAGCATGGTTATCGATGCATAAGCGAGATTGTTGTAACAAACAGGTATGGGGCGGTTATCGCTGAAACCGGGAAGACCTCCCGCTATAGACAGGATAATCAGATCTGGTGGCAACAGACGAAAAACCAGGGCGTTTACCTGAACATTTCAAAAGCTGAAACCGGGCAGCCCTACGCCATCTCTGTTGGAATAGAGGCTGAAGACAAGACAGGCGAGTTTATAGGCGCCATAAAAGCTGTTCTCGCCATAAAGGGGATTGTGAGGGAGGCGGAGATTGCCTCAAAGCAATACAAGACAACAAAGATAAAGCTGCTTACCAATGACGGGAGGCTCATTTACCGGACAACGGCATTCAAATTTATGGAGGATGTGTCAGAGAGAGCATTTTTCAAGAATCTCAAAGGGCAGGAAGGCTTTTTTATGGTCAAGGAAGGGGGGGGAAATAAGCTCTACTCCTATGCGCGTTCAAGAGATTACCGAGGCCTTAAGTCATTGGGATGGATCGTTGTGGTGGCGCATAATGAAGATGAGGTACTGGCCCCGGCAGTAGAATTAAGACACAAGGTGTTTTTGATCGTGTTTGGTCTGATTGCGCTGGGTGTCTTTATTGCCTTCTTCATATCCCGGTTTATCACAGGGTCTATTTCAAGGGTCATTGAGGGTGTCAGGGAGTTTGGTGGCGGCAACCTGGACTTCCGGATAAAGGTAAAAAGCAGGGACGAAATGGGGGAACTGGGAGATGCCTTTAACCGGATGGCAGCAGAGCGCAAGAAAACGGAAGAGGCCCTCCAGGCAAGCGAAGAGCGCTTACGCAGTTCCTTTGACTCTGCCGCCATAGGGATTGCCATGGCTGAACCGGATGGGGGGTTTCTTCAGGTGAATCGCGCTTTTTGCGAGATGACAGGATATCCCGAGGCAGAGCTTCTGGAAAGGAATTTCAAGTCCATTACCCACCCCGGTGACATTGCGGCTGATTTGCACAACCAGGCCCGCCTTATCGAGGGAAATATCAGCTTTTACCATTTGGAAAAACGATACATCCACAAACAAGGCCATGGGATATGGGCCCATCTGGCGGTTTCTCTGGTCCGGGATGGGGAGGGCAACCCGGACCACTTTATAGCCCAGGCTCAGGACATCACTGAAACCAGACACGCACGGAATAAGGTGCTCAGGCAAGGTGCTGTGCTGGATGGGATCAACAGGCTATTTCGGAAGTCCATCACCTGTAAAACCGAATACGACGTGGGTGTGATCTGTCTTGAGGTTGCCGAAAAGCTTACAGAAAGCAGGTTCAGTTTCATAGGTGAACTGAATTCGGCGGGTCTTTTCGACACCGTGGCGATCAGGGACCCCGGATGGGATGAGTGCAAGATTCCCCGTTCAGAGTCCAAGGTTATGGTCAAAAATATGAAGGTCCGGGGGATCTATGGGTCCACACTCAGGGAAGAAAAATCTAACATCGTCAATGACCCAACCTCCCACCCGGACTGGATCGGGATTCCTGAGGGCCATCCACCCATTACATCATTCCTGGGGATTCCATTGAAGCTGGGGGAGAAGACCATCGGCATGATAGGCCTGGGAAACAAGGAAGGAGGGTACGACCGGGATGATCAGGAAGCCATCGAAACGCTCTCCGTGGCCTTCATGGAGGCCATTCAAGACAAGCGTAACGAGATCGAATTGATCAAGCACCGGCGAAATCTTGAGAAGTTAGTGGAAAGGCGTACGGCTGCACTGGCGCTTTCCAACAAGGAACTGGAACAATTTGCATACGTGGCCTCGCACGATCTCCAGGAACCTTTGAGAAAGGTCCAGGCCTTCGGGGACCGTATAAAGACAGGATACTCCGATGTGTTGGATGATCGGGGGCGTGACTATATCGACCGAATGGAAGGGGCAACCGCTCGCATGCGGTCCATGATCGATGATCTCTTAAATCTCTCACGTGTTCAGAGCCGAAGCGACCCCTTTGAAAGGATTGATCTCAAGCAAGTGGCCCAGGAGGCGGTAAGGGACCTGGACGTGCTCATTGAGCAGACCGGCGGGTTAGTGGAGATTGGCGATCTACCCACCATTGAAGCAGATCTCTTGCAGATGGGTCAGTTATTCGGGAACCTTATCAGCAATGCCCTGAAATTCAAACAGAAGGACATCATCCCTTTAGTGAAGATTGGAAGCAAACCCGTTGGCAAGGGGGATGGGATTATAGGGGCCGCGCAATGCCAGGTCGTTGTGGAGGACAACGGCATCGGATTTGAGGAGAAGTTTGCTGAACGTATCTTCAGACCATTTGAGCGACTCCACGGCCGGGGCAAATATGAGGGTACGGGAATCGGCCTGAGCATCTGCAAGCGAATTGTGGAACGTCATGGGGGCAGTATTGAGGTTCAAAGTGAAATTGGCCGGGGGACGAGATTTATCATTACCTTGCCGATAACACAGTAAAAATAGTGACTTAAATGAGCTAAAATATCAAAAGATAAAGGAGGAAATGGGCATGAAAAAGCCTAAACGACCCATCACAATCCTGATGGCCGATGATGATGAGGACGATCGTCTGCTGACACAAGACGCGTTCAATGAGTACCGTGTGGGGAACATCTTGCGGTTCGTGGAAGATGGGGAAGAATTGTTGGACTATCTCCACAGGAAGGGGAAATTCACCGACCCGAAAACCTCCCCCCGCCCGGGTCTGATCCTGCTCGATTTGAACATGCCCCGGAAAGACGGGCGAGAGGCCTTAGAAGAGATCAAGTCGAACCCGGATCTTCGCTCTATCCCTGTTGTGGTGCTGACGACCTCCAAAGCAGAGGAGGATATCGTGCGCAGTTATGATCTGGGTGTAAACTCCTTTATCACCAAACCGGTGACATTTGAAGGGCTGGTGGAGGTGGTGAAGACTCTGGGTAAATATTGGATTGAGATCGTGGAACTGCCCTTGTGATTGATGATTGGCAATTGATGATTGGCGATTGATGGGGATATGAGATGGATGCCGAGGAACTATTATGACAAAAGAACCGATTCGCGTACTTCTGGTGGATGACGATGAAGATGACTACATCTTGACACGTGACCTCCTTGCGGGGAGATCCGGAGACCGTTTTCGTCTGGACTGGGTCGACACCTATGAGCGTGCAGTAGAAGCAATCGATCGGAAGGAACATGACCTCTACCTTTTCGATTACCGTCTGGGTGAGCAAACTGGCCTGGAACTGCTGCAGTATTCCATTGACTCAGGCACCCGGGCGCCCATCATCCTCCTCACCGCACAAGGGGACCATGATGTGGACATGGCGGCCATGGAAATGGGGGCTTCCGATTACTTAGACAAGCGTACGCTAAACAGGGAATTGCTGGAACGTTCCATACGCTACGCCCTTGAAAGGGTGCGGATGGAGGAGGCACGGCAGGAAACTGAAAAGAAACTGCGGGTCATCACAGATGCAGCGGCAGAGGGTATCATTTTGATGGATAACGATGCCAACATCTCTTACTGGAACCCGGGTGCAGAAAAGATCTTTGGTTACAGTCCTGAGGAAGCAATAGGCAGGGAAATGCATCTCCTTATCGCGCCAGAGGAATTTCATGACGCTTACAAAGAGGGATTTAAGAGATTCAGAGAGACCGGAGAGGGACCCGCCATAGGCAACACTCTGGGGTTCACTGCGATCCGCAAGAATGGTGATCGATTTCCCATCGAGGTCTCTATTTCATCGGTTAAGCTTTCGGGAAAATGGCACGCAGCCGGGATTATCCGGGATATCTCCGATCGTAAACAGATGGAAGAGGAGCTTGTCAGATCAAGCAAGTTTGAATCCATAAGCATCCTTGCCGGCGGTGTTGCCCATGAATTCAACAATTCCCTGATGGGGATCATGGGAAATATTGAGCTGCTCAAAATGGAATTGCCTGAAGATGAAAGGAGAGATAGATATTTTGAGGCAATGAACAGTTCCGGTCATAGAATGTCCCATTTGACCGACCAGTTGCTGGCCTATGCACGGGGAGGGAACTATCAACCAAAAGATCTGAAGTTGGACGGTTTTGTGATGCAAACACTGTCAATCCTGAAACATGACCTCAAACCTATGGTCAGGGTGGAAAAACATTTCCCAGCAGATATCTCGTATATCAGGGCCGACAGTGCCCAGATGCAGATGGTCTTCACTGCCATATTGACCAATTCAAATGAGGCCATAGAAGACGAGGGCCTTATCAGAATTACTGCTGAAAACAAGAATGTTGACGTGGATTTCACAAGACACCGTCCCGGTCTTAAACCAGGGCTCTATGTCTGTCTCATTATCGAGGATGACGGAGAGGGTATGGACGAGGAAACAAAAGAAAGGATATTTGAACCCTTTTTCACCACCAGGTTTCAGGGCCGTGGTATGGGAATGGCCGCTGTGTATGGCATAGTCAAGAATCATGATGGCTGGATCTCTGTGGACTCTGAATTGGGTAAGGGGACTATGGTCCGTATTTATCTCCCTGCCATTGAGGCAAAAGAAGAAGTAAAGAAAGAGGTGGAGAGGGTCGAACTGGCCCTGGGCGAAGGTACTGTCCTGGTTATTGAGGATGAGAAGCTCCTGGTGGGTCTGTTCAGACAGATATTGGAAAGACTTGGCTATCGTGTGCTTCTGGCTGAGACAGGGAAAGAGGCCATTGAACTTGCCAAGACGTTTGATGGTCAGATTGATCTTGCCTTACTGGACATAAAGCTGCCTGATATGAGTG
>CAZPQA010000097.1:0-10403 GCA_964588535.1 uncultured Desulfobacteraceae bacterium
AATGCGTTTTATGATGCATCCGACGAATTCAACCTGTCCACCGTTGCCAAGCAGTATATTGCCGGGTTAATGCGCCATGCTCCCGAAATTACGGCTGTATGCAACCAGTGGGTCAATTCCTACAAACGTCTGGTGCCCGGCTATGAGGCGCCTGTTTACGTATCCTGGGCCCGGCGGAACCGGTCCGCCATGATCCGCGTGCCCATGTACAAACCCGGCAAGGAAAATGCCACCCGGATTGAATTCAGGTCTCCTGATCCATCCTGTAACCCGTACCTTGCCTTTGCGGTGATGTTGGGAGCGGGCTTGAAAGGAATTGAAAACAAATATGAACTGCCGGCACCCGTGGAAGAAGACATTTTTGAGATGAATCCGGCCGAAAGAAAGGCCCACGGGATCACCGATCTTCCGGGGAACTTGTACATCGCCATCCTGACCACGGAAAAGAGTGAACTGGTACGGGAAGTGCTGGGGGACCATGTGTTCAATAAGTTCATTGAGAACAAACGGATCGAATGGGATGCCTATCGAACCCATGTGAGCCAGTTTGAGCTGGATAAATATCTACCCACCCTGTAACACATAAGGTTCTCAAAAACCATGCCGTTTCCTCCGTTTTCAAAGGGGAAGCGGCTTTATCTTGTTAAAAGCCACGGAAAGGATTAGGCCAGAAAATGATAAACACAAAGAGGCGCAAATTGGCGCTTTTTTATTGCCGGAATGTCCCTGAAAGCCGAGAGGGGGATCGACAGGCCCTGGAAGAGGCTTGTGGCGAAACCATTTCATTCTTTCCCATGCCGTGCAGTGGAAGAGTTGAGCCGGTGCATTTGCTCCGGGCCTTGGAAGAATACGCTGATGCTGCTTATGTGATCGCCTGTCCTGAAGGCGTCTGCCGTAATTTTGAAGGGAATTTAAGGGCAAGAAAACGGGTCGAAAGGACAAAATCAATTATTGAAAGCATCGGTCTTGAAAGTGAACGGGTGGGGCTGATGGTCTGTTCGAAGGAAAACCCCAAACCCCTGGCCGTTCTGGCCCGGGAGATCAGGGACAGGGTTTCACCCCTGGGGCCGTCGCCCGCGTTGGGTCCCGAGGCCCTAGATGATGAGGAGAAAGGGATATGATCACAGGAGAACAAAAGCCTGTAGAAGAGATCAGGCGAATGATTGCTCCATACAAGCGGATACTGGTGTTGGGTTGCGGCTCATGCGTTGCCGAGTGTGCGTCAGGTGGTGAAAAGGAAACCGCCATGCTGGCGTCAGCCCTGCGCATGGCGGCCCGAATGAATGATGAGGATGTGACAATCGAAGAAATGACCCTGGACCGCCAGTGTGTTATGGAGTTCGTGATTCAGTTGGACAAAGTCATCGATCCTTACGACGCGGTTCTGTCTCTGGGGTGTGGGGCGGGCGTTCAGGCGGTGGCGGATATGTACCCGGAAGTGCCGATTATCCCCGGACTCAACACCGAATTCCTGGGCGAAACAAAAGCCCAGGGCGTCTGGGCGGAAACCTGCCTCGGGTGTGGGGATTGTATGCTCTATGATTTCGGTGGCATCTGTCCGTTGGCCCGCTGTTCCAAGCAGATCTTGAACGGCCCCTGCGGCGGGTCCGTGGATGGACGTTGTGAGGTGAACCCGGATATTCCGTGCGCCTGGCAACAGATCATCGATCGTTTGGACAAATTCGGTGCACTGGACCGGCTGGAAGAAATTTACCCCCCCAAAGACTGGTCTACGAAACAGGGCGGGGGCCCCAGAATGATTATCAGGGAGGATCAGCAAAAGTGAACCATGAAAGCCAACTGAAAAAAGTTCTGACTCAGGGCGAATTCGCTGTTACAGCGGAATGCGGTCCTCCGAAAGGCGCGGACCCTGAGGTGATATTGGAAAAAGCCCGGTTGCTGAAGGAAAAGGTGGATGCTGTAAACGTGACCGACAATCAGACGGCCATTGTCCGCATGTCGAGCCTTGCCGCATGCAGCCTGCTGAAAACAGCCGGTCTGGATCCGGTGTTGCAGATGGTGGTCCGGGATCGGAACCGCATATCGCTTCAGTCGGACATCCTGGGGGCTTCGGCCCTGGGCATTCGCAATGTGCTGTGTCTTTCCGGCGACCATCAGATTTTCGGCAATCAGCCCCAGGCCGTGGGCGTCTTTGATCTGGATTCCATCCAGTTTGTTCAGACCGTCAAGGGAATGCGGGACGACGGCGCTATTCTGGGAGGCGATTCTTTGGACCACAAACCCGACATGTTTATCGGTGCTGCCGCCAATCCTTTTGCCGATCCCTTAGGATTCAGAATCGTTCGGCTGGCCAAAAAAATAAAGGCCGGGGCCGACTTCATTCAGACCCAGTGTATTTACAACCTGGACCGCTTTGAGTCCTGGCTTTCCATGGCTGAGGATCGGGGACTGACCGAAAAAACCTATATTCTGGGCGGTGTGACCCCCATGAAATCGGTGGGCATGGCCCGATATATGAAAACAAAGGTGGCGGGCATGGATATTCCCGATGATGTGATCAAACGGATGGAGGGGGTGCCCAAAGAAAAACAGCGGGAGGAAGGGATCAGCATCTGCGTGGAAACCATCTTACGGTTGAAAGAGCTCTCCGGTGTAAGCGGTGTGCATATCATGGCCATCGAATGGGAAGAGGCCGTGGGTGAAATTGTCGAACGGGCGGGGCTGTATCCCAGACCGGTCCCGGACAGGGCATAGGGGGAACTTGTTATGCCGTCCAAATATGTGATTCACACCAAAGCCCTTCCCCGTCGTTTTCAGCCGCTGATCCAATCGGGCATCATCGCCTGGGAGGAAGGTTGTCTCAAATGTCCTGTCTGCGTTAAGAAAAAATGCGTTTACGGCGTTTATGACCATCGGGGCCTGGATGCGCGACAGATGGTGGAATCCATTGACAATGAGTGCATGAATTGTCTCAGGTGCGTGCAAGGGTGCCCCAATGAACTGATTCACAAATCCATTAACCCCGAATTCATGGCCATGGGGGATGACCACTGGTCTCCCAATATTATCGCCAGCCTGTGGAACCAGGCGGACAGCGGGAAGATTCCCGTGTCCGGGGCCGGTTATCCGGGGCCTTTCAGCGGGCCCGGTTTCGACGCCATCTGGACCGACATGTCCGAGATCGTGAGGCCCACCCGCGACGGCATCCATGGGCGCGAATACATCAGTACCGCCATTGATCTCGGGAAAACGCCGGGTCATCTGGTTTTTGACCCGGAAGGCGGGCTCGAAAAGGACGATTCGTTGCTTCTGGATATCCCTTTGCCCATTATCCTCAGGAAACCCGGATTCGGGGCGATGAGTCAAAAGACCATTTCAGGATGGGCTGAAGCGGCCAAAAGACTGGGGACGTTATTTTCTCTCCCAGCGGAAATGCCGGGCGAAATACCGAAAGAATACGGCCCGTGGCTTCTGCCAGCCATTTCGGCGAATCAGATTTCAAAGGGCAGGGGTGAGGCTCTGGAAGGGCTACCCTCGGGGTGCCGCATGGTGGAATTACGCCTTGATGATGGCTGGCATGAAGCGGTGAAGAATGTGATGGCCCTTGACCCAAAGGTTTTGATCTCCGCCAGGGTACCCATGGCTGAGGGCATGGAAGAAAAAGCACTACAATTGGTGGAAGCAGACGTTCCCATTATTCACCTGGAAGGAAATTTCAGGGGGCGTGGGTTTGACGACCCGGGAAAATTTCTGAAAGATGGTATCCGTTCCGTCCACATGAAATTGGTTGAGGCCGGGATCAGGGATAATGTTACCCTTCTGGCCAGTGGCGGGATTTCCATGGCCGAGCATGTGGCCAAGGCAATCATTTGCGGCGCCGATGGCGTTTTTGTGGATTTCCCCATGCTCATTGCCATGGAATGCCGCATGTGCCGGCGTTGTGAAAAGGGACTATCCTGCCCCGTGGACATTCAGGATGCACCATCGGAATGGACGGCCGGCCGGGTTGTTAACCTTGTGGGGGCCTGGCATAACCAGCTCCTGGAAGTGATGGGCGCCATGGGCATCCGGGATGCACGTCGTCTGCGCGGAGAGGTGGGGCGGGCCATGTTCTTTGAACAGTTGGATAAGGAGACCTTTGAGGGCATGGGAACGGTTGAGGAGGAGTGTGAGCTTGAATAATTCGAAATCTTTTCAGTTACCTGAAGTACAACGCACGCCTTCCCGATTCAGAAATCCCATTGGGAAGTACCGGTTGAACCGGACCAGCGCGTGTATTGCTTGCGGTAAATGTGTGGAAACATGTCCCTACGACGTGCATGTGGCCCGAAGGGGTCGCGTGCGGATTGAAAACGCCTACCGCTGTGTGGGCAAAGACTGTGAAAATACCTGTGTCGATGTCTGTCCGGAGCAGGCCCTTTCCTTAAAAAGAAACCCTGATTTTGAGGTGTTGGGGGATCGCCGGTGGCCTGGAGATCTGCTGGCCAGTTCCTGGCATATGGCCGAATTCGGTCAAGTCCCTGAAAAGGGCCTTGAGTACAGGATCGGCGCATCCGAAGGGGGTTATGACAAACTGCGCATTGCGTTTAAAAAGGGCAAAATCGGATCGGCCATGGCGAATGATGATGAAATGGATCTGGGCGTCCTTCTCAACCGGCGCGGGGATAACGCCCACCTGGCCAGAACCGAAGTCCCCTTTTACGGCGGCGGTATGAGTTACGGGTCCGTGAGCATCAACACCATGCTGAGCCGGATGAAGGCGGCGGCAGCGCTCGGCACCTTCTGCTGTACCGGTGAAGGGGGATATCCCGATGAGCTCAAACCCTATGACGATCACGTGATTACCCAGGTGGCCACCGGACTTTTCGGGGTGCGTGAGGAAACCCTTCAGAGGGTCAAAATTGTTGAGTTTAAGTATGCCCAGGGAGCTAAACCGGGCCTGGGCGGACATCTGCTGGGCGACAAGGTGACCCCCGGTGTGGCCCGCATGCGTGAAGCGGTGGTGGGGTACCCGCTTTTTTCACCCTTCCCCTTTCACAGTGTGTATTCGGTGGAGGATCATAAAAAACATGTGGACTGGATCAAGGCCATTAATCCCAAAGCCCTGGTTTCTGTGAAGGTGTCCACCCCAACGGACGTGGATATGGTGGCGGTGGGAAGCTATTACGCCGGTGCCCACATTATCCACCTGGACGGCAGCTACGGCGGCACTGGGGCCGCGCCCGACATTGCCAAGAAAAACATCGCCATGCCCATTGAATACGCCCTGCCTAAAGTTCACAAGTTTCTGACGGAAGAAGGGGTGCGGGATAAGATAACGGTCATTGCCAGCGGCGGGATTCGAACACCCCACGATGTGGCCAAGACCATCGCCCTGGGCGCTGACGGGGTCTGTACGGGAACGGCCGACCTGGTGGCCCTGGAGTGCATTCGGTGTCATAACTGCGAAAGCGGTCGGGGTTGCGCCAGGGGCATTGCCTCCACAGACAGTGAGTTGATGAACCTGATTGAGGTGGAATGGGGCACCCAGCGGATTCTGAACCTGTTTCTGGCCTGGCGAAAAGAGCTCATTCGCATTTTGAAGAAACTGGGCATGAAAAGTTTGAAGGAACTGGTGGGGCGCACCGATTGCCTGGTACATCTGGATTACATGAAGAATGGTAGCGAGAAATGAAAAATAATACCCTTGTAGAGAAAGTGATTCAATCCAGGGAAGCCCTGGTTGAAGGGTTCCCCTCAAAAGACTGCTTTGAAACTGAGACCGAAGGGGGTTGCGGCGTTACGGGATTTGCCTGTAGTGTCCCGGTCAGGGGAAAGCATATTTACGAACCGTCCAGGCAGATGCACAACCGGGGAAACGGTCGCGGCGGGGGGATTGCCGCCATGGGGTTTGAGGCGCGAATGCTGGGCGTCTCAAATGAGATCCTTGAAAAAAACTATATCCTTCAGATCGCTGTACTCAATGAAAATGTGGTGGCGGATCTTGAAACGCGGTTTATCGATGCCTTTTTCGACGTGCATTTTTCTGAGCGGATCCCCCATGTGCCGGATTACCGGGATATTCGGGGGCTGGATGTGAAACCACCCGAAGTGCTCCGGTATTTTGTACGGGTAAAACCGGAAGTGCTGCGTCATTTCATAGACCAAAACAGTTTGGAAAAAATGCCCAAAAGGCGGGTTGAGGATGAATTCGTCTACCAGAACAGTTTCAACATTAACAAAACCTATTATGACGCTTATGGGGAACAGCATGCTTTTGTGTTAAGCCACGGTCGGAATTTCTTTATCCTTAAAATTGTGGGATATGCGGAGAAGGTGGTGGAGTATTATCAGCTGGACAATTTCAAGGCCCATGTATGGATCGCCCACCAGCGATACCCCACCAAGGGGAAAGTCTGGCATCCGGCCGGGGCTCATCCCTTTGTGGGGCTCAACGAAGCCCTGGTGCATAATGGCGATTTTGCCAATTACCATTCCGTGGCGGAATACCTGCGCCAGAAGAATCTCTATCCCCAGTTTCTAACGGATACGGAAGTCTCCGCGCTCCTCTTTGATCTTTACAGCCGGACCTATCAATATCCGCTGGAGTATGTGATCGAGGCCCTGGCCCCCACCATGGAACGGGATTTTGATCAACTGCCCGCGGAAAAACAGCACATATACCGGGCCATTCAGGCCGCCCACGTGCACGGGTCTCCCGATGGCCCCTGGTTTTTCATTATTGCACGGAATGACACGGAAAACGACCGGCTTCAGTTGATCGGTATTACCGATACGGCCATGTTGCGGCCGCAGGTATTCGGTTTGCACGACGGCCAGGTACAGGTGGGGCTTATCTGTTCCGAGAAACAGGCCCTGGATGCCACGCTTAAAAGCCTTGCGGACGAAGATCCCAGGGTGGGCACGGTGGCGGATCGGTGCTGGAATGCCCGTGGCGGGAGCCATACGGACGGGGGTGCGTTCATCTTCAATTTGGAAAAGACGGGCAACTTGGACAAGCCGGGTAATTTGGACAAGACGGATGGTGGAGCTACTGAGCGGCACATCACCTGTGTGGACAAATTCGGCCGTGAGATCAAGGCCCCCGAAGGTGATCAGAAGGCTTATCTTCCCGGTCGAGTCTACTATCTCGATGAAGGGGAGGAGAAAGAACGGTTTAATGTATCCCGGTTTTTTGATCTTCAGCGGGATGATCTTCTGTTTGAATATATGCGGGATGAACTGGCGGGCTGGGATTTCTCGGACTTTATGGATTGTCTCAAGGAAGTCAAAACATGGGCATTGAAGGGCGATGCTCACCTGGAAGTGGCCTTGTCCGCCTTGACACGACTGCTCGACCGGCGTTACCCCACATACGACAAAAAACGCCGGTCTGTTCTGCAAATGATCAACCAGACCCTGGAAAACATCTTTCGCCATTTCCCCTCTCTGGGGCGGGAGGATGTAAAATCCGCCTATCGGTTGATCGACTGGGAGACCCGTCAATTCTTCAGAGGCCCTTCCTATGATGAAAAGGTCCTGATTATTGACGCTTCTCTCTTTCCGCCGGAAGGGGACCACTGCGACAGCCGTCTGTTGGCGGAGGCATTTTTGCGGGGCTGGCGACGATTCATTGTATTCGGCCTGAAAGGACAGCGCTTTCACGGATGCGGCCTGGGACCTGATTCGGGGGGTGTTCGCATCGACATTTACGGTTCTTCGGGGGATTATTTGGGCAGCGGGATTGACGGGCTGAGCATCCACGTGCACGGCAATGCCCAGGATCAGTTGGGGCAGATCATGAAAGCCGGCAAAATGGTGATTTACGGTGATACAGGTCAGACGTTCATGTACGGTGCCAAAGGCGGCGAGGTGTATGTCATGGGAAACGCCGCAGGCCGCCCGCTGATCAATGCGGTGGGCCGTCCCCGGGTGGTCATCAACGGTACCTGTCTGGACTACCTGGGTGAGTCATTTATGGCAGGAGATCCCCACAACGGGGGTGGGTTTGTGGTTTTAAACGGCATGGCGTTTGACGACCATGGTGATCTGGTGCCACAGGAGACGCCCTATCCGGGTTCCAACCTCTTCAGCCTGGCATCAGGCGGTGCCATCTATGCCCGGGACCCCCACCACATGATAGACGATCAGCAATTGAACGGCGGTGAGGTGGTAAACCTTGAAAACAAGGACTGGGATCTTATCTTACCCTACCTGAAAGAGAATGAGCGCCTGTTCGGTATTTCCATTGAAAAAGATCTCCTGGTGGTGGATGGGGCGCCTAAAAGTCCATTGGAGATCTATCGAAAAGTCAGACCCATTCAGGCCGTTGATCTGGAAAAAGATGGCCTGGAGGAGCAAGGAGACATCACAATATGAAAAAAATCGAGGCCATTATCAAACCGTTTAAATTAGATGAGGTGAAAGATGCAATCCTCAAGCTGGGTGTGAGCGGTATCACCATGACCGAAGTCAAAGGCTTCGGCCGGCAGAAGGGACACAAGGAGATTTACCGGGGCGCAGAGTATGTGGTTGATTTTCTGCCGAAAATAAGACTTGAAGTGGTGGTGTCCGCAGACTTGGTTTCCCAGGTGGTGGAAGCAATCAAGGAAAAGGCCTACACCGGCGAAATCGGAGACGGAAAAATTTTCATTATCCCCGTTGAAAAGGCCATCCGCATTCGAACGGGGGAGGAAGACCGGGACGCCATTTAGGGCGAACATTTTGAACGGATCGCAAGACAGGATCAGCGCATTTCATTCTGAAAGAGATGCTCTGGCCGAGAAAGGGCTTCAGTCTGAATCGGGTCTTCGATTTTCCCATCGATATGCCGATGTGATGGATCGGTTTATTCGGGATCTTTTTGCAATGGCCGGATCCCCACGGGGAAACCTGATCGATGGGGGCGCAATAGCGGTTGTGGCCCTGGGCGGTTATGGGCGGCGAGAACTCTGCCTGGGGTCGGATGTGGACCTGATGGTGATTCACCGGGGCGATCTCCCGCCTGAAATGGAACAGGTGATCCGCCATGCCCTATACCCCCTTTGGGATGCAAAACTGGATGTGGGGCACTCCATACTGACTTATCAAGAATGTATCCGCCTGGCCATGGGGGACTTCAGAATGCTCACGTCTCTGGTGGACAGCCGGTTTTTGTTGGGTTCCCGGTCTTTTTACAGACTCTACAAGGAGGCCTTCTGGTCCCGCATAGCCAGGGAGAAGGATTCTTTGCTGGGGAAATTTCTCATCTCAAGGCGGGAACGGGCCGACCGAAACAAGGGGGAAAGCTGTTTCGTGGAACCGGATCTGAAAGAGGGCCTGGGGGGTCTTCGAGACATTCATCTCATGGCGTGGATGGCCCGAATATGGTTCGATTGTAAACGCCTGGGCCAGATAAAGCGGTTTGCGGCCTTCAGCCATTTTGAAATTCAAAAGCTGGGGGTGAGCCGAAGTTTTCTCCTGAAGATCCGAAATTACCTGCACTGGCTGGCCCGTCGCAAAGAAGACAGCCTCAGACTCTCGTACCAGGACCAGCTTTCAAATATTCTGGGCTACCGGGACGGTTCCCACATTTCCGGACCTGAAAAGCTCATGAGAGACGTTTATCTTCACCTCAACAGGATTCGATACCGACATGAGGAATTTCAGGTGAAGATGCTCGATATGATCGATCCCTCTCCCGTTGAGCCGAGCCAGAAAAACCTGCCCACCGAATTTGTAGTTCGAAAAGGGAATGTGGTTCTGCGAGAGGGAGGGTTGTTCGAAAAGCATCCCCTGGTGATTCTGCGGGGTTTTAAGGAGGCCAACGAGCGCGGGCTATTTCTGGGGTCAGGATTCATCTGGGAAGCCAGAGAGATTATCAGGGGAAGTGGGAAAACCCTGGCCGTTTCCCAGGAGGGAAAGGCGTTGTTCCGGGGCCTGCTCCTGAGGCCTGAAAACCCGAAAATTATTCGACTGGCCCTTGAGATCGGGCTTATGGGCCTGTTTATCCCTGAGTTCAAAAAGATTCGAAACCTGCCCCAGTTTGGTTTTTACCATGTCATGACCGTGGACCTTCATTGTCTGAGGGCCGCGGAGGTGCTAAACGAGATTTCAAAAGGGGTTTATGATGAAAAGTGGCCTGTTTTCAGGGCTGTTTTTGAAGAGGTTGAAAATCAGGGGTCTCTTTTTCTGGCGGCCCTGCTGCATGATATGGGGAAGGGATACGGCGATGACCATTGTGACCGGGGACGTCAATTGATTTCGGTGATTCTTTCCCGCCTGGGTTTTGATAATTCATGGTCACAGGCGGTCTCTTCTCTGGTTCAGCATCACCTGCTGCTGACCCGCGTTGCTCAGCACAGGGATCTTCGGGACGAGAAGACTTGTGTCCAGGTGGCCCAGTCCATTCAGGATCGGCAGTTGCTGAAAATGCTTTTTCTGCTGACCATCGCGGACAGTTTCGCCACCGGCCCCATGGCGCG
>CAZPQA010000098.1:0-10184 GCA_964588535.1 uncultured Desulfobacteraceae bacterium
GCTATACTGATAATCATTATGCTCTCCTTGTTTACTTTTGATTATCGGATGAATCTATTTTTCCATCAAATGGAAGTACTATAAGTCGCTATTTACGAATTTCACGGATTTTGGTTTTATTAACATCCGATTCTGACTCCCCATATAGATGCTGGTTTGTTCGCATCGGCCTTAATGATCGCATCGGTTCTCACCCGAAACCAGGGTATTGGTGAGATACTGGTTGGCCAGGGACTCAGGTGAATCCATGGGGGCGCCCATAACCACCTCAATGCCGTTTCCTTGGAGAAGCTGCTGAGCGTTTTCACCCATTCCGCCCACAATGGCCACATCAGCGCCCTGCTCGTGAAGCCACCGCGGCAATACTCCAGGCTCATGGGCGGGTGGATTCCGCATTTCGGTCTTGACGATTTTTCCATTCTGGGTTTCAATAAACGCGAACGTTTCACAGTGGCCGAAATGGGTACTCAACTTTCCTTCGCTCACCGGCACCACGAGCATTTTACCTTCCTTAGCGCTTTTATTAACAACCGGAAATTCCGACTGGGTCTTGGGGGATACATTTTTTCTATCCTTCGTCAACTGCACGATCATATCCACCATTTTGTTGAATTCCTGGGTGATGGGAAGTGCTGCGTCATCCAGAATCCCCATGCTGCCGACATCGCCGTTCAGCACCACCCGGGGTTCAAGGGGTAGTGTCCCCAGAAGCGTGAGGCCCTCTTTTTTTGCGGTGAGCATTCCGCCGTGGGTTTTGAACAGGTCAATGGTTTTGCCACAGTGAGGGCACACAAGCCCGCTCATGTTTTCAATCAGGCCCAGGATTTCCATGTTGACCTGGCGGCAGAAATTGATGGACTTTCGTACGTCCGCCAGAGAAACCTCCTGAGGTGTTGTCACAATCAGGGCCAACGCGTCGGGAATGGTCTGGGCCACGGTCAGGGGCTCATCTCCGGTGCCCGGTGGCGAGTCGATAATCATGTAATCCAGATCATTCCACTCCAGATCGGATACAAACTGCCGAATGACCCCG
Source organism: uncultured Desulfobacteraceae bacterium (assembly GCA_964588535.1). Classification (GTDB taxonomy): domain Bacteria; phylum Desulfobacterota; class DSM-4660; order Desulfatiglandales; family Desulfatiglandaceae; genus NaphS2. Next base: position 1,034 of record CAZPQA010000098.1, read on the forward strand.
ATTTTGAGAGGGCCCCGCCAGATGGTGGCCGCATCTTTGTTTTCCCCGAGCAGGCTTTCAATGGAAATCACCTCCATATTGGGAAGATAGCTGACGGGGCGCGCTTTTCCGGCCCCCGTGCCTTCCTGAAGACTTCCCTTTAGACCCAGCATCCGGGGGATGCTGGGGCCGTGAAGATCCACATCCATGAGCCCCACCTTGTATCCCTGTCGGGCCAGTGCCACGGAAAGGTAGGCTGCTACACTGCTTTTTCCAACGCCGCCTTTGCCGCTCATAACCAGTATTTTATGTTTGACTCGAAGCAGGCTTTCCTTGATCTCAAGATCCTGCATCTGGTGTTTATCCTGCTGGTTCATGTTTCCATTTGCCATAAATCATCCCCTCCTCGAATATTTTCCACCCATGCCGTGATGATCTGCCACAGTGGCTTTGCGGGTGGATTCCAGGTTCCCGCCCTTATACCGCTCAAGGGCCTCCCTGACGGTTCCGTTCTGCCCCACGAAAACCTCTACCCCTGCCGCACCAAGCGTTTTCACCGCGTTGGGACCCACATTCCCGGTGAGGATGGCTTTGGCGCCCTTGGAAGCCACAAACTGGGCGGCCTGTATGCCGGCGCCGCCACCCAGTGCCATGCTTTCATTGTCAAAGGCTTCGAAATTCATATCATCCGTATCCACCATCAAAAAATAAGCGCACCGTCCAAAGCGCGGATCGATTTGAGAATCCAAATTGTTGCCGCTACTGCTCACTGCAATTTTCATGTCTATCCCTCCTCAGCTCTAACTTTTATTGTCCATTGCCGTATCCTGGCGTCCGAAATTCTTTATGACAAAGGGCACCCCCTGAGAGGCGAAATGCGATTACCCCAAACGATTACAATCACCTTCATTTGCCATAATCCTCTCATGCACCACATAACAGCAATTTTCGTGCCATTTTTTCAGGATCGCTTAAGGGGGATATCCCACTTTTTCATATATTTCCATATGGCTGTACGGCTCACCCCCACCCGTCTTGCCACCTCTGCTTTATTCCACTGGCAATCATTTAGAAGATCCAACAGCATTTCCCGGGTCAGTTTTTTGCCTTGCTGGCCCCTGGGCGGCTCTGCCGATACCATTTTCGAAGGCAACGGTTGGTATTCGACCTGTCGGATTTCCACGGGCAGGTCAAAAATATCCATGTAATCACCTTCGCACAGAACAAAGGCGTGTTCTATGGCATTTTCCAGTTCGCGCACATTTCCCGGCCAGATATAATCCATGAAAATCCGCATGGCCGACTGGGAGACGCCTGCGATCCGGTTTCCGGTTTTTTGATTCTGAAAATGAATAAAATGGCTGATCAGCAACGGGATGTCTTCCCTTCGTTTCCGCAAGGGCGGAATAAGGATCGGAAATACCTTCAACCGGTAATAGAGGTCTTCACGAAAGCTGCCTTTCTTGACGAGGGCATAGAGGTCTTTGTTGGTGGCCGCGATGACCCGGATATCAACCTTGCGCTTTCGTGATTCGCCCACCCGTTCGATTTCCCGTTCCTGCAACACCCGAAGCAGTTTGACCTGAATGAATGGGGTGATTTCACCGATCTCATCCAGGAACAGGGTGCCCCCGTGGGCGTCTTCAAAACGGCCCGCGCGGTCACGCATCGCACCGGTAAACGCACCCTTCGCATGACCGAACAGTTCACTTTCCAGCAGGGATTCCGTGAGAGCGCTGCAGTTGACAATCACAAAAGGGTTGTTCTGCCGTTCACTGTTGTAATGAATGGCCCCGGCCACCAGTTCCTTGCCTGTACCGCTCTCACCCTGAATGAGGACGGTGGTTTCGCCAACGGCCACCGCCTTGAGAGCTGCAAAAACCGCCTGCATGGCGTGGCTTTTTCCGATGATATTTTCGAACCTGTGGCGTTCACCCAGGCGAAGGCTGGCTTCTTCCGCTTTCCGCCGTGCCTTCTGCAACTCTGTGAGATCCGTAACGGTTTCCACCACACCTCTAATGGAATCCTGTTCCCTGACTGTTCGAGCGCTTTTTACCACGGAAACATCATGGCCGTCCTTGTGGCGAAGAAAGCATTCCTTGGCATCCACGGCGAATTGCTTAAAAATCCCGCATTGGCTGATCCCGGTGGGACAGGTTTTGGAAAAACACCGGCTGAAGTTGAGGAACATGCAGCTTTTTCCCATCGCTTCCCCCGCAGTATAACCGGTGATACGTTCCATGGACGCATTCCATGAGGTAATTTTGCCCTTGTCATCCAAGGTGAATACGCCGTCCGCCATGGTTTCCAGAAGCAACCGCGCAAAGTTGGGATCCAGGATATCTTGAATGCTGCTTTGAATTTCGGACATTTGTCGCCTTTTTGTTTTATGGGGGTTGTCATATAAACGTCTACGCTTTAAGCGTTACCGTAACGCTATGAAACGGCTTTAAACGTTACCACATTATAGGTAACGGTTGTTCCATTTGTCAATTCAAACGCATTTTTCCTTTCAGGACAACCCATGCCGTTTTTTTGGTTCGTGTATTTATATATTAATTCCAGGATTTTATATTTATTCGTGGTTCCTTTTCTCTGGCTTTATGCAGCCCTTGGCATGATTATTGATGAAAACTTGAAACATCACAATTCCATTGCACAACCAAAATTTCCGGAGGAGAAAAAATCATGGCACTTAAAACAGTACAAACAAGAGAGGATTATGAAATGGCCATTGAAAACGGCTTGACACTCATGGATTTCAATGCTCCCTGGTGTGCCCCCTGCCGTACTCAGGAGCCGATTCTGGAAGAAATTTCAGAGCAGTTCGAGGGCAAAGCGCTTGTTGCGGCCATGAATGTGGACGAAAACCAGGATGTTGCCGCATCCCTTGGGATACAAGGCATTCCCACATTGATTATTTTCAAAAACAACAAGGAAATCCAGCGTTTTGTGGGCATCCAATCCCATGGTGACTTGTCTGATGCCCTCAATAAACTGACGTAATAAATATTTTTTGCGCTGACCGCCGTGGGGTTCATTGCCTATATCAAGTTGATCCACTCACTGGACCCTTTTTCGAGAATTCACTTATATTTCGGAATTTTCACCGTGCTGATGCTGTTGACTATGATCGATAAATTTGCGAAAGTACCCTTCTTGTCTCATGGTGGGCCTATACGTTCCGGAAGGATGAAAGTAAATGAACCGCTGCATTATTCCAGAGAAATGAGATTGAGAGTGGATTTACAGACCTTTCTGCCGGAACTCAAAAACCGGTTTGAACAATATGTCAAACAGTTTGCTTCACCGGATCCGAACATCCAGGCGGCATTGGACTTAAAACAGGCCCATACCCGGAGGGTCTGCGAGGCCATTGTGGATATCGGTGAAGACGAGGGGCTTTCAGGTGAAGACCTTCTAATGGCTGAAGCTACGGCCATGCTGCACGATATCGGCCGTTTTGAGCAATTCAGACGGTACAAAACCTTTTCCGATGCACGATCTGAAAACCATGCCCTTTTAGGTGTCAAGGTCATTCAGGAAAACGCGATCTTGGACGGCATTGATTCACAAACAGCCCAAACCATTCTTCGTGCGGTAAAATGCCATAATCGCGCGGTTCTGCCGTCCCGGGAGAACGGCCGTGACCTGTTCTTCATGAAGCTCCTGCGAGATGCGGACAAGGTGGACATCTGGCGGGTGGTAACCGACTATTACCGTGATGTCCGTCATGAACGAAACCAGACCATTGAGTTGAATCTTCCGGACACAGCCGGCATTTCCGATGCGGTTTGCGGGCCCCTTATGAAAGGGGAAATCGTGCAGATGAAGGACATTCGAACACTAAACGATTTCAAGCTGCTTCAGATCGGATGGATTTATGACGTGAACTTTCGCAGAACATTTCAAATCGTGCAGGAAAGGGGATATCTTGAGCAAATACGGCAGGTTCTTCCAGAAAACTCCCTTCGCATAAAGCCAGTCTATGAACAGGCCCTGAGATATTTACATCATAAAGCGTCCGAAAACGCGTCTGGAGACGATACCCATTGAAACAGATTGTGCGGAGCCAATATTTTATTGTTACAGAGGCGGTGACCACCGACTGTTGAAGCCATCATAGCTCCAGCAGTCCTGAAGCGCCCTTCGGGAGGTATACTGAGGGTTTTCAGCCCACGAAAGCATCTGCACGTGGGCGTCGTTCAGCTTTTTGAATTGATCTTCGTTGCCCCCGGCATCGGGGTGATAAACCTTTGCCATCTTCTTGTAAGCGGTCTTTATGGTGGCTTTTGACCCATCATTGGACAAATCATCTCTTTTTAACTCCAGGATTTTTAAGCACCCTGTTTCATCTTTGGAAAGCCTCGGGCGGCAATTCTTGTTTGGTTTGATCCTTTCGAGGGCGATGGACTTCTGGTGGTTTTGGTTCACCAGGTGAAGGGATGCATAACTCATTGAGTGATTGTTCTTCACCATCTCGTGCCACTCTCTACCAAACTCCAGCACCATTTGCTTCAAGTCCTCGGCAGGTTTCTTCCCCCGGGTTCGGTCACGCTTGAATCTTGAGATATGTTTTGACCAGATCGGAAATACATCCAGAATGACCTGGTCGCTGGTAAAGGAAAAAGCCGCATATCGGGTGTTGAGTGCTCTGAGCAAACCCTTTGACAGAGAAAGGACCCACTGGATATAACTCTGGCACGCCTTTGAACAATAGCGCCTTCGGGCGCCGATATCATTTTTTCCACAAGCCACACAGATATTTTTTCTGGCAGGGGTTGGAACCTTTTGGATTTGGTTGTAGGCAGTCTTTCGCATCGCAGTTATTACAGAATTATTTTTTTTAAAGACAGCGTTTGGCGGTCAAGGCGTCATGCATAAATGATCCTCTTTTGACCCACACCCCCGTATAGCTGTTTCCAATTCCCTTTTTTTTGTAACCCATACGCCAAGTATAATCAAGCGAATCTTCCTTGTTACGGCTGATACGGCTTTTATCAGGGAGGAATGAATTTTTTAGAGAAATGCGTTACTACTGTGTGATTCACGGTCGCCGGTTAATGGCGACCGTGAAGGGATATGAACTGGTCGGTTGGTTTTATTTGGAGGGCGGCATGGGGACCTTGGAAATGGTTAACCGCAACTGACAGCGTAAGCATCGTTTCGCTTCTTCCAGGGCCATTTTCTCATCGAAGACCTGTTCAACCTCGTCAAAGCCTTTCAAACATTCCTTTACCGGCATCATCTCTTCGTGTATCCGTTTACAATAGGCGAATCCTTCATCTCTTCCCAGGGATTTGGTTTCCGGTTCTTCGGGAATGAAGCGCTGTAAAATGTTGCCTGTGCCTCCCAGATGCTTGTCAATCTCCGAGGCGGCCTCTTTTCCGGCTTGAATTGCTTCAATAACCGTTGCCGGACCGCTCATCACGTCGCCGCCGGTAAACACTCTTTTTCGTGGAAGGGCTCTGGATTTGTCGGCCCGGATATATCCGCGTCTGTTCAGCGTGATGCCATAGTTTCTGGGGATGACCGCTTTTTGTCCGATGGCCATGATAAAACGATCGACCTCTAAAATAAATTCGCTCCCTTCAACGGGAACCGGTCGACGGCGGCCGCTGGCATCGGGTTTCCCCAGCTCCATGCGGATACATTGAACTTGCAGACAGTCGTCCTGAGCAGTAACGCGAATGGGGGCCACCAGAAAATCAATTTTAACGCCTTCATTCAAGGCGGCCTCGATTTCCTCCGGTGAAGCGGGCATCTCTTCGCGGGTTCGCCGATACAGCATGGAGACCTGATCTGCACCGGTGCGCAAGCCACAGCGTGCCACATCAATGGCCACGTTTCCGCCACCCACGACGGCGACCCGGCCTTTCAGGTCGGATTCGCCTTCCAGGTTAATTTTCCGCAACACCGACAGACCATCCAACACGCGCGGGTCATCTTCGCCGGGAATTCCCATTGTGGTGCCCTTTGTCGCGCCCATTCCCAGAAAGATGGCGTTAAATCCCTGCTGGAAGAGATCGTCGAGAGATTCAACTTTTGTATTGTAACGGAATTCCACCCCGATATCTTCGATGTCCTTAATTTCCTGATCCAACACATGGCGTGGCAAACGATATTCAGGGATGCCGATCCGCATGGTTCCGCCACCCTTGTCCAAAGCTTCAAACACCGTGACCGCATGACCTTGCTTTCTGATGAACCAGGCCGCGGTCAGCCCAGCCGGCCCAGCGCCGACAACGGCCACTTTCTTGCTGGTGTCAGGAAGAATCTTCAATTTTTCGCGCCAACGTCCGGTATCGCGTTCCGCCACAAATTTTTTCAGCGCACGGATGCTGATGGCTTCATTGATCTCATCCCGCCGACATGCTTCTTCGCACGGATGGGGGCAAACACACCCCAGGGTATAGGGCAGGGGCACGGTTTCGCGGATGACCTCAATGGCATCCTGATAACGGCCTTCGGCAATCAAACGGACATAGCGGGCCACGTCAATCCCTGCAGGACAGGTATTCGTGCAGGGCAGAATAAAGGCCTCTCGTTCCTCTTCCGTGAAGGAGTCCTTATCTCTCAAAGCCCCGGATGGGCAGACTTCAACGCAGGCTTCACAGAATTTGCACCCGGAATCCATAATCGGCACATCAATCTGGGTCCCCACATAGGTTCTAATTCCCCGATTGATCAACCCGATTGCGCCAATGCCACGCACTTCCTGGCACATCCGGACACACCGTTCGCATAAAATGCAGCGCTCCAGGTCCCGAATATAGACCGGTTCGTCCTCCGGGATCACCGGCAGCTTTCTGGGCTCTGAAATATGGCCGGGAAGGACATTTTTAACGCCCACCCATTCAACCACTTTTTGAAACTGGGATGATTCAGCCAGGTCCTTGGGGTGGTCACTTAACATGAGCCAGATAATATTTTTCCTAAACTCCTGAAGTTGAGGCGTATTGGTAAGAATCATCATCCCTTCGGATACGTAAGTGGTGCAGGCCGGAGGCAATCCTCGCATCCCATCAATTTCGACCAGGCATAAGCGACATGCCCCCAGGGGGGGTAAATCGGGATGATAGCATAAATTGGGAATATAGATTCCGGCATCAAAGGCCGCTTCAAGGACAGTTTTTCCGTCTTCAACCTGTAATTGTTGGTCATCAATTGTTATCTGTATCATTGTATCGCCTCAAAGTTACAGGCATCAATGCAGCTTTTACATTTGATGCACTTTTCTTTATCAAGGATTGGATATTGCTTCTTTTCCCACGAAATTGCTTCCACCGGACAGGCTTTAAAACACTTCCCGCACTTGGTGCAGTTTTCTTCGATAAACTCAAATTTCACCAATGCCGTACACACATGTGCCGGACACACGCGATCGTGAATATGGGCTTGATATTCTTCCGGGAAATATCGCAACGTGGTTAAGACCGGATTCGGCGCGGTGTTGCCAAGTCCGCACAAGGCTGTGTTTTTGATGGTGTTTCCCATATCCTTGAGAAACGCCAGATGTTCCTCTTTTCCGCGTCCTGCGGTGATCTCATCGAGCACTTCCAGGGTACGCTTCAAGCCGACGCGGCAGGGTACGCATTTTCCACAGGATTCGTTTACCGTGAAGTCCAGGAAAAACCTGGCCACATCCACCATGCAGGTGCGGGTATCCATGACGACCATCCCACCGGACCCCATAATCGCGCCGGTCTGGTTGATGGATTCATAATCAATGGGCGTATCCAACAGATTCTCCGGCAAACAGCCGCCGGAAGGACCGCCAAGCTGGATGCCTTTGAACCTGGCTTTTTTCTTGAGCATTCCGCCGCCCGGGCCGAATACCAGGTCGCGAATGGTCATGCCCATGGGGACTTCAACCAAGCCTGTATTTTTGATTTTCCCCGCGAGGGCAAATACTTTCGTGCCTTTACTGTTTTCAGTGCCGACGGATGCAAACCATTTTGCACCTTTTTCATAAATATGGCGGATATTGGCCAGTGTTTCCACGTTATTGATGGTGGTTGGTTTTCCCCACAACCCTTTCTGGGCTGGAAACGGCGGACGGGGCTTCGGCATTCCTCGCCGGCCTTCGATTGAAGCAAGCAGCGCGGTTTCTTCTCCACAGACAAAGGCCCCGGCCCCCTGTTTGATCGTCAGATGAAACGAATGATCACTGCCCTGAATGTTTTTTCCCAAATAGCCGCTTTCCTCAGCCTGGGCAATCGCTCTGGTTAAACGTTTAATCGCAATCGGATATTCAGCCCGGCAATAGACGTAGCCTTCCGTGGCGCCGATGGCATAGCCCGCAATGATCATGCCTTCAACGATGGCATGAGGATCCCCCTCCAATACACTGCGGTCCATGAAGGCGCCGGGATCACCTTCATCCGCATTGCACACAATATATTTTTGGTCTCCTTCGGCCTGTCTGCAGAAATCCCACTTCATCCCGGTCGGGAATCCGGCCCCACCCCGCCCGCGCAATCCGGATATTTTCATTTCTTCGATCACGGCATCAGGGGGCATGCTGAGCACGTTTTGTAACGCTTTGTAACCGTTGTGGGCCACATAGTCGTCGAGACTCTTCGGATCGATTTCGCCGCAATTGGCAAGCACAATGCGGGTTTGGCTGGCAAAAAACTGCTTGTAATCCTCTCCGGCCAGCAGTTTCTCGACCGGTTCCCCTTTTACCAGATGCTCTTCCACAATTTTTGACACATCTTCAGGTGTGACATATTCGTAGGTGATTCTTTCCGCATCGGGCGCGACAACATCCACCAGTACATCTCTGAATAAGCCCCGGTCTCCAGTCATGACGACATCATAGCGATCCTGCAAATTGTGACGTCTCAGCCTTTCTTCAAAGAATTGACCGACTTTTCGCGCTCCTGCTGAAATTCCACTGGTTCCATTGCATATGAGTATTCTGTTTTTCATGATCCCGCATTCTCCGATCGATACTTATCCCATGTTTCTTCAATATTTTGAATCGTGCATCGCCCATAAAAGTCGTCATCGATCATAACCGCGGGCGCCATTCCGCAGCATCCGAGACACGCCACCCGTTCTACGGTGAAAAAGCCATCTTTCGTGGTTCCGCCTTCTTCAACTTCCAACTTATCCAGAAGATAATCAAACAAGCCTTTGGCCCCCATGACATGGCATGCGGTTCCCT
>CAZPQA010000099.1:0-10069 GCA_964588535.1 uncultured Desulfobacteraceae bacterium
GTATCATTTCGCATAAACCGGTGATAGCCTGTCAGGGCGATCATGGCCCCATTGTCCGTGCAGTAAGCGGGTCGGGGATAATATACCCGGATACCGTCCAGACCTGCGGTTTTCACCAGAGATTTTCTTAAATGATTATTGCATGCCACGCCGCCTGCGAGCATGACCGAAGTCACCCCCATGCGTTTTGCGGCGGCCATAACCTTGTCCACCAGAACATCCACCACAGATTCCTGGAAAGAGGCAACAATATCGTTCAAACTGATCTCAGCGCTTAGTAAAGGGTCTTCGCGCCATTTTTTCAGAAACAGGGAAACGGCTGTTTTGAGCCCGCTGAAACTGAAGTCTAAAGAGGTGCTGGACATATAGGCCCGTGGAAAAGCCACGCCATCGGGACGTCCCTCTCTGGATGCCTTTTCGATGGGGGCCCCTCCCGGGTAACCCATTCCGGAAATCTTGGCCACCTTATCAAATGCTTCACCGGCTGCATCATCCAGGGTCTGGCCGAGAAGGGTATAGCGACCGAAATCCTCAACAAAATAGAGGCTCGTGTGCCCACCTGAAACCGTCAGAGCCACAAAGGGAAAGGGCGGATGTTCCGCTTCCAGAAAAATGGAAAGGATATGGGCTTCCAGGTGGTTCACAGCAATCAAGGGTTTATCCAGCACATAGGCCAACCCTTTGGCATAGTAGAGTCCCACCAGAAGCGCCCCCACCAATCCAGGTCCTACTGTGACGGCAACGCCGTCCAGATCCGCCATGCCGAGCCCCGCGTGTTTCAAGGCCTCATCCACCACAGGCACGATATTTCTCACATGCTCCCTGGAAGCCAGTTCAGGAACAACCCCGCCGTGAGGGTGATGCACGGCCACCTGAGAATGGATCACGTTGGCCAGGGTTTGACTTCCACCGGCCACGATGCCGGCGGATGTATCATCGCAGGATGTATCGATGCCTAAAACAATCATTCCATTCTCAATGCTCTCATAATGTCAGATAAGGGCTTATTTTGCCATAAAGGGAAGTGCTGATCCCCCGGATGGATAACAGCTCATTTAACTGCGTAAATCCGCCCGTCCGTTCACGGGCACAAACGATGGCCGCGGCCGTTTTAGGGCCGATTCCTGGTACAGCCGTTAACCCTAACGCCGTGTCAGTATTGACGGAGATGGGAATTCCCAGGGTCAGCCGTTGAAAAGGCGACATTTTACCTGAGTCCTGAACAAACACTTTTCTTACGGGCCGCGGCTCCAGAGGGAGGGACGTTTTCATGGCGCCGCCCAGATGGTTTATGAGCAACAGCAAGAAAAGCAGGAAAAAGCCCCCGGCACCGCTAAAGTATTTCCTCTTTTGCATGGTCCAGGCCAAAGGTGTCATGAAGAACACGTACCGCCAGTTCAGTGTATTCTTCCTCGATGACGCAGGAAATCTTAATTTCCGACGTACTGATCATCATGATGTTGATGTTCTTTTCAGCCAGGGCCGAAAACATCTTTTTGGCAATGCCCGCATGAACCCGCATGCCGACGCCGATGATGGAAACTTTGGCGATGTCCTCATCCCCCAGGACCGTTTCCGCGCCCACATCCTTTCCCACATCACTGACGAGCTTCATGGTTTTGTAAAAGTCCGCCTTGGGCACCGTGAAGGTAAGATCCGTGAATCCGTCCTGGCTGGTATTCTGAACGATCATGTCCACAATAATGCCGGCTCTGAAAATCGGATCAAATATTCTGGATGCCACCCCCGGCTGATCCGGGACTTTTCGTATGGTGATCCTGGCCTCGTTCTTGTTGTATGCCACACCCGATACTGCGACCTTTTCCATGTCTTTTGTTTCAGCAACCACCATGGTACCCCTTTCCTTGTTAAAAGTGGATCTTACGTGAATCGGCACATTAAATTTCTTAGCAAACTCCACCGCACGGATTTCAAGGACTTTCGCGCCCATGCTGGCCATCTCCAGCATTTCATCGTATGAAATAAAATCCATCTTCTGCGCTTTCCGACACACATTGGGATCCGTGGTATAAACCCCGTCCACATCCGTCAAAATCTCGCACACATCGGCACCTAGCGCCGCCGCAAGGGCCACCGCCGTGGTGTCCGACCCGCCCCGACCCAGGGTAGTAATATCACCGCGGGCGTCAAGACCCTGGAACCCGGCCACGGTCACAATCCGGCCGACATCCAGGTTTCGAATAATCCGTGCAATCTCAATATCCTGTATTCTGGCTTTGCCGTGCAAATCATCCGTGTGAATCGCCGCCTGGAACCCCAAAAGTGAACGGGCGTCATACCCCATGGATTTCAACGCTATGGCAAAGAGGGCAACGCTGACCTGCTCCCCCGTGGACATGAGCACATCCAGCTCCCGCAAATCCGGATCAGGATCGATCTCTTTCGCCATTGTAATCAGGCCATCGGTTTGACCGGCCATGGCAGAAAGCACCACAACCATCTGGTTCCCCTCTTTGCAGGCTTCAATAACGCGCTCAGCCACCGCTTTAATCTTTTCAATGCTGCCCACCGAAGTGCCACCATATTTTTGTACAATGCGTGCCATACCCTTTCCTCATTCAAGCGCCTGATTCCTCAGCCCTGCTAAAATTTCAATCGTCCGGGGGCTCTCCCCGGTCATCAACAACTCTCGCGATTGCTCACCCAGGATTGAAAAGACCACATTCAGACGACACTCCGGCAGGATTTCAGGCCACTTGTCGCCCCATTCCATTACCACAATGCCCCTGCCGTCAAAACACTCATCCAATCCCGTATCCAGAAAATCCCCATGGGTATCCAAACGGTAAACGTCCATATGGAAAAGTGTACAAAGACCCTCATATTCGTTCATCAGTGCGAAAGAGGGGCTGGTCACCACCTCATGGGGAGAGACACCCACGCCCAGGGCAATGCCTTTGGTGAACCACGTTTTTCCACAACCCAACTCTCCCGCCAGCACAATCAAATCACCCGTTTGAAGTAGCCGACCCAGCTTTTCCCCCAACCCAACGGTTTCTTCGGGGGATTCAGTCCGGTAACGCACGTGTTTGTCTTTCAAGAAATAAAAGTCCTTATCACGTCGCCCTTGCCAACAATACCCACCAGACGTTCCCCATCCATAACGGGAATCGTATAAATCTTTTTCTGGGTCATGATGGTGGCGATTTCATCAATGGGCGTTTTTTCATCCACTGTAACAACATCACGGGTGAACAATTCTTCAACGGTAGTGGCATTGATCTGCTTGATCTCCTTTTCAATGTTTTTGGAGCTTTCAAGATAAAACACGGCGTCAAAAAGCGCCACGACCGTGGGGATGTGCAATTTCTTGTCTTTTCGAATCAGGTCGCTTTCACAAATAATGCCGATCAGCAATCCTTCATCGTCAACCACGGGGACGCCGTTAATGCGATTTTTGTACAGAATTTCTGCCAGTTCCTTGAGGGGCGTTTCCTTTTTGACGGTCATCACTTCCGTTGTCATAATATCGCTGGCATTCAACATGCTTGTGTACCTCCTTGGCTTAAAAGGATTTCACCAGTTCAATCATTTTTCGAACCGCCTGATCAAACCCCACCAGAACCGCCATGGCAACAATGCTGTGCCCAATGCTGTATTCTTCTACCAGGGGGAGCGATTCAAACCTTTTGATGTTGATATAGTTGAGCCCATGCCCGGCGCTGATGCCCAAATCCATTGACGAAGCCGCTTGTGCAGCGCGAACAACCCGTTCAAAGCGCCTTTTCGCTTCATCTTCGGATTCTGCCTCTGAGTAATGACCGGTGTGAATCTCAATAATATCTCCCCCGCAACCGCGGGCAGCCTCAACTTGATCCGGATTTGGATCTATGAAAAAACTGACCTTGATTCCCGCCAGGTGAAGCCGCTCAACAACCTTGCCATAATGGTCCGACCGGGCCACAACATCCAGCCCACCTTCGGTGGTGAGTTCTTCCCTTTTTTCAGGTACCAGGGTAACCATATCCGGTTTGACAGAAGCGGCTATTTCAACCATCTCATCAACTGCCGCCATTTCCATGTTGAGGCTTGTCTTTACGGTCTCCCGCAACAACCTGAGATCCCTGTCATTGATGTGACGTCTGTCCTCCCTGAGGTGACAGATAATGCCATCCGCACCCGCAAGCTCAGCAAGACCCGCTGCCAAGACCGGATCGGGGACATCAATTCCCCTGGCCTGACGAACCGTTGCCACATGATCCACATTAACCGCCAGTTTTGCCATTCATCCACCCTCCACAAGTTCACGGTTTTTCGAGAAGTGCCATCAACCGCTCTTCTTCTTTTGTCATGCACATGGCGTCCACTTGAGATTTCTCATGATCATACCCCAGAAGGTGTAAAATACCGTGAATCAACAACCGGTCAACGGTCCTTTCAAAGGGCTGTTTCAGTTCTTCCGCATCCCGCAAAGCCGTATCCACGGAAACGACCACATCTCCCAGCATGACCGGTTCAAAAAGGGCGGGGGTTGTCTCCCCGCCCAGGTCTTCCGTCATGGGAAACGACAGCACATCGGTGGCACCTTCCTTGTCCCGGTATTGCTGATTCAGCGCCGCCATGTGTTCGTCGTCTGTAAACAGGATGCTCAACTCTTTATCATGACAGCCCAAGCCTTCTAAGGCTCTCTCCGCTTTCACCCTTATTTTCTGCTCGTCCAGTCCGGGGGTCGGACAGTCCATCCTGATCTGTATCACCATTTTCAGCCTTCCTGTTCAGACCGTTTTTGCCGCTTCCCGCACCGTTTCGAGATCGCGAGGAAGAAATCTTCGCCACAGGCTCGGGATATTCAACCCGATGATGGAAAATACCACTCAAGGTCTGGTTAAAACTTTTGGCAATGGCATGAAGATCTTTGAGCGTCAACTCACACTCATCCAGTTGCCCATCTGAAAAAACCTTGTTCATAATCTTCTGCACCATTCCCTGTATTCGCGCCGGAGTGGGATCCACAAGGGTTTTGGAAGCCGCCTCAATCACATCCGCCAACATCACAAGACCCGCTTCCTTTGTCTGGGGTCTGGGGCCACGGTAACGAAAATCTTCCTTTTTTACGCCCAGGGATTTGTCCCCTTTTCTCTCAGCCCTTTCCCTGGCCTTTTCGTAAAAAAATGAGATCAGGCTGGTCCCGTGATGCTGTTCGATAATTGAAATGATCGCCCGGCCAAGCTTGGCCTGACGTGCCAGCTCCACACCGTCTTTCACATGGGCAATGAGAATGAGGGCACTCATGGAAGGCGCCAGTTTTTCATGCCGGTTAGCCCTGCCCCCTTGATTTTCAATGAAATAAAGGGGTTTCTTAATCTTACCGATATCATGATAGTACGCAGCGACCTTGGCCAGCAAAGGATTTGCGCCGATAGCCCTGGCCGAAGCCTCTACCATATTGCTGACGATAACGCTGTGGTGATAGGTTCCGGGCGCCTGAACCATCAACTCCCTTAGAAGTGGCTGATCGAGATTGGCCCGTTCCATCAGCTTGATATCCGTAGTGTACCCGAAGGACATTTCGATCAGCGGCATCAACCCCGTGGCAATCACACCGACCAACACACCCCCTATGAACGCCGAACAACAGGCAATAACGCTCTCAATATTAAAAAAGTCGCCATGCAATCCCTCCATGGCAAAGGCAAGGATCATATTGCACAGGCCCACTTTAAGACCCGCCTCAATAAAAACACCCCTTTCCCTGTAACGACGTACCCAGGTAGCCGCCAAAAGGGAGCTGACGAAAAAATAGACGAAAAATTCCACCCGGCCATCCACAACCGCACAGGCCAGGACGGAAACGACCAGGGAAAAGCTGGCGGCGGTGACGATGCCGTGAAATATACAAATCAGCATGGCACCGCCTGCCACTGGAATGGCGTACAACAGGGCTCTAGGAGAGAAAACATGGTACCCCCGGGCCGTTTCAATCGCCACAAAATTAAACGCAATCACCACAAAAAATATGACCAACAGCATGGCTGCGTTTAAAAGCAGGTCCCTGATTTCCGAATCTGTTGATCTGCTCCTCTTCAAGCCCAGTTGATACATGGAAACCAACAGGAAGGCCATGAGAACTGCCATGGCGGGAACCCTTCCCAACATCTTTTTTTGTTTTAAATATTTATGCTGAGCGCTCAGTTTAACCAGTTGTTCCGGCTTAATTCGCTCACCTTCCCTGATAAAAATTTCACCCTTTTTGACTTTGAAAAAGAAGGGCTTAACTGATTCCCCAACCGCTTCCTTCCGTAGCGCTGTTTCCCGCTTGTTGAACGTGAGATTGGGCTTGATGAGAGATACGGCCAATTCCAACGCAGCCTGCGCCAGTTTTTCGGGCCATAGGGTTCGGGTGAGCGACTGGCCCTGCTCTCGAACAAGGGCGACGGCGGTTTTAAGGTCGTAAAAGCGATCAAGACCGGAAACCTCTTCCTCTTTTCCGTCCTTGATGTTTTGAAGAACAATCCCCTTGCCCCCATAGGACATCAGCATCACCTGATTGCCCACCACACCCCGCCTGAAAACATCGCTGACCAGCCCGATGGCGGCTGACTCCGCCTTGGGCGAAAAATCGCTCATCATTAAAGTATGGAAGAGGGCATTGTTTTCAGGAATATCCAGGATTTCGAAAAATCGCGTTTGGAAAGCATTTGTTATGGCAAGGTGTTCTTTTTGGGCTTCTTCAGGGGATGTGGACGTCCACGCCAGTTTCAAGGCATCGGCCAAATACTTTCGGCCGACCGCAAAGGCTTCTCTTACCCTGGGAATCACATCGGTTGCCGTGGGATCAAAATCATAAACGGGCAAAACGGCGCGAACAGCTTCCTGTCTGTTCTTTTCCGTCAGTTCATTGTTTTCCACCAAAAATTCCCTGGAAGCCTTTATATCACGATCGGCCACATCCCCCAGGTTATATGTTTTGGTTGGGGTCAGGATGCTGGGGAAAAGCAGTATGGAAAAGATCAGGCTGAGGCCGATGAAAATACACCATTTCTTGGTATCATCCCGAAACCAGAATGTACGGACCGAACGGCCGGATTTTGATCTGGCGGACGTGTCTTTTTCCCGCCGCCCGGAATTTTTTTTCTGGTGCAGGTTCTTGAGTTTTCGTTCATTAGGCGTATTCCTTGGCATAACAGTGCTGCACCTCAAGCCTTTTTCCGTCTATCCAGCTGCTCGTAGGCATCAATAATTTTCTGAACCAACGGATGCCTGATCACATCTTCCCTGGAAAAAGAAACAAACTGAATGCCTTCAATTCCCGAGAGTGTCTGCGAGGCCTCAATTAAACCTGATATTTGCCCTTTTGGCAAATCCGTCTGGGTAATATCTCCGGTAATCACCGCTTTGGAACTGAAGCCCAGACGGGTTAAAAACATCTTCATCTGCTCGGGCGTCGCATTCTGTGCCTCATCCAGGATCACAAAGGAATCGTTCAGTGTGCGCCCTCTCATGAACGCCAGCGGCGCCACTTCGATGACCCCTTTCTCCAACAGGTCGGATGCGTTTTCAAAGGGCATCATGTCGTGGAGAGCATCATACAATGGCCGCAGGTAGGGGTTCACTTTCTCATACAGATCGCCCGGCAAGAATCCCAGACGCTCCCCCGCCTCCACCGCGGGCCGGGCTAGAATTATCCGATTGCAGTCTTTCCTGATCAGCGCTGCCACAGCCATGGCCATGGCAAGGTAAGTCTTTCCCGTCCCCGCCGGGCCGATCCCAAACACGATATCATATTTTTTAATGCTGTCGATGTATTTTTTCTGGTTAATGGTTTTGGGCGTAATAATTTTCTTCTGGGAAGTGATATAAACCTCGTCTTTGAATATCTTTTTTAA
This sequence comes from uncultured Desulfobacteraceae bacterium, assembly GCA_964588535.1. Classification (GTDB taxonomy): domain Bacteria; phylum Desulfobacterota; class DSM-4660; order Desulfatiglandales; family Desulfatiglandaceae; genus NaphS2. The sequence goes on from CAZPQA010000099.1 coordinate 7,848, forward strand.
ATCCACCGAACCATCACCGCTTAAAATCCTTATGGCATGGTCTACATCATTGATATAGAGCGGATACCGAGACTCCAGCAGTTCATAAAGCTGCGAAAACACCTTTTCGGCCAGTTCCACTTCCCAATCCCCGCCACGCAGCAGCAGCACATTTCCTCTCAGATTAACTGAAACCCCGATCTTCTTTTCAATCAGGTTCAGATGGGCATTTTGCTCTCCACACAGTGCCCGCATCAGTTCATTATCCGGAAAACTGATCTTCTTGCTGATGGATGGCATTTTTTTCTTGGAAGATGATTTATTCAAATATTTGAACCTCAATCCGTCTTTTTCGGGGTCTGTTGTCAAAATCAAGGAGAACAATCTGCTGCCACGTCCCAAGCGTCAAATTGCCGTTAACAATGGGAATGTGCAATGAGGCACCGAAAATAGCCGCACGAACGTGCGAATAACCATTCCCGTCTCCCCAACGTTCATTGTGTTCGTAATAGATATCTTCGGGCGCCATCCTTTCAATGGCCTTTTTCAGATCGTTCACCACACCGCTTTCAAATTCAATGGTGGTCAATGCGCCGGTGGAACCCGGCACAAAAAGGGTCGCCGCCCCGTCTTTCACCCCAGATTTTTCGACCTCACTTTCAACTTTTGATGTAATATCAACGATATCCGTTCCACCAGTGGCATTTACGAAAATTTGAAAATTCTGTGCAGACATGGTTCAACCTTTCCCTTGGACACCCAAAATGCAAGGGTCTATAACACAAGCTTCCGTTTTCATGCAACAAAAAGAAAAGATAAGCCTTCAAGTTCACAAAGCAGCAGCTACTTAGTGTCCGTCCACGAATGAGAAAATTTGTTCGAGTTCAAGGAAGGCGAAAATTGTAACCGCAGGAATACATTGAAGTATTTCGAGGATTACAATTTTGGCCTGACGCCGAAATCGGACAAATTGGCCATTCGTGGATGGGCACTACTTATTGAAACATAAAACGCCTCATACTGATATTCATCAAAAGACCCATGGCCGCCATGGTTGAAATCAATGATGAACCGCCATAGCTGAACAGCAGCAGTGGAATCCCCACAACCGGCAAAAGACCTGTGACCATACCCACATTGATGACCACCTGCCAGAATACGATTGCTACAATGCCCACAGCAAGGATGGCGCCGAACCTGTCTTTGGATCCTTTGGCAATATTCAGCCCCCATAGGATCAAAAAAAGGTACAGTAGCAGGAGACCCGTAACACCCACCAAACCCCATTCTTCCGCCAGCACGGAAAAAGCGAAATCGGTATGTTGTTCCGGCAGAAAATGCAGGCGGGTCTGGGTTCCCTGCAAATACCCTTTACCCCAGAATTGACCGGATCCAATGGCAATCTTGGATTGATTGATATGGTATCCGGCCCCCAGAGGATCCATATCGGGTTGCAAAAACGTCAGGATGCGCCGGTGCTGGTAATCCTTCATGCCAAACCAGACCACCGGGGCTGCCAGGAGACAGAATCCCAGAAAGATCAATAAGGATTTCCGGTTGACCTTAACAATTAAAATCGTTGAAAAGGATACCACACCCAGGAACAGCGCCGTGCCCAGATCCGGTTCCTTCAGGATAAGACCGCACGGTACCAAAATAAGAATAAATGGTTGCCAGAGGTCACGCAGTCGGTACTCTTCAGTTCCTCCCCTGTCACTGAAAAATTTGGCCAGAACCAGCACCATTGAAATCTTTGCCAGTTCTGACGGTTGAAAAACAGCCGGACCCAAACTCAACCAGCGCTGTGACCCCGACATGACCTTTCCCACCAGCAGGACCATAATCAGAAGCGCTACCATAAAGAAATAAACCGGATAAGCCAACCGCTCAAGATAATAATAATTGAATGTGACCATCACCAGGAAAACACTGAAACCGATTAAAAACCAATAGAACTGTTTCATAAAGATCCGGGAACCGCCCACATCCCGAATGGCGTAGGTAGCGCTGTAGAGATTGAGGATGCTGATCCCCGCCAGCACCAGCAGAATCAACAGCAAAACCCAGTCAAAATTCTGAATCAGTCTTCGATCAAGCATGGTTTATCAAGGTTTAAGGTTTAAAGTTTAGGGTTTAAGATATTAGATTTATTAAAAAAACACCTTAAACCTAACACCTAATACCTTCTAATCAACCGGTACCCGGAGATAGGCCTCAATGAGTGTTTTGGCAATGGGGGCCGC
>CAZPQA010000100.1:0-10030 GCA_964588535.1 uncultured Desulfobacteraceae bacterium
GGATCAAAGATCATTATGGGCATACTTCAGGACTTTCCGTACCCTACACCCGCGAAGTCACGACCCGATCCATGAGCATGCTGGGCGCTCAGACCAAAGGAGACTTGGCCTCCGGCATCATTCATTTCAAATCCCCTCATTTTCTGAGGCTGGGCCAGGAAAAGCCCGAGCCTGAAATCATCATCGCCAATGATAATATTCTCTGGTGGTACATCCCCCACAAAAAGGAGGCCCACCGGTATCTGGCGAAAGATTTCGGCAGAGAACTGAGGCTGCTCAGTGACATTTTCAGTGGACTGGCAGAGGTTAAAGACAGTTTTAAGGTGCAGATGCAGGAGAAAGATGAAAAAGGGGACTACCAGATTGAGATGGTCCCCGACCCGCCCTGGCAGGAAATTAATCGCATCATTCTCACCGTAAGCCCCGAACATGAAATCCGCTCTGTTCGCATTTTCAACGCATTGGGGAGCGTCACCCGATTCAATCTCGGCAATTTTACCATTGGAAAATCCTTTAAAAAAGGGTTCTTTGAATTTGTTGCGCCGCCCGGGGTCAAAATCATTGTGGAAGAGAACAAATCATGAAGGCCAAATGACTGGTTTCTTCAAGACCAACGAAAGCGACCGCATTCATTTCAACCCCGAGGGAACATGGACCGATGAGTTGATCGTTCGCTATACGGAAAACTGGTTTGCAAAAAGCATGGAAATTGATCTGCAAAATCCTAAAATACATGAAGAGTTCAGTTAAGGCAACCCAACTAAATCATTCCAGCTCTAACTGACCATGCAATTTGAGGAGTTCAGGTAAACCGTTTATTTTGTGCAAAACGTGAGATTTCCCAAGCCATCCTTTTTTGAACCATCATCATTAAGCATTTGCCACTGACAACTATGGCATTTGTGCCTTAATTGGGGTGGTAATGCCATACCATTTGGGATAGGGTTTTCCTTTCGAGAATGCGTACCATTAAGGATATATCCATCATATTAACAGGTTAGACAGACACCTCTATTGGCACGAAAATTGCCGGAAACCAAGGCGGATAGCTTTGTCCCCACAACAACCGGTATGGGGGTACTGACACGTGTCCGAGTTACTCAGCTTGGTGTTAAGGATCATAATTACCGTTTAGGTTTGGTTCCCAGTGCGTGTACTCAAGTTTATCTCGGCGGTTTAAAAACCGAGCATGATGAAGGCGTTCCATTAATGACTATTAAAGCCCTGGAGAAATTCCTGCATTCAGGAAACACCGAAAAGGGGTAAACTGATGATTATTTTAACCAGGAGAGAAAAACAATGATGAACAAAACGATTTACCTGTTTTCAGACGGCGACGCCACACAACGACAAGTGGGTGGCAAAGGTTACTCCCTTATCAAAATGGCCAACGGAGGATTTCCTGTTCCAGCGGGAATGGTGCTCAGTGTAAACTTCTTTGATGATTGGCTTGAAGAACTTTCAGCCATTGAAAACCTGCGTTTGCTACCTACCGACAGCGATGAAGTGTTGAAAGCAAAAACAGCTAAACTGCAACAGAGAGCCGGCAAACTTAAGTTTACGTCCAGCCAAAGGGAAGCTTTGAATGAGAAGCTGAAGATGCTTCAGATGCCCGATAATCAGATGTTTTCCGTCCGCTCGTCTTCGCCTGAAGAGGATATGGCAGGCGCGTCATTCGCGGGTATGTACGAAACCTATTTGGGTGTCAGGCCGGAAACTCTGGAAGATCGCGTTCGCGATGTTTTTGTCTCGTGCATCGATTACCGTGTTGTGGCTTACAAACGCCAAAAAGGCTTCGACTTCACCACCTACTCCATCGCCGTGGTGGTGATGGCCATGATTAAAAGTGAAATCGCCGGTGTCGCTTTTAGCATCAACCCGCTTAACAACTGCTATGACGAGATTGTGATTAACGCTAATTTTGGTCTCGGTGAATCTATTGTTTCGGGAGATGCTGTTCCCGATCAATTTGTGGTGGATAAATACCAGAACAAAATATTATCAGAGAAAATTGGGGACAAGAAAGTTTCTATTCAGCTCGGTGAGGATGGGGGTACAAAAACCGTCTCTTCAGACAGTGTGAGCCAATCAACACTCTCACAGGAACAAATCTTGGAACTTGCCGAAATGGTTCGCCATGTTGAGGAGTATTACGATGTACCGATGGACACTGAGTGGGGATATGCAAATGGTAAATTTTATATGCTTCAGGCACGTCCGATTACCACATATATTCCGCTTCATCCTGATTTTGTTACCAAACCCGGGGAACAGAAGCTATTATACCTCGACTTAACATTAATAGAACAAGGTATTCAGAAGCCCCTTTCCGTTATGGGAACCGATTGTTTCAGGCTGCTCACCAACGGTATGGGTCTTACAGCAGCAGGAATGAGTATTGCTGAAAAGCCGGGGGATTTTATTTGGGCTGCAGGAGGCAGAGCTTATGCCAATCTTTCTACCGAATTTTTATTGGAAGGGCAAAAAGGCACTGCCAAAGAATATGAAGGATTAGACACCTATGCAGCGCAGGTAATACGCGATGCAGATATCAGCGACTACAAGCTGAAATATTCTACCAAAGGCATATTTAAAACAGTAAAGGGTGTTTTTGTTGGAATGTTTAAATCGAGTGACCTGGTCGGCGGTATGATAAAGGGGATGAAACACCCCGAAAAACTACGTGAAAAAATTGATACCAAAGGGGATCTGTTTATTCAGGAAATCGATCAACTTGACCAATCCTCTATTTCATTTAAGGCGTTCGCTGAACAAGCCATGCAGAAATCAGCAGATTTGATGGTTCACACCACTATTCCAAGTCTGATAGATGCACTGTCAGCTAAGAGTAGTTTGGAAAAATTGTTCAAAAATGAGTTTGGCGAAGATATGGTTAAAGAGGCTGATAAAATTGACCGCGGACTACCCTACAATGTCACGATGGATATGACTTGCCGAATTTATGAATTGATGTCCCTACTTGACAAAACCGAGTTTAAATCTCTTAAAAAGCTGAAAGAAAAAATTGAAAGAAAATCTTTATCTGAAGAATTTATGAGCAAATGGGATGAATTTATGAAACTGTACGGTTTTAGAGGTCCACGCGAAGTGGATATTAAGACACCTCGCTATCAGGATGATCCCAAAATCGTATTGCAACAGATGCAGAGCTACAGCGGTTTGGATACGGAAAATTCTCCAAAAGCCATGCTTGAACAACAGATTGCAGACAGAGAAAACGCTTATAAATCATTGTTGGAAAAAGTTAAAAACAAGAAGCAATTGGAAAAACAGTACAATATACTCTTAAATTTGGGTGGTTATCGTGAAATCCATAAATACTATATGGTGTATGCGGGTGAAAAAATTCGCTCTAAAGCACTCGAAATTGCCGAACAATTTTTAAACGAAAACAAAATAGACAACTTGGGCGATGTGTTCTATCTGACCCCTGAAGAGCTGCAACGGGCCATTGATGATAAGTCTTTGAATGTCAGAGAGATGATTGATCGTCAAAAAGTATTTATGACTAAAGTGGAAAATATAGACAATTTCCCACCTGTAATTGACTCACGGGGTAAGATTCTTCGACCTGACCGCAAAAAGCCTGTAGAAGGTGAAATTCTGGGTGATCCTGTTTCTGCAGGAAGGGTAAAAGGCAGGGTAGTGCTTATAAATTTTGTGGGCGAAAAGGAGGTTCACAAAGGCGAGATCCTTGTTGCCAAGGCGGCTGACCCGGGTTGGACGCCACTGTTTATCAACGCTTCCGGAATTCTACTCGAAGTTGGCGGAATGTTGCAACACGGATCGCTTATCGCCCGCGAATACGGCAAACCCTGTATCGCCGGCATTGAAGGATTAACAACTCTTGTGAAAGATGGCGATATTGTGGAGATGGATGGCGCAACCGGATTGATTAGAAAAGTGGGTGAAACAGACTGAATTTTCAGGCCAAAGTAAATTACAATAATTTACTGAAAGAAGAGGCGAAAATGAAAACTCAAATTCATATACTTAAAGATGAAAGAAAACTCGCTTATATGGAGTTTGGCGACCCAAAGGGCATTCCCGTGTTTTACGCTCACGGAGGACCGGGTTCCCGTCTCGAAGGCGAATGGTTTCATGAGGTTGGAATCCGCAAGGGATTTAAAATAATCTCAACAGATAGACCGGGGCACGGCGAATCATCTTATCAGGAAGGACGCGGTCACTTGGATTACGCCCGTGATATTGCCGATCTTGCAGATGCATTGAATTTTGACAAATTTGGTGTAATAGGTTGGAGTGGCGGGGGTATGCCTACCACAATCTGTGCTTATGCAATTCCAGACAGGCTGCTGTTTAATTTTAGCTTTGCAGGATACACTAACTGGAAAGAGATGCCGGATGCAGCATCGTATCTCGCTGGTGGCAGAGAAGATGTAGAAAACTCCAGTACTATGTATAAGCAAGATATAGAGGCTTTGCGTTCAGCTTTAGAGCAAATGGAAGAAAGAGTGAAAAACCATCCGGAACAAGCCTACCATGTGATTATCAACCAGATGAATGAGACAGATGAGGCCATCGGAGAGATCCCCGAGTTTAAGGCACTGTTTATGAAATCTCAAAGAGAAGCATTCAAACAAGGCTCATTGGGTCCGGCTCGCGATGCCTATCTTCATTATCATGACTGGGGATTCAAACTGAAAGATATTGCATTTCCCATTCATGTCTTTCACGGAACAGAAGATGGCCTTGTTCCAATAGAGTATGCTCAACATATCAGGAACAATGTTCAAAACTGCACATTACACATCTGGGAAGGCGAAGGCCATCTTGCTCCACAGGAACATTTGAACGAGATATTTGACATCGCGAGAAACGAAATCATCATATAACGGATCATTTCAGCTAATCTACCGATTGTCACGTCGCTGAAATTTGACATGATGTGGTGATTGAACGATAAAAAACAGAAAGGAAAATAAAGATGAAAGCACCTGAAATCCCAAAGAGTAGTATCATTGATACCCAGTATGGACCGATCGAATACGTTGTTGTCGGAGAGGGGAAACCGATTCTGGCAATTCATGGAGGCGGAGGTGGTTATGATCAGGGCGTTGTTCTCTATTCTCTTTTTGCAGATGCAGGTTATTCTATTATATGCCCCTCACGTCCGGGTTATTTAAGAACGCCTCTATCGTCTGGAAAAGAGATTGTAGAGCAGGTTGATCTTTGCGCAGAACTGTTGACCGAACTTGGAATAGATAAGGTCGGAGTTATTGGCGGATCTGCCGGAGGAGCGCTTACGTACGAGTTTGCCATTCGACATCCTGATAGGACAAAGGCGATAGTGGTCATAGACGGTATCAGTATGAAGTATGATTATGAAAGTGAGCATAAACCGATAGGAAAGATTAGCGAGACGCTATTTTTTTCAAATACGGGCATGAAATTAATGTCTATGCTCAGAGATATAATGCCAAAAACGATGATAAAGCAAATCTTAGATATTGAAGGAGATTTAACACCCCAAGAGCTTAAAGAACGGACAAAACACATCGCAGCCGATCCCGTTAAGTTTAATTTTATGATGGGGCTGTATAACACACTTTATCCCTACAAAGAGAGAAAGGCAGGCCTCTGGAATGATGTAGAAACAGAGGCTGCATTAGATAAAATCGAGGTCAACAGGATTAAATGTCCAGCCCTGGTCCTGCATAGCAGCCACGATAATGATGTTGCAATGGAACACGCCGATTATGCAGTTTCTGAAATCCCTGATTCCGAGTTCTTCCTGATTGAAGGTGGAACACACTTCGGATTCTGGGTATCGGATCATGCTTCCGAGGCAAAGAAGAAAGCTGTGGCATTCTTCCGGGAGCATCTGTAATTTATGATCTTCAAAACAGGGAAGTAAGGGTGTAACAACGGATGCCGCCGTCCATTATGTAGACTGGGGTTTCAGGCTAAAGGATATTCCGGTCAGGCTGAACGTATTCCACGGAACAAAAGACACGATGGTGCCCTTTGAATATGGTAAACACATTGCCGAAAATGTGCCGAACTGCACCTTGCATACCATAGAAGGCGAGGGGCATCTTTTTCCCTACAGACATCTTGATGAGATATTTGACATTGCGAGAAAAGAAGCAGGCATATGACAAAAGGCGCGAGCGGATGTTCCCTGTTCAATGAACTGCCCGCCACTGATGGTCAGGACCGAGAGATCAAATGTGCCGCCGCCAAAATCAAAAACCAGGACGGTTTTGGCATCATCACCCTTGACTGTAAAAAAAGGCGAATTGCCGGTCAAGAAATATCTTCCCTTTAAAATCTCAGGCATTCGGCAAACCTGTTTTATCATGCTCTAAAAGCTTGAATCTTGACAGCTTATTATCTATGGTACCAGAAAATATTCAGCAGGGAATCCATATGCGCGGGGCTTTAAAAAAAATTCAAAAAGAACTCCTGATTTGGTATCGGGAAAGCCGGCGTTCCCTCCCCTGGCGAAAAACATCCGATCCTTACCGCATCTGGGTAAGCGAGGTAATGCTGCAACAGACCCAGGTCAAAACGGTTATTCCCTATTACGAAAGATTCCTCTCCGCTTTTCCGGTACCCGAAATGCTGGCTGAAGCAGACCTGCAGGATGTGCTGAAGATATGGGAAGGTCTCGGATATTATGCCCGTGCCCGAAACCTGCATCGGGCAGCCCGGGAGGTCATGGCAAACCACGGTGGTGTTATACCCCAACGCCGCACATCGCTTAAAACCCTTCCGGGCATTGGTGATTATATCGCCGCGGCGGTTTCGAGCATTGCCTTTGGAAAGCCTCATGCTGCCGTAGACGGCAATGTAAAACGGGTGCTGGCCCGCTTTCACAAAACGGAGCTTCCCGTCAACGACCCTGCCTCCGGAAAGGTGTTCAAGGCCGCCGCCGAAGCATTCCTTGAAAAATCGAAACCCGGGGAGTTCAATCAGGCCATGATGGAGTTGGGTGCTTTGGTTTGTACCCCCAGAAATCCCCGTTGCCATGGTTGCCCTTTGGCCCGGGGATGCCGTGCTTTCAAAGAAAAGGGGGTGAGCGATTACCCCAGACGCATTAAAAAAGCCCGGATACCGGAATATCACATTGCAGTGGGTGTCGTCTGGAAAGGGCCAAAGGTTCTCATTACACAACGGAAACCGGACGGCCTGCTGGGCGGCTTGTGGGAATTCCCCGGGGGGAAAATAAGGAATGGCGAAACCCCCTCCGGGGCCTGCACCCGGGAAATCAAGGAAGAAGTCAACCTGGTGGTGGAAACCAAAGAACGGATTGCCCGCATTCGGCACGCTTACACCCATTTCAAAATTGTGATGGACGTATTCCGATGCACCTATCAGAACGGCAGGGTTCGATTACGGGGACCGGTGGATTTCCGGTGGGTCCGGCTTCACGAAATCGACCAGTTCCCATTTCCGGGGGCCAATCGAAAATTCATCCCCCTGATCAAATTTCACGAAAAGGACCTTGGCACCACCATGCCGCAATCGTTCCACACAACAGAAATCCAGTCCCGACTGGAAAACCTTCCCGCGGCACGTCGGTTTATTCGCCAGTTCTGCAAAAACAACACCTCCCGGCAACTTCCCGGGGAAGACCTCTTGCAGCTGGAACTTGCAGTTCATGAAGCGGCCACAAATATTATTCGTCATGCCTACAAAAATCGGGAAGACCAACGAATTCTTATTGAAATACAGGTCTTAGAAGAGCAGGTCATGGTACGCCTCAACCACTGGGGAAAACCCTTTACGCAAATGAAATCCCCACCGAAACCCGTTCTTGACGGTACAGGGGAATGCGGTTTTGGTCTCTACCTGATAGAACGATGTGTAGACCAGGTAATTTATGAATGCACCCCCACGGGAAAGAACATCATCTCGCTGTTAAAACAACTAAAAGATGCCGTTAACGGTTAGCCATTAGCTATTAAAGGAGTGGATAAGATGAACTTTGAACAGGAAAAGACAGGCGCCGTAGTATTCGTGACCATGCCAGGTGACAGTTTTGAAGCTGCCATGGTGCCAGACTTTAAGCACAACATTGCGCCCGTCATTGAGAAAAACACTCTTGTGGTGTTCGATTTGTCAAATATTCGTTTTCTGGACAGCATGGGCTGCGGAGCCCTCCTCGTCTGCCATAGAACATTAAAGGAAAAAGGAGGTAAAATGGGCCTCTGCTGCGCACAGAAGCCGGTCAGCGCCATCTTCGATTTAATGGGATTTCCACAAATCTTTGATGTGTTCAAGACCCGGGAGGAAGCCCTGAAGGCTTACGGATAAATGTCCACTACTTTCCTGTTTCGTCCCACTTAAATACCGTTCGACCCTCTTCAAGATAATCGGCAACAGCCAGCACCGTGTTCACATATATTCTGCTGTGGTTATAATTGTAAATGGCCCTGCGCTGCTTTCTCCGGCTCCGCATGCTTCCCCGCCAGCCATTTGACCTTAAATAGCTGCCCATGCTGAAAAGGGCATCTTCCATAACAAAAAGATCCACAACACCGTCGCCGTTCCCATCCACACCATGACGAAGGGCCTGGGTGGGCATGAACTGGGCAATACCAATCGCCCCATAAAATGATCCGGGAATGGTCAAAGGGTCCCTCCGAGCCTGTTGCGCATAGGTGAGCAGGGCTTTGCATTCACCATAGGCCCATCTCGCCTTTTGGGCGGTTCGCCTTTTGAGCCAGCGTCTCCGCCACTTTGTCATGCGTTCATCCTTAAATGCGCTTGCCACACACTTGAAATCATTACAGAGGGCCATACTGGACAGGGTCAGGAACGCACTTTTCTCACCCAGATAGGTTCCAAGGCGCGTTTCGACGGTAAGGATGCCCACGGCAATTTCCCCGGGAACACCGTAATATCGCTTCAGGCGCAGCAAGATCTTCTGATTGGCCACCAGAAATCGTTTTGCTTCCATCAGGCGTTCCTCGGTCATAATGCTCCTGTAAACATATGCCCCCGGCTTTGGAGGTGGAATTTTGATATGCGCAGGCGCCCTTTTTCCCTCTTTGAGGGCAATCTTCAACAATTGCTTGCTGGGCTTACCATCAACTACAAACCCGTGGGCTGCCTGAAACCACCGAATGGCCCGCCTGGTTTTAGGCCCTGTCTTTCCATCGGCTTTCCCCGGTTTATATCCGAGGTAGGCAAGCCGCTGTTGAAGGTTTCTCACGGATGTATCGCCAAACTTCGTCCTATACAGGGTTTTCATTTTTTCGGTCATGATGGAGGGATCAAATCGGATTTCCGGACGGTCGAAAAGCTGTTCCAGCCATTGCCTTTGAAAACCATCTGCCGCCAGTTTGTTGATGAGCGGATCCCACTCACCGGCGCCCCCCGTGCTTGGTATAAACAGAATCAAAAGGATATAGAGGAGGAACCCAAAACAACGCGGTAACTTGAGAAAATCTCTTTTGGCAAATCCCATGATGACGACTCGTAGGGAAGGGTATTGAGTGGTTTTCCAGAACGGGTGAATGCTTTCCAGAGAAGGACTCCTGACGATTTATGTTCCAGCCAAAGCTTCGACCATCTCCCCGTGGATCATGGGGGTGCAGGCAACCACGCTTTGCCAGTACGGTGTAAACGCCTGTCCGTCGCAGGTGCTCAATCTGCCACCCGCCTCCAACACCATCACAGCGCCGGCCGCCGTATCCCAGGGTTTCAGATTTTCCTCCCATAGACCATCCAGCCGGCCTGATGCCACATAACACATATCAATGGCGGCGGATCCCGCCCTTCGAACCCCCCGTGAAGCAAGGACCATGGTCCTGAATCGCTCAAAGATCCGGTTGGATCTTTCACGGATATCATAGGGGAAACCCGTGGCCAGTAGAGAATCGCGCAGGCTTCGAGCATTTGAAACATGAATCGGTCTGTCGTTCAGGAAGGCGCCCTGCCCTTTTTGTGCTTCAAAGAATTCATCCATGACAGGATTGTAAACAATACCCAGAACAATTTCCGCATCAATTTCAAGGCCAATGGAAACGGCAAAAAA
>CAZPQA010000101.1:0-9766 GCA_964588535.1 uncultured Desulfobacteraceae bacterium
CCAAATCCATGCAGGCATGCGTGGACCTGGTGACGCCACTGCTCGAAAAACAGGAAGGTGCCGGAAGCCTGGGAACCATTGTCCTGGGGACAGTCTTCGGGGATCTCCATGATATCGGCAAGAATTTGACCAAACTGCTCCTTGAGACCTCCGGATTCCGTGTGATTGATCTGGGAGAAAACGTGCCGGCCCAGAAATTTGTGGACGCGGCAAGGAAAAACAACGCCCATATTGTCGGGCTTTCATCCCTGTTGACCACTGGCGACCCCCATGTGGAGGAGACCATTCATGCCATTAAGGACAGCGACCTCGCAGGCAGGGTGAAGGTGATTTGCGGCGGGGCTGCGCTGACGCTTAAATTCGTTGAAGCCTGCGGTGCCGACGCCCATGCCAGGGATGCAGCGGACGGGGTCAGGAAGATTAAGCATATGCTGGAAATCAAGTAAAAGGTTACCAGAGAGAACGAATTGGGTATTGCGTGATAAGTGGATCCGGGGTAAGAATCGTTAGAGAATGTTCAATTGCCTGACATACAAGCATACGGTCAAAAGGATCTTTATGGGGAGTTGGTAGTTTACATAAATGCAAAGTATCGTTTTCCGATAAATCTAAACGGGTGACCCAGTGTCTTTTCCGCTCTTTGGGAATAAATTTATCGGGAGAAATAGGAAGGGACAATTTGCCCAAACGATATTTAACATTGATTTCCCAGGCAGAAACAGCACTTAGATATACTTCATTTTTCGGGTCGGCAAAAGTGTCAATTGCCTTAGGGGACAGTTCTTTGCTACCTTTAGTCATCCATAGAAAAGTGCAGGTATCGAGTAAAAGTTTCACGAGTCTTCGCCATTAAAAGCAGCAACAATATCATCTGGGAGAGGGTCAAAAAAAGCGGCGCTAATTTCGAAGTCAGGATATTCTTTTCCGGCCAGACCAATTGGACGCTTTTTATTTGGGAGCGCCGCAATCGGTTTTATCTTTGCAATCGGCACATTCCGTTTACAGACTAACACTGTTTCTCCCTTGGTCACTTTTGCAAGGAGGCTTGAGAAATGGGTTTTTATTTCATTTACATTTAAGCTTATCATGGTCTCATTCTAAGTCATAATGTTGGTCATGTCAATCTATATAATAACCCATTTGATATAGCGGTAAAAGGGGACGTACTTCAGATTATAAGTTTATATGCCACGCAAAACTCATATGGAGTTGCAGAGAAGACTGCCAAATTGTAGAAAAACAACCGAAAGCCTTTGAGTAACTTATAATCTGACGAACGTCCCCTAGATCCTGTTGTATACGAACCAAAATACGGCGCAATCTTGCGCATTTATTTTTTGCCGAGGCCCTTACCAGAAAATACTATTTTAGCTGATTTTCTGTAAACCACAAGGAGAACTATATGGCCACATATCCCGAACTACCGGATATTACAGCAGTTAAAGATCCCGCAGACATTTTCTGCAACATTGGAATTATATTGACCTCTTCTCTACAACCCAAAGAGGTTATCCAGAGAGTGATGAAAATCATCGGTAATTATTTTTCACCGCAATACTGGTCATTATTGTTAATGGAAGAAGATACCGGACGACTTAAATTTGAAATTGTTATGGGGGTTGATGCGGATAAACTTAAGGGCGTGTATATTGAAAAGGGTGAAGGAATTGTGGGATGGGTCTGCCAGAACGGAAAACCGGCGGTGGTCGAAAATACCCTACAAGATAAACGCTTCAGCTCCCGCATAGATAGCATCATCGGTTTTACTACTCGCTCCATTGTCTGTGTTCCTCTTCTCAACGGCCAGAATAAAGTAGTGGGAGCAATTGAGCTTATCAATAAAATAGTACCCCCGTCTGTTCAGTCGGCCTCAGGCTCCTCAGCAAAAGAAATCATTCCCACAAGTGAAACCTTTACTGAAACAGATATGAAAATTTTGTCATCCATCGGAATATTTGCAGGAGTTGCGGCTGAAAACGCCTTTTTATATCAAAAAGTAAAGGAATTGGCGATGGTCGACTCTCTGACCGGTATTAACAACCGCTACTATTTCAATGAAATTTTGAAACAGGAAACTGAAAGGGTAAAACGCTACCAACACACTATGTGTATGCTCATGATGGATGTGGATGATTTTAAGGCCATCAATGATACCTTTGGCCATGTAACAGGTGACAGAATGCTTCGCTCAATTGCAGATATTCTCAGAGTTTCTGTACGGGAATCAGATATCCTTGCCCGATTTGGTGGCGATGAATTTGTCATCATCATGCCAATTGCAAAAGAATCTGATGGCTTTAAGCTGGCAGAACGAATTCAGAAATTGGTTGCAAAATGGAATGTAAAAGAATCCATCGAAGGTCTTAAACTTGGCCTAAGCATCGGTGTGTATGAAGCCGGACCCGATAACATAGATAAAATAGTTATGGAAGCAGACCGGGAATTGTATCAATGTAAAAATTTTCGGAAAAAGCCTGAAGAATTGACATCTGATGAGCAGATGCGACGTTATCTATGGTATAATCTTTTAAGTTGATTTTCACAGCAATTTGAAAGGGGACGTAGTAAAAGGGGACGTACTTCAGATTATAAGTTTATATGCCACGCAAAACTCATATGGAGCTGCAGAGAAGACTGCCAAATTGTAGAAAAAGAACCGAAAGCCTTTGAGTAACTTATAATCTGACGAACGTCCCCTAGATCCTAACAAGAACTCAACAAGGAACATACTGATTTGATATAATGTCGAAAATCATATTTTCACCTTTTGAAATAACCGTTCAAACAGACGGTTCGAAAACCATCCTGCAATTGGCGCAACATGCCCGCATTCCCCTGCAATCCACGTGTGGTGGAAAGAAAAAATGCGGCAAGTGCAGCGTTTACATCAAGGAAACCGATAGCCCTTTGCCTCCGCCTTCAGACCGCGAAAAAGCCGTTTTAGGCGGAAAGGTCGAAAAAGGGTACCGTCTGGCCTGCGAAACCCGGCTGCGCCACGGTGCCGTAGTATCGATTCCGGCAGAGAGCCGGATCACCGACCCTGTTATCCTGACACGTAATACAAAACACACCGTTTCCTCCCGAATCCGCCCCAACATCAGACAATTTTTTGTGGAAGTCCCACCCGCTGAACTTGACCCTGTGGTCGCCGACCGGGAAAGGCTCATGTTTTCCCTTGAGAAAACCCATGGTATTCGCCGGCCTGCCATGGATCCTTTTGTGTTAAGAAAACTCCCTCAAGCGTTGCGTTCAAAGCGAAAAGGGGTTTCTGTGACCGTAAGGGGAAAAGATGAGATCATCGACCTTTGTCCCGGAAGGGGAGGGGGCCTGTTCGGCGTGGCCTTCGATGTGGGCACCACCACTGTGGTTTGTTTTCTCATGGATTTATTGACAGGGAAAAAGCGCTCAGTTAAAGCATCCATGAATCCCCAGATTGCCTTTGGGGATGATGTTATTACCCGGATATCCTTCTGCGTTGAAAACCCGGACGGTCTCGAAAAACTCCGCTCCAATATCGTTTTGTGTCTCAATGAATTGGTTGCCTCGGCAGCCGCAGAAGCTCAAATTGATCCGGATCAGATTGTGGAAGCCGTCATGGTGGGGAACACGGCCATGCATCATCTGTTTGTGGGCCTCGATCCCCATTATCTTTCCATGGCCCCTTATGCGCCTGTCCTTCAGGAAGGCCAGGATTTTAAGGCCAGGGGCCTGGGGCTTAAGATCGGTGCTTCGGCATATATTCATCTTCTGCCCCTCAAGGCCGGATTCGTGGGGAGTGATACCATTGCATGTATTTTGGCCACCGGCCTCCACAGAAGCAGTATCCCCACCCTCCTCATTGATCTGGGGACCAATGGTGAAATTGTTTTCGGTAACAAAAATAAGATGCTCTGCTGCTCCACGGCCGCAGGTCCAGCTTTTGAAGGGGGGCACATCCGATGGGGCATGCGGGCGTCACCCGGGGCCATTGAGCGGGTGAAAATAGATCCGAAAACCCATGCCGTCATATGGGAAACGATTTACCATGAAAAGCCCATTGGGTTATGTGGTTCAGGTATCATTTCGGCTGTAGCTGAGATGGTCCGGGTGGGGATTATTTTGGGAAGAGGGAATTTTGACGACGTGCTTCAAACCCATCGTCTAAGGGAAGGGGAGGATGGTTTGGAATTTGTTCTGGCCTGGGCATCCGAGACCGCTATAAATCAGGATATTGTCATCACCCAGAAGGACGTGGCAGAACTCCAGATGGCCAAATCGGCCGTTCATGCGGGGGCAACACTCTTGATGGAGCATTTCGAAGGTGAAGCGGTAGAGCGAATCCTGCTGGCAGGCGCGGGCGGAAACTTTATTGACCCTAAAGATGCGTGCACCATTGACCTTTTCCCCGGGTGCCTGACGGCGAAAGTGCTAGGCGTTGGCAATGCGGCCGGATATGGTTCCTGCCTGGCCCTGCTGGATCAGAACAAAAGAAAAGAGGCGGAGCGGATTGCCGCAAAATTGGAATATCGCGAGTTGGCCGCCACAACCCGTTTTCAGGAGCTGTTTGTGTCAGGCATGTTCTTTACATCTGCCTTGGATTTTGAAGATGAATTTTGAATCCATTGCAACACCTTTTCATTCAAATTCTCCAGCATCTCTGAAATGAATAATTCTAACCCGTAACAGCATTATTTGTATTTTTTTAAATCATATTCTTCAGCTAATGTAGTTCTTTCATCCGTAGGGAGAGATGTCATATACCTTTTCCATCCGGGACACCAACCAATGTGCCATTTCCATATCCGGCCTAAAATTGATTTTGAATTATTGTCATATTTTGCCCTGAAATTACAGTTCTCACAGTTGTGCTTAGCCATTAGGAATCCTCCTTATTATCGGATTATCTGCCAAATCACCACATGGCCAAAATCCCCTCTACTTTAACCCAACGTCTTTTAAAGCCTCTTTGCAGCGTTCGGTCAATTGTTTGTTTTTCTTCTCGAGGCAGTTGAGCAGACGCCCTTCACCGGGTGTAACAGCGCTACAGTACTTGTCTAAATCCTCATCGCACTCGTTGGCGACGTAGCTGAGAGCTGCGACCGCCCTTTCAAGCTGAGCCGCTGCGTCGTAGAGTGCATACTCACATTTCGCCGACAGCTTGTCACCATACGCATAAAGGCAGGCCAAAACACGGCCCTCTCCGGGCGTCACGTCCTTACAATACTTCTCAAGTTCCACCTTGCAGCCATTGGTAACTGTTTGAACCAGGTTTTCACCCGCGACGGCATTGGTGAAAAACAGCGACATCATGCCCATTGTGATCAAGACAATCAGTGTTCGTTTCATTTTGCTCTCCTTTCCATGGATACATTTGAATTTCATATAATTCTCACTCTGGTGTTGAATTAAGTTGGATCATTGCATCGAATATGGGCAGCCTGCCTCCGGTAACGTCCCCAATCCATTTGCTGTAAATTGGAAGTATCTTTTTTGATCGGCAAAGATCGGATATCACGCGATCTGCAACAAGGCGAAAGTCTGAATCATTTCGCCTTACAGCAAGTGCAAAGGGCTCAAAGGAAAACACGTTGGGATCAATCACAAAGTTCATTGGGTCATGTGCTTTTGAAATTATACCAATCAGTACGATCTGGTCAGAAGAAAAGGCATCGATTTTTTTCTTTCGTAACGCATTGATGCCTTCTTTTGTTGAATTGAATAAGACAACTTTCGCATCCGTTGATGTTTCCTGAATTAGCTTTTTCAATGCAACGGCGGTCGTAGTGTCATTCACGACTCCAATTTTCTTTCCGGCAAAACCGGTGGAATCAGGCTGCTTATTACTTCTTAAAGTCATTAGTGAAGCGCCGGTGACAAATGTCAATTGCGTAAAATCAACAAGTTCACTGCGGGAAAGTGTTTTGGTCGTTGAGCCACACAATATGTCAATTTTGTTATCAATCAGGGCCTTAAACCGCCCTTCAGCTGTTACGGGAACATATTCAACCTTTACGTCCGAGCCAATTTTGGTTTCAACTTCAGCTGCGATATCTTTACACAAATCAATAGAATAACCCGTCGGGTTGCCGTCTTTACCCAAAAATGACATGGGTGGTTGAGCCGCGCGGTAGCCGATTCTGATTTGACCGGATTTTTTGATCTGCTGAAGGGTTCCAGTAAGTTCTTGAGCTGGTAGCGGGCTTGCGAAAAAAACGATTAACATGATGATTGCCAGTTTACTTCCCATAATGGTCTTCTCCTTAAAATCTCTCACATCAGTTGACGTCATGGTTTGGATTCTCCTCCCTACAGTTTATGAGGTATTCTATATTTCCAAGTGTGTTTCAAAATAGAGCTCATGTCAAGGGTGGTTTGCATAAATTATTGTTTTGAGGGAAAAGTGGGAAGCCATGGGATCGAAGTTGCGATCGTCATGAAGTAATGTTAATCCTTTGCCGGATATCAGAGGCCGCTCAATCGGGCATTCGTGAGCAACTCCGGAAAGAAAGACAGCCTGTACAGGGAGGCAAAAGAATTTGATTTAAACCTTGACAAATTAAATGCTCCAATTTACCATAAAACCATATGATACAGCTGGTTTTAATGTTTTAAATGGAGGAAAGATGGCACTTGTAAAGAAAACCATTGAATTGGATCAGGAGCAGATTAATCGCATCAAAACAGCCCTGAAAGCCAAATCGGAAAAAGAGGCAATAAATGCGGTTCTCAAGCAATTTGACACAGACTTGGAACTGGCAGAAGTGACACTCAGGGGTGCAGGCAGTTTTGAGTTTGATGAGGTGTAATGGGGTGCAGGAAAAAATAGTCTTTGACACAAGCGTGTATATTGGGGTTTTTAATGAAGGCCTTTTTCAGGATGAGATCAATGGATTCAACAAGATCATGTATCTGGTCCATCCTGTGCTCCACGAACTGTGGATAGGCGCCAAAGGAAAAAATGAAGTTAACCATTTGATTAATTTTGGGGCAACGTTTGTCAAATTAGGGAGGCTTGTTATCCCGGCAGCCGCTACACAGATCCTGATCGGTAAAGTGTGTCAAAAACTCCGACTTTTAGGTAAGCTTGATCCATCCCATCCTCGTATTTATAACGACGTTTCCATTGCTTTGTTGGCCAGACAGATCGGCGCCACAGTTGTAACCAGGAATATTTCAGACTTTGAGAAGATTCACAAGGTCGTAGATTTCAGATTCCGCGACGTTTCAGTGTAAGCATCTGAAAATCCTCCTTTCAAGGATTCGTCGTTTTCAGATGGAAGCGATAATAAGGCGAGGCAAGGTTGGATTTGTGGTTTTTTCTTTGACGCACAAGGGGATTTTCTCTATGGTCCCCCCCTGGAAAGTAACGTCTTACCTGATATGAATGGATTAATACAATGCAATCATTAGTGCGTTTTGTTGGTGTTTTAATGACAGCTGCAGTTTGTTTAAGTGGCTGTGCCAATTCCGGTAAGTTGTCGAAGGGCGCTGCCGAAATGGCGCAAATCCCCATAACAGAAAATCCCAGTGGCAAGACCTATCCGGGCAAGTTTATCTGGCATGATCTGCTGACACCGGATCCCCTGTCGGCCGGGAAGTTTTACGAGAAGCTGTTTGGCTGGCAGATTGAATACAAGGGACGCTACGCAGTCGTGCGTAATCGCGGCAAACTTATTGCGGGGATCCTTCAGGTAGAGCCATCAGATGGCCAGGCCAGAGATGGTGTCTGGATACCCTGGGTGTCCGTAGCCGATGTGGGTGCAGCGGTCAATCTGGTAAAAGCCAATGGCGGAAAGATATTAAAAGGCCCGGTTGATATGGATCAACGCGGTCGGGGCGTTCTGATCAGCGACCCGCAACGGGCAGACCTGGTGTTACTCAGCGCAAAGGGGGGAGATCCGGCCGATACCGAGGTAGCCATCGGTGATTGGCTGTGGGATGAGATTTGGACTGATGACCCGAACCGTATCGAGGATTTCTATGGGTCCGTGTTGGGCTATGATGTGATAGATTCGGGAGACCAATATGGTGTTTTCAAAACCAAAGGAAAATGGCGTGCGGGTATCCGTCATGTGCAGGATGATCGCGAGCACATGCTTTGGGTGCCGGTTGTCCGGGTTGCTGATCCCGAGGCGACTGCGCAGCGCGTGAGAGAATTGGGCGGTGTGGTATGGGTTTCACCCGATGAGGCGCCGAGTAAAGGTGATACCGCATTGATTGCCGATACCACCGGCGCATTGTTGTTGATACAGCGATGGCCCCCGCGAGCATCCAAAGGGGGGCTTTGATCATGAAGCAATTTATGAGGCTGTTCGTGATTTTTGTGGCACTCCTCTGTGTCCTGTTTTTGACAGGTTGTGCCCCTCGCGATAGGTCCGCGTGGTCCAGCCCGGGTTATTACGGTCTATATGACGGCTACGGGTATCCACATGGGTACGGCTATGGCGGTTATCCGTATCGGTACGACAGACGGGATCGACCTGATAGGCCGGACCGGCCCGACAGACCGGATCGACCAAGTGTTAAGCCCGAACCGGCTAAACCCAGCATTCAACCTACGTCCAGACCCAGATCATCGGCAGGCATGGGCCGTCCCGCCGGAATGTCGAGAGGCGGTCGTCGCTAGATTTGGGCTAGACATCAACTTTTTTAGAAGTTGAACATCAGAGATGTCTTTCTGGAGGGAACATAAGCGCATCGCAAAAACGGTTCAACCTCTCAAGGTTATCTTTAATGACCTTGATAAGATCGCCATAGATTTTAGAACACCCATATTTTTTTTCATGCTCTGTCGTCAATGGGACATAAGCTTTGGCTACAGCTTGAAGTGTTTCATCCATTAAGGAAGCAAGTTTTTGTGGCCGGATATTGATGTCCCGGGCGAACTTTTTTAATGAATGTTCCTTTACCCTGTCAAGCCCGTATGTTTGGCCGATAGCCATGGCAAACTTATTGTCCAGAGGGTAGACCTGCGTGGACAATAAATCATAAAATGGTGCAAATTGGGGGGTCTGCTCATGGATGATGGAAAAGTTTTTCCCGTGTGCATCATGATTGCCAATCAAGTAGTTGAACGTCATTATTCGTGCAAAATTCATTCGTACGTCTACGCCCTGATCAGAAAGAAATTCATCTGCCAACTGTCTGCATTGTAAAAAACCCGGGCCACCGTTTTCCTGATATTTTCTCTCTGCCGGCACACACATCGCCTGGCAAAAATCTTCCTGATGAATACGGATGACATTCTTAGCGGTCATTTTTCTGTCATAACGATTTATAATAAAAAATTCATGAGTACCCATCTTCATCAGTCTTGACTCAGGTACGGTCAGTCCTATCTTTCGTGCCAGTTCCATACAGAAAGCCTCATTCCTTGGGATATCCGGGAAAGCGGCATTCACAGGTTTAATAATATGGGTCGTTGCCGAACCAGAGTTGAGAGGAAGGTAAAACCTATCTTCTTCAAGATAAACGGGTAATTTATCCTGTGCACCGGCAATAGAAAGCCTGGCCTTTTTCATTTCTGGAAAGAGTGTAAATTTATCGGGGTCAGCCACGATTTTATCAAGCGCTTCTATCAACTCTGTATCGATGCATTCGTATTGGCCAGGAGAAAAGTCCATCTTCCCTGCTTCGGGAAGAATTGAAAGCGCCCCGGCACAATCTGCACCAAAGTTCTCAAGGAAAGCAAATGTGTCTTTTTTGTCAAACCGATGATTGAATGCCAGAATAGTTCGTGCATTATGTTGTGTGTTGCCGTAACCCCCTGAAAACGTGTCAGTTTTCA
>CAZPQA010000102.1:0-7148 GCA_964588535.1 uncultured Desulfobacteraceae bacterium
CGCAGGCGTGAAAGGCCTGTGTCCTGGACCTGACTAGACGATGGGGACGTTATTCGGTGTCCGTCCACAAATGGCCAATTTGCCCGATTTCGGCGTCAGACTCAAATTATAATCCTCAAAATACTAATTGTATTCCTGCGGTTATAATTTTCGCCTTCCTTGAACTCGAACAAATTTTCTCGTTTGTGGACGGACACTGTTTACAATAACGTGTGAATGGTCACCGCCGAGGCATTCGCCTCAGATGAAGTCCCGGTATATGTTTCTGTGCTGGTGGGCCGTGCGAGAGTCGAACTCGCGACCAACGGATTAAAAGTCCGCTGCTCTACCAAACTGAGCTAACGGCCCGACCAGAATTCGACTAAGTAGCATTTCGTTTTCTTGATGTCAAATATTTTCTTGGAAAATCAGGCCGCAATTTTAGCGATGTTTTTCAGGATCAGGTTGATCTCTTCCCGGTTGGGCCGGTAGGGGTAATTCCATTGCTGAACGTCCGGCAGGCAGTTGCCGAAGGGCCGGTTGCAGGCCACTTCCCCTTTGTCATCCAGGCAACCGGTGGTCATGAAAGGGATGCCTGATTGGATCACTGCCTCGAACCGTTCCGGATCCACACCGAAGTCCACAATACTCCCTTTTTCATTGAATTCCATTTGATCCGGGCTAGAAATTTCGTTCTCAATGAGATGTCTGGCCAGTTGAATTCTCAGGTAGGTAGGCCAGGGCGGTTGGGGCATGTTACCCAGGCTCGAGTCTTCCTCGGCAAAAAAGGAAAAAAGATGGTTGTCCACCCCCATTTGCCACAGCTGATCCATGAGGGTGACCATTTCCTTTTCGGTTTCTCCCATGCCCACCATGAGGTGGGCGCCCACATTGTGCGGGCCGAATACCCCAAGGCTATCTTTTATAAACTGCCAGTATTTTTCCCAGCGGTGGGGGCCTGATACCCCTTTGCCGCGGTATTGATCAAAGAGGCCGGGGGTTGCCAGATCAAGGGCCACGCCGACTTTATCGGCGCCGCAGCGTTTTGCTTCGTACAGGAAATCCTCATTCAGAATGGTGGGGCTCGTGAGGATGGATACCGGAAGTTTCGTCGCCCGGGTCAGTTGTTCGGTCATGCTTAGCGTATGGGCCTTGCACTTCCCGTTGGTGATCATGGAAATGCAGGTTCTTTTGACGTAGCCGGGCGCCCGGTTGACGGCGTCGATAATCTCCCCCATGGAAAAGAGAGGCCATTCCACATGAATGAAGCTTTTTTCCCCATAGGTTCCGGGACGTTTCTTGGCAAGCCCGCAATAGGCGCAATTGGCAGAGCACCCTTCGGGGTAGTGAACCAGCAGGTTGATGCATCGGTTGACCGCACCCCGGTACATCCTGTTGTGCATCAATCCCAGGGAGATGGCCGTGGCATGGCTCATTTTGGCGTATTCCGGGCTTTGTTTTTGGTCGGTCATTACAATCTTACCTGATTTTCCTTTGCCAAAAGGACAGCCTGCGTGAGTGTGGGGACGTCGATGCCATAAATCATGTCATCGTGCCACACGGAGGCGATGTTTTCTTTAATACGTTCTTGGCGTGCGGATGTCCACTTGAGGGCGTTTTCGATTTTGTGAATATCGGCACTGGTGGAAAAGAAATCCCCGGTGATCAGGATGCTTTCAATGGAAGCGCCGGAAAGGGAAAGGTATATTTCCAGAAGTCCGCCCCGTGTTTTCAACTGTCCCACCCCCATCCGGGTTCTGGGGTGCTTGTGGGAAAAGATCCAGTCTTCCCGGGTGTACCGTTCATCGATGAAGTTCTGAATGGTGTTCTGTTCCCAGGAATCGGGGCTGTCTTCCTGAAACACAATCTGGAACTCTTCCTCAAACGCCCCTTGAACCGCCTCCATGGTTTCCCTGACCGAAACCTCGCGACCTGTTTCATGCCGTATGGTTGTCATGCGCTGACTGAAACAGTTGTAGCCCTTGTCCTGGAATTTGACCACCGGTGTGTTCATGATATCGGTCATCAGTTCTACATCGAAGTTCACCAGAAGACTGGTATGAAACAGGAGCGTGTTGTTCGCTTCGGCGGCGGCGGATAATCCCGCGATTTTCTTTCCGCTGACTTCCAGGTCGTTCTTGGGTTGAAAATAGGCTTCAATCCCCAATTTGGTCAGCGCGTTTATGAGGACGATGCTCAACGATTCAAATACACCCCCCACGCCCTTTTTTAGACCCGGGTAATCCACATTGATCCCTAGACCCAGTGAAACAATTTCCGGGCCCATTATGACGGTGCCGCCGCCGGTGCTTCTCCGATTGTACTCGATGCCACGGGCTTCGCACCGGTCCAGGCGCAAAGCCGCTTCCATATCCTGGTACTTTCCCACAATCGCCGAGGGGATAAAGTTGTAGAGGTGGAGTATGGGCGGCGAATGATGACGTCCCACGGCGCAGGGCAGGGTGTCGTCCACCGCCAGGCCCCGGGCAGTGGAAACCGGTGCTTCGAGATTTCTGAACAGACGCCAGGGAGTGCTCATTGCTACGCCTTGGCCTTTTCCTCTTCCGTCCTTTTGATTTCCGCCTCAATGAAATCCGCCACCCCATCACCGTGAATCAGATTGCCCAACTCATCTTTCAGGTCGTCTTCATCCTCGGCTTCGATTACCAGTATCCACCCTTCGCCGTAGGGGTCGGTGTTGATGAGGGAGGTGTCGTCCTCCAGGTCTTCGTTGATTTCGATGATTTCCCCGGAAACAGGGGCAACGAGTTTCCCAATCCATTTTCGGGACTGAATTTTGCCACAGGTCTCACCCTGTTCCACATCGTCCTCTTCTTCGGGCAGATCAACAAACACGACGTCGCCCGCTTCTTTTTGAAACATGTCGTTCATACCGACGGTGATTTTGGTCCCCTCTACCCTGGCCCAACTGTGCTCTTCGTGGTAGTAGAGCTCGTCAGGCATGTTATAACCTTTGATTTCAGCCATTTTTCTAAAACCTCCCTTTAAAATAAGATGCACAAACGTTAGGAAAACCTGGCCTTCACCGCTCTGGCATGAATGGGAAGACCTTCTGCTTCAGCAAGGGTGATCACCGTATCTTTCAGGCCGGCAAGACCTTCCCTGCTCAAATACTGAAATGTGGGTTTTTTGATGAAATCGTCCACGGACAGACCTGAAAACATGCGGGCGCACTGGCCGGTGGGCAGTACATGGTTGGTTCCGGAAGCATAATCCCCCACGGGTACGGGGGCATAGGGACCCATGAAAATGGAACCGGCATGCTTGATCCTGTTCAGGGTGATAAAGGGGTCCCGGGTGAGGATCTGAAGATGTTCCGCGGCATATTCATTGGTGAAGTCGATGGCCTGATCCATATCATTGGCAATGAGGACACAGGAGTGCTTAACCAGGGAAGATTCAAAGATATCCTTCCGCGGCAGTGTATCAAATTCGCTGTTGATGATATCACAAACCGCCTGGGCCAGTTCCCGGGACGGGGTCACCAGTACGGCGGCGGAATCCGGATCGTGTTCCACCTGGCTCAAAAAATCAAGGGCGATCCATTCCGGTTTATCGCTGTCATCGGCCAGGATCAGGGATTCACTGGGGCCTGCCGGCGAATCAATGTCCACCTGTCCGTAGACCAGCATCTTGGCAGCGGTGACGTATTTGTTCCCGGGCCCCACGATCTTATCCACCCGGGGCATGGTTTCGGTGCCATAGGCGAGCCCGGCCACGCCCCAGGGACCACCCACCTTGAAAATCCGGTCGCAACCGGCAATGTCAGCCGCCACCAGGGTGGCGGGGTTGGCAGACATTCCCTTTCCCGGAGGGGTCACAGCCACAACCTCTTCCACCCCGGCGACTTTTGCCGGGAGGACGGTCATCAGAATTGAGCTGGGGTAGATGGCGGTGCCACCGGGGATGTAGCACCCCACCATGTCCATGGGCCGCGTTATTCTTCCTGCCAGAATGCCTGTCGCAACTTCAATGGACCACATTTCCCGCTCTTTCTGTGCGGTATGGAATTTGATGATGTTCGCTGCGGCCACTTTCAAGCAATCCACCACGTGGGGGTCCAGAAGGTCGTAAGCAGCAGCAATTTCTTCCCGCGTGGCTTCCAGATCGGACGGTCCGATATCTTCCTTGTGCTTTCGATAATGGGCAAGCGTTACCGCGTCACCGTTCTCTTTAATGTCAGTAACAATCCCGCGGACATCCTCGAAAACCACCGAGATATCCTCCATGGACCTTTCCATAATCCCCTTTCGCCTTTCAGGCGTGAGATCATCAATCTTTTCCGTGTTCATTATCATTATTTTGTCTTTCCTTTAATCTCGGTTTTCTTGAGTGGCATCTTCATGGGCCGCGTCATGGTCCTCCCTGTTTTGCTGTCACTGGTGAGCCAGACATAATCTGCCAGTCTTTTATTGATGGTTGACCGCTCTGTCAAGGGGTATAGCACGATGGTTGCTGTTTTCACATCAACACGCCGCAGGACCCGGTCAGGAATGCCGAATTTGTTCATAATATGACCGTTGCCGGTAAAAACAACCATTTTTCCGCCATGCGCTTTGATGTACGCTGCAATGGTTTCGGCCATTGTTTCGTCCCAGACGCATTGCGCCTGATAGAAATGATCGAAGCTTTCCACACTGTGCTTTGGGTTCTTCTTGAACGGGTGTTGCTTGAATATGCTGCTGAGGTATTCCCGATGCGCTTTGTTGTCAAGATCGATGTCCCGGGCCACCTGATTCCGTTCTTCAGGCGTCAGGCTTTTAAGTCCTGATCGGGCCACCTTTTTGACCACCGCATTCGGTGCGTTGATGCCCAGAAGCGCGGTTCCTTTATCCTGCGAAACCCATAGGATCGGGCGGTAGAGATGGTAGGGAAACCGCCAGCTGTTTTTCCAGTCAACCTGTTCCAGGAAGGCCGTTTCATCCAGATCCCCATTCATGAATTTGTCCAGGGCCGGTTGCCGGGTGGTGTCGAAAAACTCCATTGCAACCGCCAGAGGAGGGGCGTAACGTGCCATAAGGGCTTGCAGTAACTGCACCTGGATGAGATGGTGCTCGGGGTTGTTATGCACCTCGCCTACGAAAATAACATCGACCGGTTTCAGCTTTTCAATCAGATCGGTAAAATTGATGGCCTCTCCCGTTTCAAGGTCAATAATTCTCCCCTGGGAAAAATGCCGCTCTATGCCTTCCACGGTG
This sequence comes from uncultured Desulfobacteraceae bacterium, assembly GCA_964588535.1. GTDB lineage: Bacteria > Desulfobacterota > DSM-4660 > Desulfatiglandales > Desulfatiglandaceae > NaphS2. The sequence goes on from CAZPQA010000102.1 coordinate 5,199, forward strand.
GCCAGTGGTGGCATAACGTGTTTTTTTTGGGCACAAGCCTGAAACATCATCAGAAGAACCGTAATTACAAGGTATAATCCATATTTTCGAACGGTAAAGCACATATTTTTTTCTCACGGATTTGAAGGCCGAAGTTCCCCGATTAAGCCCTCAGAACAATGGCCTTGACTCCGGGAGGTTCTATCATTAACCTTTGTTGGATGCAACTTTTTTGAAAAATTTCAAAAGGTTTAAATTATGGAGCGCCAGCGAACCCTTACAAATGTGTTAAATGACTACCCGAAAGAACTGATTCTGAAGGACGGTACCGGTGTAACCCTGAGGCCATTGGGGGATGGCGATCAGGATGCCCTTTTTAAAATGTTTCACCGGTTTCCCAAAGACGAATTGTGGTTCCTGAATCATGATATGAATGACCCGAACCTGATTGACAGGTGGATCAGAAACCTGAATCCAAAGCGGGTGGTTTCCATTATCGCCCTTCTGGAAGGGAGGGTGATTGCCAACGCTGTGCTGATGATGAAAGATTATGGGGCCAAAAAACACATCGGCAAAATCCGGATTGCCGTGGATCCCGCCATGCGTGAAAAAAGGCTGGGAACCTGGATGCTCCTGGACCTGATCAACATGGCAGTGGCTATCGGATTGGAAATCCTGGTGATGCGGTTGATTGAAGACCGGGATATTGCCGTGATTGAAGGGGTGAAAAAGCTCGATTTTGTTGAGCGGGCGATTTTTAAAGATCACGTGCTGGATATGGAGGAAAACCCCCACAACCTGGTGATCCTGACCAAACGCCTCCAAACCCGCTGGGATGATTTCTGAAAAATATGAGCCATGACCGTGTTCAGTATCCGCTGGGTTTGGAATCTTTGCGAAAAGTCCTTCCCCATGGTCCCGGTGTATACCTTTTCATAGGTCCCCAAAACAGGGTCATTTATGTGGGAAAGGCAAAGAATCTTTCAAAGCGGGTACTTTCCTATTTTCGATCTTCAAACCATGCTCCGACCAAAACCGCCCGAATGATGAAAATGGCGCAACGCCTTGAATTCATTCTCACCCTGACCGAAAAAGAAGCCTTCATCCTTGAAAACGATCTGATTAAAAAATTCAAACCGCGATACAACATCATCCTTCGGGATGACAAACAATACCCCTGCCTCAGACTCAACATTCGTGAACCCTATCCCCGGCTCGGCATCGTGAGGAAGATTAAGAAGGACGGGGCACTCTATTTCGGGCCGTTTTCCTCAGCCAATGCGGTCCGCAGCACCACCCGGGTGATTTCCAGGGTTTTCAAGCTCAGGAAGTGCAAGGGCCAGAAACTGAAACACCGGGAGAGACCCTGTATCAACTTCCAGATGGACCGCTGCCTGGCCCCCTGCGCGCGGACCGTGTCCAGGAAAGCCTATGGAGAAATGGTGAAGCAGGTGCGTCTTTTCCTGGAAGGCCGTAACACGGAACTTGTGGGAGCCCTGAAGAAAGATATGGCGGAAGCTGCTGCCCGACTCGATTTTGAAAAGGCTGCCGAAATCAGGGACCGGGTTCGCGCCATTGGGAAAACCGTTGAACGGCAGCATGTGGTCTCCCGCCGCATGGCGGATCAGGATATCATCGGCATTGCTCAAGCCGACTCCGCCAAAGTAGCGAATGCTACGGCGGCCGGGAAGGGGGAAGTGCGTCAGTTGGCCGTGATGTTTGTGCGGCGGGGGCATCTGTTGGGGAGGCGGCATTTTCTATTTGAAAATTCGAGTGCTGACCTGGCGGAGGTGATGGAAGCATTTTTGAAGCAATACTATTCCGGGCAGGTGTTTATTCCCGGCACGATTCTGCTTTCCGAGCCTGTTGAGGGAAGTGATTCCCTCAGCGAGTGGATATCGGAGATGGCGGGGAAAAAGGTTGTGATCCATTGTCCCCAACGGGGCGAAAAGAAAAAACTGGTTCAGATAG
>CAZPQA010000102.1:7248-9737 GCA_964588535.1 uncultured Desulfobacteraceae bacterium
GCCAAACCGGATGAGTTCCTGGGAGAGAGGCATGACAAGATCTATATTCCCGGCAGAAAAAACCCCATTCGACTGGGACCCGATCATCCCGTACTGTTTTTGATGATGCGGATCCGGGATGAAGCGCACCGTAGGGCTGTTACCTATCATCGAAAACTGAGATCCAAGAGCCTGACCCGAAGTGTTCTGGACGGCATCCCCGGCGTGGGAAAACAGCGGAAGAAATCTCTTCTTAAGCACTTCAAAGGAATCGATAGAATCGCCAAAGCAGAAGTTAAAGAATTGTGCGCTGTGCCCGGCATTAACCGGAATCTGGCTCTCAAGATTACGGATAGGTTGTCAAGCGGTCGTGCGAAGGAAAAGGGCGACCAGGCCCAGGTAGATGAAAAGGCTCAGGATGTCATTTGAAGTGGTGACAAAGGGTCCGGCAGCCAGTGCGGGGTCCACATTGAGACGTTTCAGCGCCAGGGGAACTGCGGCCCCGATCACGCCCGATATGATGATAATGAGAAAGAGTGCCGTGTACACAATCAGCCCCAGCCGGTAGTCTCCCACCCAGAACCCCACGATCAGGCCCAGGATGCCCCCGCAAATGATGCCGTTGATCAGGGCGACCCGCAATTCCATCCACAGCCGTTTTCCGACGTTAACCAGTCCGAGATCTCCGGTTGCAAGTCCCCTGACCACAACTGTGGCGGCCTGGGTGCCGGTGTTGCCTCCCATGGCCATGACCACCGGGAAAAAGAATGACAAGGCGATCATGGCCTTGAGGGAGGCCTCAAACTGATGGATGACCACCGCCGCGAAAACGCCTCCGAAAAGCGCGGCAATCAGCCATGGCAACCTGGCCCGGGAGATCTTGAGGGTGGATTCCTCGGTGATTTCCTGGGCTATAACGCCTGCCATGAGTGACATGTCTTCATCAACCTCTTCTTCGATAACGTCAATAATGTCGTCATGGGTGATACGGCCCACCAGGCGGAATTGGTCGTCCACCACCGGTATGTTGACCAGGTCGTATCGTCTCACGATATTGGCCACCTCTTCCTGGTCTGTGTCTGCTTCCACGGAAATAACATCAGGATTCATGATTTTGCTGATTTTTCGATCTTCAGGCTCAAGCACCAGGTCCTTCAGGGAAATAACCCCTACCAGTCTATGGAAATCATCCGTGACCCAGATATAGTAGAGGTTTTCAACCTCTCTTCCCTCTTCCCGAACGGTCTTGATGGCGTCTCCCACGGTGACGTCGGCTTTTACGGCGACAAACTCCAGGGCCATGAGGCCTCCGGCAGTGTCGTCGGGAAAGGGGAGCAGCTTCTCGAGTTCTTCCGAGATATGGTCATCGACGGATTCGATGACTTCCTTGGCCCGTTCCGCCGGCAGGTCGCCGACCAGGTCAGCGGCATCGTCGGAATCCAGCTCCGCCACGATGTCGGAGATGGCTTGGTTATCAAGATCTTTCAGGATGCGTTCCTGGACCGGCGGTTCAATTTCAACCAGAACGTCGCCTGCGCCTTCCGGCTCCAGAAGCTGGAAAATGGCAATCCTTTCGTTGGCGGCCAGGTGTTCGATAAGGTCCGCTACATCTGCCGGTCGCATTTCCGCAATCAGCTTCTTTAGCGCGTCTAGTTTCCCCAGTTCTACCAGGGTCTTGACTTCGTCAATAAGCCTGGCTTCGATGGATCTGGTTTTGAAAGCCGTCAAGATTTACTCCTTCTTGAAGTTCCTTTGTTCGATGGGCCCTTGTTCGATGGGGGCGTGTGTTTTAAACTTTTCAATTTTTTCAGAATCATTTTGTCCAGATCATTGCGGCTGTCTATTTTGGATTCTATATCCTTGAGCGGTATTTCTGCCCTGGCAGCAGACCTGTGCCCCCCGGCAGAGCCCCCCCAGGGTTCGAAAAGCTTCTTGGCGGTTTTGCCGGCATTGCCCCTGAAACTGGCATTTCTGAGAATAAAAATCAGTTTTTTATCATACACACCGGCGACGATGCTCCATTCGGTCTCTGCCAGCTTCATGAAAAAATCAGCAATAATGACCAGCGTATCGGGATTATCCACCTCCCCCATGTTCACGTAGGCCATATTGTTGACAAACACCAGCCCATCTATGGCGGCACGAAAATCGTCCAGGGTATGACGGCTCAACTCCGAAGACTCAATCTTCTTGATGGTGTTCATGTTGGCGTACCGATACAGGTATTTGAATGCGTTGACGTCTTTGGACAGTGAATCCCTGACAAAATTATGGGTGTCGGTTTTAATGCCGTAAAAAAGGGCGGTGGCCAGCCTTGTGGACAGGGCCACTTTCATGCTTTTGAGGTACTCGCACATGATGGTGGCGTTGGCGCCATAGTTCTCCCTGATGTCCATGAAAGTCGCTCTGGACGCGGGATTGATGGGGTGATGGTCGATAATGATATCAAAGGGATGGTTTTTGAAGGGGGGATAATGGCTGGGTTGAGAATCCACCATGGCCCATTTTGT
>CAZPQA010000103.1:0-9643 GCA_964588535.1 uncultured Desulfobacteraceae bacterium
GCGCCTCTCAAGCTTTATGGGCGGATATTCTGACGTTTGTGGCGTCAAACTTCTGAGCGATTAGAAGTTCATACTCTGTCCCGAAAAACCTGCGGTTTCCTTGCAGGTACCATTTGATGCTCTCCCAGTAGTTTCTCAGCTCCTGAACATCGGGGATGCTGCTAAGGACGGTCTCAATCTCTGAAAGCTTTTCCCGCTTCAACGTGTTTTTACGCATTTCATAAAGGTCATTGAGGCGATGTTCCTGCTCAGGGGAAAACCCGATGTCCCTGGACCTTTCAACCAGATCGCTCAGCAGTTTGTAAAGGTTTTCAAAGTCTTTGATCAGATCCATCTGGCGCTGGGTTCGGTCGAGGATCAAGTCGGTGATTTCCATCATTCTTCTTTCAAACGCTTTTTCAAGTAGACTTTCATAATCCTCCGTAAAAAAAGGGTAGCTTCTCAAAGAGCCCAGACTGTAGTGAAAATAGATTTTGAGCTGTTCCAAATCGTCAATGGAGGACATGTGATCTATTTTACGGGTAATGTATACACGGTTTTGGAAAATGACGGAGAGAACATTGGGGTAGTGTTCTTTCTTAAGGAGAATGCCGGTTTCAGAAGCGAAAAGATGGTTCAGTTGTGAATCGTCTTCCCAAAGTTCCAAAGCGGGAATACCGTCAAGGCAATCATTGATCGCTTCGTAGCGTTGTTCTACGGTTTTACTCATGTGCATGAAGTTAAGGGAGATGGGGTTATTATCGGATCTTATTTTTCGGGTACCCGCCAGCCCCACCAGAAGCAGCTTGATCTGGTTTTTATAACTCAGGTAACGGCTGACCTTTTCATAGCCGTATATGCGTACCTTGTCCCCAATCAGCTCTTCAAGCATGAAATGCCGTATGCCTTCCTGCATGGATTGGAGGGTTTTATAAATTCGAAAAGCTTCGTAAACCTCTTTTTCAAAGGTTGCAAAACCCACGTTGTGAAACCTTCTCTTTTTGTGAATGTATTTCAGCGGCACCTTCATTATGAGCCTGGCCAGGTCTCGAAATTCAGCATATCGAATGCCGCGCAGTCTGAAGATCCTTTCCGTGGCCAGTATCATTCGCCCGGCCCGAATCTGTTCGTTTTTGTCAATGGATTTCCATTCTCTGGATGCCAGATACTCAGAAGGGGTAACGCCTTTGGGCAGCCCCTTCTGTTGGTATTTCCTGATGGCGTAAAAGAGCCTTCCCCGTTTCATGACGACTCGTTCCTGTTGCTTCTGAAGGGTTGTTTTTCCATCAATGACGCCATGACAAACAGTACTCGTTTTAAATATCCACAGGGCGAGGTCTTCCAGCATGAGATCTTCCCTGATAGCGCTCAACATGACAAACGTTGTGATGAGGAATGCATCGAAGAGGTCCTTGTCCCGTCTGGAGAGAATGGTGGCAATGGCGGAAAATGAGACTTCCCCCTTGAGGGTGTGGTGAAGCAGATCATGGTTTGCCACCAGGAAAATAAGGTAATCCCTGGTTTTCCGGTTGAGTCCGTATCGTTTTCCGATTTTTTCTTTTTCCAGGATATATGCACCTGCACCGGCAAGATCAGCAGAATTGATTTCCTTTTCGTACTTTACCCTCTGTTCCGGAATTCTTCCCACATCCTGGAATATGATTGAACAGGTCAGGGCTTTAAACAGATTTTCTTTTGTCTTGAGCCGTTCCAGAATATTTTCCAGGTCCTCGAGCTGTCGCTGGCTGACCCCCATGATGCCGGTCGCCATGGGGCCGAACTCTTTGCGGGCGAGCCGATGCATGAATTTCAAATTCTGAAAATTCTGTTTGTCATGGATCACCAACGCTTGAAATTTTTTGGTTGCAGCCAGTATATAATCCGTTACGGGAGAACTCAGATAAAGGTTCCCGGTAAGATCAAGGCTTCCAAGAACAGTGAATTCTGGGAGTAGAAAGTTCAGAAGGACAGGGGCATGATTGTAAAGATAATGAAGATCGGTGTATAGGGATTCGGGTTGGAACATCACTTGGATAAAATTCCGCCAAAGGCTTTTTCGCATTTTCCGAGTACCCTCGAACCATCTCCGCTGCCTTGCGGGGATTTTCAGGTCCATATGGGGATCTCTCACCACCTTGAGCTGACTCTGATAAAACATTTCCAGATCCGCGAACACCATTTCCAGATTTCGAAGGTCGTCCAGCGAAATTTTGTTGATGGCACGGCCGGCAATCTTTCCGGAAAGTATTTCCGCCTCTTTGAGGCTTTGGTCAAGATCTTTGTAGGCAATCTCCAATGTTTTATTTTGTGAGGAGGTTTTGAGTTGAAACCCCGTACCCATGATGAACGAGGAACGGTTCTGGTTCAGTTGCTCGCTGAACCGGTCCAAAAGCTCAAGGTCCAGTTGTTCCAGGTTGATGGCAGCGGCCTCCTCTTTAACTTTTTGTATCCGCTTATCCACGGCCTCATTTTTCACATCTGCCAGGATGGGATTGAAATTGACCGATTCTCCCCGGGCCAGGTTCACAGTGATCCAGAGAAGCACAAAAACGTTCAGGCTGCTGCCCATCCGTTCAAACAGGTGACCGGTGCCATGAAATTCCAGGTCCAGGAATTTTCGATAAAAAGCCGGAAGGTAAAGGGGATCCAGCTTGAGATACTTTTCTTCGAATTTTTCGATGGCATTTACAAGGTGAATGACCTCTTCTATCTCGGCCAGTTTTCGGTCATCATAATCAGCCAGGGTCTCTTTTTCCATGGAACCCTTATTTCTCAATTCGGACCAGTTTTCCAAAAACTCAAAATAGCCCATCATCGTCAGAATCTTTTTGACAATCCGGTTGCGTATGCCACCTATGGCGATGGTTTTTTCATCCAGAAGCTGCTCCCAATCCAATTCCTGGTTGACCACTACCCGAACGGTGGACTCATAGAGCTCAAAGAGCTGGTTAAGCTGCTCTTTAGAAAGTTCATTGCCCTTGGCCGCGCTTGTTTCGGCCATGGTCATCAAACGGCAGTAGCGGAGCATGTTAAGGGCCTGCTGCGGATCATATGTGCTGGCCATATCAGAGGCGGGTTTAAGCGATCTTTCGGACATTTTTCCGGATATAATGCGGCCCAGTGTTGTATGCCCCAGGGTAATGAGAATCATCTCTTTCAGCTCATGGTGTGAAAACCCGAAAGATGTAAGCGCCTCAAGGTTAGACAGCAATCGCGTGTCAGGCCCTTCAATTTTGTCCGGGTTCAGATAGCCGCCTATTTTTTCCAGCCGTTTGATGTTATTGGTGAGCTTGATGCAATGGTTGAGGGCACCGAACCTTCTGTTTTTGTTTTCCAGCGGTTGCCGCAAACGATCAATGAAGACCCGCGGAAGGGAACCATAATCTCCCTTTTTGAGGGCGTGAAGGACCTTCAGAGTTCGAACAATAAATTCCAGTGAATCTCTGTAATCCGCCACAAGTTCAAAGGCGCAGCCGGCCAGGTTCGAATCGGCCACATCCCTCTTGATGTCCACCACAGCAATTTCAAAGGACTTTTTCTGTCCAAGGAAGACCAACATATTGTCGGGGTTATAACTTTTGCAGGAGAATCTTTTTCCCCAGTCCTTTTTGATGCGGTCAGGGACAAAAGGTTTAAAAAATATTTCATCAAAGAAAATGGAACAAAGCCCGGACCAGTTTTTTTGCTGGTTTGCAAGGAAAGGCGAACTGCCTAAATCGTAACCAAGATAGGGCAGTTTATTGATCTCTTCCATGGAGAGATCGGCAGGGGATTTTCCGTTAAGCAAGGTGTTGAGTGTTTCCTGCTCAAAATAAAGACCACTCAGGTATTTTTGAAGGTCAAATATATTGACGTGAACCCCGTGATCCTTGATTTTATATTTCCTTTTTGTATTAAAAACGTGGCTGAACAGTGCAAATCTTTTTTCTTCCTGTTCTGTTTTGAATATCAATTCGGCAGTCTGGTTACTTTTTGCAGGAAAATGATCGGCGATAATAAAGATTTCACCTTCGCTTTTGAGCAGGTTGCAGATTTTCCAAAGCATGTAAATGCTGTATTGCTCCAGTTTTTTCTTTGAAACTGCCTGTTGGCCCAAACGACTGAATTGCCCCATGATAACGGTTTCAAAGAGATCATGGGTCAATATGACAATATCCAGCTCCAGGTCTTTGGCCAGCAGTTTTTCGAGGGAATCGATGACATAAAGGCGGTGATCCTGAAAGAGAAAAGAAAGCTCGTGAAGGATGAGGTCATCATGGCGTGCCATGACACCGATATTGCAATATTCTTTCAAATACTTCTTACTGTGAAAATCAACAATTTTACCAATCTCGTCAACTTTGGCCTGAATGTGGGCCAGGGAAACGGAGATGAGGTGAACCGGTATGAGATAGTAGGGGTGACCGAGACTCGAGAACCGGATCAGCAAACCCAGCTTACGGTGTATTTCGTTTAAATCTTTGTAATGGGCACGAATGTCTTCGGGATTATCAAGGGCGATGCTGTTGAGTTTTTTGATTTCGTCAGGACTAAGCCGATCGTAATCCTCAAAAAAACCGGTTCCGTAGGCATTTCCACCAAATCGGCTTCGGAGCTGTGAGGGGTGTCTGAAAGAGATATAGGTTCCCAGAGGTACAGCGTCAGGATCAATTCCCAGATTTTCAAATTGATCCGGCTCAATGAATTGGAAAGCGTCTTTTTGCCAGAGGACGTCTTTTGGAAAATGACTGGATGAATCCATTATGAGGGTTCTCTTTCGGTTCGGCCCTAAAGCCAATTCTTAAAGCGTTTAAAACTCCGTATGCTTTTGTGGGGTTTCTGGGCCCATAGAGGCAAAGAGGGTAGAATCACCGCGAAAGGCTTTCATGGTATGATGGTTACCTTCTCTGTTTTCGGATTCCAGAATTTAGTAAGCGGCGTGAATGTTCGATTTTCATTGACCCTTACAATCCTTGTGACAAAAGATGCATTGTGATTCGTATCCGTATAGGTAATGTCGGGAATAAGCCCTCCAAAATCTTCTCTTTCAAAAGTTTCAAGGGCCAGGTTTATGGTCTGACCATCAATTTTACCCAGTGTTTCATGGGCCTTTTGAAGCGCCCTTGCCATAATCGCGGCAATGGAAACACCTTCCCAGTAGGCGGTATGGAATCCGGATACGGATTTGTAACGATCTATCAGCATCTTTACCAAATTGATACCGGAAGTACCGTTTCCCGGCAGACATCCTGGAAATGAGATGTTTGTTCGGTTCCTGATCAATCTTTTTCCAAGGTTAAAAAAATCGGCATCCATCAATGTCCAGGCGCTGAAAAAAGGAACATTGTAATTGATGCGGTCAGCGGATTTAAGGGCTGTAATGACGTCCGATGGGGCACATTGCATGAAAATATATTCCGCACCCACATCCTTGAGTTTCAGCATTGCCGGTTTCAGGTCCGGGGTTCCTGGGGTGAATTGTTCAACGGAAACGATTTGAAGGCGATGATTTGATGCATAGGCTTCGCTTGGGCCATGAATGGATTTTCCGCATGCATCATTGGCAGTTAAGATACCGATTCTGGGTGGGGCAGAGCCCTCATGGGTCATTTGAATGTATTGGAGTATGGCGTAGCAGTCCAGAACAGCGCTTCCGAAGGGCAGGTATGTGTAAGAGGCGGGCGGGCGTAGAATGGTTTGGCAGTTCGAAACATTGATATGGGGAACTTTATGCTTCACAAAAATGGGCCGGGCCTTTTCAAAGATATGGGCATTGTAAACGGTCGCCATATCAACCTTTTCTGAAACGCAGAATTTTTCCATATCATTGAGTGCATCCGCAACCCCGGTGCCACCATCAACAACGGCCAAAACAATTTTTCGTCCTGAAATGCCAGATGCTGTTTCATTAATATAGCGGAAATAATCTTCCATGCCCCTGAGGTTCAACTGCCCCCGCGTCGCATGGGGGCCGGTCAGATCTACAATGGCGCCAATTCTAATGTTCTCAGCCGAGACGTTTTCGGCATGGAGACTGAGTAGAACACTGAGGGAGCAAATTCCGAACACAACAAAAAAAACGGATGAGAACAGTAATCGGCGCATAACCCCTCCTGAACATGCAAGCCATACCGCCGGATTTATCAGGGAGTCCGTGCAATATTGCGCTGGTTCCATGAAAACGGCGATATGTTGAAATCTAATGCAAGGGGGAAATTATTGTCAAGAATTTATGTACGGTTTTGAAATACGGGATAAAAATACTTGACACCCACTTTGAACGATGGTATCAATTTATGAATGAATAGTCATTCATTGATAGGTGAGAATTGTGAGCAAAAGAAAAGACAACGAGAAGCACCATAGAATTATTGAAGCGGCCACGAAGGTTTTTGCAAAAAATGGCTTTTATCAGTCAAAAATTGCTCAGATCGCAAAAGAAGCCGGGGTCGCTGATGGAACGATTTACATCTATTTTGAGAACAAAGATGATATCCTGATCTCTCTTTTTGAAGAACAGATGAAGGTCGTGCTGGATAATATGGCCCTTCAGCTCACAAAAATAGATGATCCTGCCGAAAAACTTGAGATATTTGCATCAACCCATCTCGATCTCATTGAAAAGAATAAAGACATGGCCGAGATTATTCAGGTGGAGTTGCGACAGAGCGGCAAGTTCATGAAGGAGTATAAGAATGAGAGATTCCTGGAATACCTCGATATTATAGGGGATATTATCATCGAGGGGCAGAAAAGGGGGCTTTTCAGGGAGGATGTGATCCCCGGTGTCGCCAAAAGGGCTTTCTTTGGTGCTCTCGATGAAGTGTCGCGGTTTTGGGTATTGTCAAGGCGGAAGCAATATGATATCAGAACCGTTGCCAAGCAGATCAGCGGCTTTTTCTTGAAAGGCATAAAGAATTGAATCTGTCTTTTTTTGGGTTTGAAATCCGCCCTTTTCACAAAGCCCTTTTTTTCTTGACGCGTAGTTACATCACAGCTATATTGTAGTTATTCTGAATCGAACATCTGAGGAACTGGTTCAAATAAATAGTCGATCTTAGCCGTTAACTTGAAACATTTGTAAAGAAGGAGGACAAGGTGAACATTACAGTTTGTCTAAAACAGGTACCGGATACCGAAAGCCAGATCAAGATTGGATCGGACGGAGCGTCAATCGTGACGGATGATATCAAATGGGTGATGAATCCGTATGATGAGTTTGGCGTGGAAGAGGCCTTGCGCCTGAAAGAAAAGCATGGCGGCGAGGTGACCGTGGTGGGCCTTGGGCCGAAAAGAGTGACGGAGTCTATTCGCACGGCTCTGGCCATGGGCGCAGATAAGGGAATTCTTGTCAGTGACGACGCTCTGGAGGGCAGTGATGCCCTTGCAACGGCCAAGGCCATTGCCGCCGCTATCAAAGATCTTGAATCCGATATTATTTTTACAGGTCAGCGGGGTGTTGATGATGATCAGGGACTGGTTGGCGCTGCTGTGGCGGAACTTTTGGGTATTCCTCAGCTTTCCCTTATCGTAAAGCTTGAAGTGGCTGAAGACGGAAAATCGGTCAAGGTGGAGCGACCCATTGAAGGTGAGACCCTTGTCATTGAGTCTTCCCTGCCGGCGCTGATCACTGCTCAGAAAGGTTTGAATGAGCCCCGGTATGCTTCCCTTCCCGGAATTATGAAGGCCAAGAAAAAGCCCCTTGATGAAAAAAGTCTTGGAGATCTGGGCCTGGATGCCGCAGAATTCGGCGCGGGCGCAAGGAAATTGAAGATTCTGGAACTGACACCACCTCCCGTTCGAAAGGCCGGAATAATGGTTGAGGGTGATACCCCTCAAGACAAGGCTGCTGAACTGGCAAAACTGCTGCACGATGAAGCGAAGGTGTTGTAGACCCTTACCGTTTCCCGGTTTTTCAAATCGTGTTGATGTGCGAATATTAATGTTAGTATGATTGTGTAAGGAGATAAAAAATGGCACAGGGAGTTTGGACGATTGCTGAGCAGAGGGATGGAGCGATCCGTAAAATTACTTACGAAATTGTGAGTGAAGGAAGGCGCCTGGCGGATGCACTCGGTCAAGAGCTGACCGTGATACTGCTTGGTTCAAATATTAAGGACAAGGCCGATCTGTTGGGTCAATATGGCGCGGACAAGGTACTGGTGTGCGATGATCCGAAACTGGAGCCCTATACCACTGATGCTTATGTGTCCGTTATTTCGGGACTGGTTAAGGATGGTGATCCGGCGGTATTGCTCGTGGGCGCCTCCGTGGAAGGAAAAGACCTGTCTTCCAGACTGGCGGCAAGGCTTGATGTGGCAATGGCACAGGACTGCACCGCTTTTGCCGTTGAAGATGGCAACCTCGTGGCAACCCGCCCCATCTACGCCGGAAAGGCCTATGCAAAGGTTACCTTCGAAAACAGCTTTCCGCAAATGGCGGCGGCCCGCCCGAAGGTCATGGAACTCAATGAACCTGACGCATCCAGGTCTGCCGAGGTGGTGGACGCGGAATTCACTTTGGATGACGGGGATTTAAAAACCAAGGTTCTGGATGTTATGAAGGATGAAGGCGGCAAAGTAGATCTGACGGAAGCCGACAAGATCATTTCTGGTGGTCGCGGCATGAAAGGCCCTGAAAACTATAATATCCTGGAAGATCTGGCAGAATTGATCGGGGCCAGCATTGGTGCCTCCCGTTCGGCTGTTGACGCGGGCTGGCGACCCCATTCGGATCAGGTGGGACAGACCGGAAAAGTGGTTTCCCCCAATCTGTATGTGGCCTGCGGTATATCCGGAGCCATTCAGCATCTGGCCGGCATGAGCACTTCAAAGGTGATTGTTGCCATCAATAAAGATGAGGATGCCCCCATCTTCCAGAAGGCCGACTACGGTGTTGTGGGAGACCTTTTTGATGTGGTTCCAGCATTGACCGAAGAAGTTAAGAAGTACCTGTAAAAAATTAGGAACGTCACTTTATGAGCCCTCCGGGTCTGTTGACCCGGGGAGCTTTTTTTTGGGAAGTTGGTTTTACAGCAATTCCAGAAAGTCTTCCAGGTCCAGTGCTCTAAGTTCTTCCAGTGCTGTTTCTTCGTTGACAGGCTGCTTTTCCAGGTTTTCTATGGCGCCGGGTTGAACCAGTAACTGCAACGTCTTTTCATCCGGCTCCTTAAGCCATTGCGCCACCTGTTCCACGGGCTGGCGAATTTCTTCCAATTCTCCCCACATGTTGTTGGCCATGTCCCCGCTTTCACCGGAAGCCAGGTGCGGGGCCACGAAAAAGCGGTCGAGGATGACGGCGATGGGGATGTTCACTTCATTTTCCAGTAAATAACTCAATTTCCGCATATACGCAGATTCATAGATGTGTTCAGTAACGGGGACCGATCCGAATTCTTTTTGGATGACCACGCCGTATTTGAGCCGCAACCGTCGGTCCCCCTTCAGCGGTTCAGGAACCCAGTAGCTTCCTTCCAGGGTGTTCGAAGGTTCCTCTCGGGTTTTGCATGTTGCATGCGCTTCCCCGCCTTGTGTCGGCATTTGCGCAGACTCCATCTCATCCATTATGACAACTCGGGTTCCCGTTCTGAGGGGACGAAAAACACCATTTTCAGAGACCAGGCCGATTTCATGGTGTCCGCAGGTGGGACAGTTTCTGGCGGTGACGGTTCCAGAAAATGGCGTTT